>NZ_NNRN01000039.1:0-120853 GCF_002252535.1 Brucella lupini
AAATTAGTGACAGAACCTCTCCACTAAATAAGGGCAAGTCCACCCTGAGCGTAGCTCATGGGAGCCGTCTCGAAGGGCTGAGGGAGCGCTGTCGCCCTCGTCCTTCGAGACACCTCCTTCGCAAGCTCAGAAGGCTCCTCAGGATGAGGACGAAATTGGCATCGTCAAAGTTCAAAAAGAAAGGGCGCCGAAGCGCCCCTAAAACAACTTGAGATCAATCATCGCCCATCTTGAGCGCCTGAATGAAGGCCTCCTGCGGGATTTCGACCTTGCCGAACTGGCGCATGCGCTTCTTGCCTTCCTTCTGCTTTTCCAGAAGTTTGCGCTTGCGCGTCACGTCGCCGCCGTAGCACTTGGCCGTCACGTCCTTGCGCAGCGCCGAGATCGTCTCACGCGCCACAATACGACCGCCGATGGCCGCCTGGATCGGGATCTTGAACATGTGCTGCGGGATCAGTTCCTTCAGCTTTTCGCACAGCGCGCGGCCACGCTTTTCCGCCGCCGAGCGGTGCACCAGCATCGAAAGCGCGTCGACCGGCTCCTCGTTCACGAGGATCGACATCTTGACCAGATCGCCCTCGCGGTAATCCGAAAGATTGTAGTCGAACGAAGCGTAGCCCTTCGAGATCGACTTCAGACGGTCGTAGAAATCGAACACCACTTCGTTGAGCGGCAGATCATAGGTGATCATGGCGCGGGGACCAACATAGGTCAGATCAATCTGCAGACCACGGCGCTCCTGGCAGAGCTTCATGATCGCGCCGAGATAATCATCCGGCGTCATGATGGTCGCGCGAATCCATGGCTCTTCAATCGCATTGATCTTCACCACATCCGGCATATCGGCCGGGTTGTGCAGCTCTTTCTGCGATCCGTCCTGCATGTTCAGGCGGTAGACAACCGAAGGCGCGGTCGTGATGAGGTCGAGATTGAACTCGCGCTCAAGACGTTCCTGGATGATTTCCAGATGCAGCAGGCCAAGGAACCCGCAGCGGAAGCCGAAACCAAGCGCAGCAGAGGTTTCCATTTCGAACGAGAACGACGCATCGTTGAGGCGCAGCTTGCCCATGGCGGCGCGCAGGTCCTCGAAATCCGCCGCATCGACCGGGAACAGGCCGCAGAACACGACCGGCTGCGCGGGCTTGAAGCCAGACAGCATCTTGTTCGTCGGGCGGCGATCTTCGGTGATCGTATCGCCGACGCGGGTGTCGGCCACTTCCTTGATCGAAGCGGTGATGAAACCAAGCTCGCCGGGACCGAGTTCGTCCACCTGAACCATCTTCGGCGTGAACACGCCGGTGCGTTCCACCGGATATTTCGCGCCCGTGCCCATCATGCGGATGGTCTGGCCCTTTTTCAGGACGCCATCAATGATGCGCACCAGAACGATAACGCCAAGATAGCTGTCATACCAGCTATCGACCAGCATGGCCTTGAGCGGCGCATTGCGGTCGCCTTCCTTCGGCGCGGGCAATTGCGTGACGATGGCTTCCAGCACATCCTCAATGCCGATGCCGGTCTTGGCAGAAATGTGCACGGCCTGCGCCGCATCAATGCCGATCACTTCCTCGATCTGCTGCTTGACGCGCTCAGGCTCGGCAGCGGGCAGGTCGATCTTGTTCAGCACAACCACGATTTCATGGTTGTTGTCGATGGCCTGATAGACATTGGCCAGCGTCTGCGCTTCCACGCCCTGAGAGGCGTCCACCACCAGAAGTGAACCTTCGCACGCAGCCAGCGAGCGCGAGACTTCATAGGCAAAGTCGACGTGTCCGGGCGTGTCGATCAGGTTCAGCACATAATCTTCGCCGTTCTTCGCCTTGTAGCTGAGACGGACGGTCTGCGCCTTGATGGTGATGCCGCGCTCGCGCTCGATATCCATCGAGTCGAGAACCTGATCCTTCATCTCGCGCGTGTCCAGCCCGCCGGTCAACTGAATGAGGCGGTCGGCCAGCGTCGATTTGCCGTGGTCGATATGGGCGACGATCGAAAAATTGCGAATATGGTCAAGTGGTGTGCTCATGCGCGCGATTTAACAGCAAGAAGCGGAATCTCAAAGCGGTTTTCGGATAAGATCACGCTGAAACAAAAAAACGAACACGGGAAAAAGTCCTGCTATCATGATCGTGACAACAAGTCCCCTTTGCCTTGTGGCCAAAAGGCGATAAATCACCGGCAATATAGACGCATCGCCGCCGCTCATTGCAAGCGGCGCAGCTGGCTTTCATGCAGGAGTTTAGGATGAAGACCGAACCGAACGAAGTCCACAACAGGCCGAAACTGGTCACCGTTTTCGGCGGCTCCGGCTTTGTCGGGCGCGCGGTCGTCGCAAGTCTTACCAAGCGCGGCTATCGCGTGCGCGTTGCCGTGCGCAAGCCGGAAGTTGCCTATTACATGGCTCCGCTCGGCAACGTCGGCCAGATACAGATGGTGCAGGCCAATGTCCGCAACCGCGCTTCGGTCGAACATGTCGTCAAGGGTTCCGACCATGTCGTGAACCTCGTCGGCATCCTTGCTGAAAGCGGTCGCCAGCGTTTCAACACCGTTCAGGTGCTGGGCGCGAAGAACATCGCCGAAGCCGCCAAGGCCGCAGGTATTCGCATGACGCATCTGTCCTCGCTCGCAGCCGACGTCAATTCGCCATCGGATTACGCACGCACCAAGGGCGAAGGCGAAAACGCAGTTCTTTCCGTTCTGCCGGAAAGCGTCATCCTGCGCCCTTCGATCATTTTCGGTCCTGAAGACCGCTTCTTCAACCGCTTCGCCAACATGGCGCGCTTCTCGCCGTTCCTGCCAGCTATCGGCGGCGGCGAAACGAAGCTCCAGCCGGTCTATGTCGGTGACGTTGCGGAAGCCGTCGCCCGCGCCGTCGATGGCAAGCTGATGCCGGGTGGCGTCTATGAACTCGGCGGCCCGGATGTGCAGCCGTTCAAGAACTGGATGAAGGACATGCTCGGCGTTATCGCCCGCAAGCGCCTCATCATTTCCATGCCCTGGTGGGTTGCCCGTTTGCAGGCATCGATCCTCGGCCTGCTGCCGAACCCGATGCTCACCAACGATCAGGTGACGCTGTTGAAATTCGACAATGTCGTTTCCGAAAAGGCGATCAAGGAAGGCCGCACGCTGGAAGGCATGGGCATCACGCCGGAAGGCGTCGACGCCGTGCTGCCATCCTATCTGTGGCGCTACCGCGTTGCCGGCCAGTACACCAAAACCGGTTTTGCGTGAGACATTCCGCTCATCGGAAAATGAACAAGGGGCCGAAAGGCCCCTTTTCTTTTGCCCGACTTTTTATACGCCGAACTTTGTCTGAATTTGACGACGTTCATCCCCAGACGAGAAGCGCAGCCAACCCCACCGACCCGACGATCAGGCGCCACCAGCCGAACAGCTTGAAGCCGTGGCGGGACACATAGTCCAGCAGATAGCGCACGACGAAAACGCCCGAGATGAAAGCCATTACGAAGCCGACCCCGATCAGCGCACCGTCGTTGAGCGACAGGATATTGCGGCTCTTGTAGAGGTCATAGGCAAAAGCGCCTGCCATGGTCGGCATAGCGAGGAAGAACGAAAACTCCGCCGCCGAGCGCTTGTCGGCCCCCAGCAGAAGCGAGCCGACAATGGTGGAGCCGGAGCGCGACACGCCTGGTATCATGGCCAGGCACTGGATGAAGCCGATGGCGAGGCACATGGGCAGCGGATAATCCATCACATCATGATAGCGCGGACGCAGATTGAGCTGGTCCACCCAGAGCAGGATGAAACCGCCGATGATGAGCATGATGCAGACAAGCATCGGCGTTTCAAACAGCACGCTTTTGATGAAGCCGTGCGCCAGCGCGCCGATGACGGCAGCGGGCAGGAAGGCAACCAGAATGCCAAAGACGAAGCGCCGCGTGCGGGCATCGCGGGGAAAATCGGTCAGGATTTTCAAAAGTTTTGCCGAATAGACGGTCAAGATGGCCAGAATGGCACCAAGCTGGATCAGAACCTCGAAGGTTTTTCCTGTGGATTCAAAACCAAGAAAATGGCCGATCAGCAGCAAATGCCCGGTGGAGGAAACCGGGATAAATTCGGTCAAGCCTTCGATAAGACCGAGAAACGCGGCTTCCAGCAGATTAAAAACATCCATGAAGTCAGCACCTTAGAATATTGGGCACCATGATGGCAGCAAGACCGGGCCGCGATTGCGGTTGCCGAGGCAAAAACGAGCACTTCCAGCGATTGCTTGTCTCACGCAGACATAGCCCTTATAGACTTTATATTCCGTTGAGGCGGTGTCGAATCGCTCGGTAGCAGGAATAGCCTGCTGCATGCGCAAACGCCAGCCGCCGTGCTATCTCCGGACGTTCAATTCAAGCTTCAGTCGAGAGTATCGCGTCGATCATGCTTACGCTTTTTCATCATCCCATGTCTTCGGGTTCGCGCTATGTGCGGCTCATCCTCGGCGAGTATGGCGTTGAAGCGGAGTTGATCGAGGAACGACCGTGGTCACGTCGCAAAGAATTTCTGGCGCTGAACCCGGCGGGCACCCTGCCCGTTCTTCTGGCTGAAAATGACCTTCCGGTCGTCGGCGCGACGGTGATTGCCGAATATCTGGACGAAACCCGTGGCGCTTTGAAACGCAGCCGCCGCCTTCTGCCGGAAAGCCCGATGGAGCGCGCCGAAGTGCGCCGCCTCGTTGACTGGTTTCTGCTGAAATTCGAAAATGAAGTCACACGCCACATCGCGCGCGAACGTGTGTTCAAGCTGCAGATGGCCGCCGAAATGGGCGGTAGCGCGCCGGATTCGACCGCTATCCGCGCCGCCCGCACCAATATCCGCCAGCACATGAAATATATCGACTGGCTGGCCGCGACACGCGACTGGCTGGGTGGCGCGCATCCAAGCTATGCCGACATGGCTGCTGCAGCATGCATTTCCGTGCTGGACTATCTCGGCGAAATCGAGTGGGGCGAAACCAAAGCGGCGCGTGACTGGTATGCACGCATGAAATCGCGTCCGGCCTTCCGCCCATTGCTTTCTGACCGCGTGCGCGGGCTTGCCCCGGTGGCCCATTATGGCGACCTCGACTTCTAATTCGAAAACCGAAAAGCTGAAGCGCTTCCTGATCGAAGAGGCGAAGGCGGTCGGTTTCGATGCCGTCGCCTTCACTACGCCGGATGCAATTCCGCAAGCGCCCGAACGGCTGCGCCAATATATTGCCGATGGCCACCACGCCGACATGGAATGGATGGAGGAAACCGAGGCGCGCCGCAGCGATCCAAGCGTGCTGTGGCCGGAAGTCCGTTCCATCATGATGCTGGCGATGAATTACGGGCCGGATGCCAACCCGCTCGCCATTCTGGAGCAACAGGATCGCGCGGCCATATCGGTCTACGCGCAAAACCGCGACTATCACGACATCATCAAGGGCAAGCTCAAGCATGTGGCGAGCCGTTTTGCCGCGCGCGCCGGACAGGATGTCAAAGTCTTCGTCGACACCGCGCCCGTCATGGAAAAGCCGCTGGCTGAGGCCGCGGGGCTCGGCTGGCAGGGAAAGCACACCAATCTGGTAAGCCGCGAGCTTGGCTCGTGGCTATTCCTCGGCTCCATCTTCACAACGGCGGAAATTCCGCCCGACGCGCCTGACCGCGACCATTGCGGCTCCTGCCGCGCCTGCCTCGACGCTTGTCCGACCAAGGCCTTCCCCTCGCCCTATCGCATCGACGCAAGGCGCTGCATTTCCTATCTCACCATCGAGAACAAGGGGCCGATCCCGCACGAATTCCGTAAAGTCATGGGCAACCGCATCTATGGCTGCGATGACTGCCTTTCCGTCTGCCCTTGGAACAAGTTTGCGCAGGCAACCAGCGAAATGAAGCTGAAAGCCCGCGACGATCTGAAAGCGCCGCGTCTGGCCGACCTGTTGACACTGGATGACCCCGCTTTCCGCACTTTGTTTTCGGGTTCCCCGGTGAAACGGATCGGGCGCGACCGCTTCCTCCGCAATGTGCTGATCGCCACCGGTAATTCCGGTGATAAAACGCTTCTGCCAGATGTCGAACGACTGCTGGAAGACGAAGCGCCTGTCGTGCGCGGCGCAGCAATATGGGCCTTGAAGCAATTGGCCAATCCCGACCGTGTGGCTGAAATGCAGAAACGTCTGGCCTCATCGGAAGAGGATGCTACGGTGCAAGCAGAGTGGACCACCGCATCGACCCGAAAATCGGAAGCGATTTTGGGAAAGCACGATGCGTAGATTCAATGGATTAGAGTGTCCTTTGTGCGTCCCAACGGGCGCACGGCGCTCTATGGAGGAAGTTTGATGCGCGTTTTTCTGTTCGGAGCCGGTTATTCTGCCCAGGCCTTTGCTCAAAGGATGACAGGTGAGGCGGAACGCATCGACGGGACAACGCGGCACGAGCAGAAATTCCCGCTCCTTGAAAAGGCGGGCATAAAGCCAATGCTCTTTGACGGTGAAACACCTTCGCCCGACCTTCTGGACCGGCTTGCCCAATCGACCCATGTGGTCGTTTCGATTTCGCCCGGCGAAAGCGGCGACCCGGCGGTCGCCGTTGTAGAAGAAGCGCTTCGTCGCCCCGACAACACCATTCGCTGGATCGGCTATCTGTCGACGGTCGGCGTCTATGGCGACCATCAGGGCCAATGGGTGGACGAGACTGCTCCCTGCAAGCCTGCGTCCCGCCGCAGTCTGGAGCGGGTGGAAGCCGAAGAAGCATGGGGACAATTGAGCGAACGGCACGGAACGCCGCTCGCAATCTTGCGTCTTTCCGGCATTTACGGGCCGGGCCGCAACGCCTTCATTAATCTGGAACGCGGTACTGCACGGCGTATCATCAAAGACAATCAGGTCTTCAACCGCATCCACGTAGATGACATCGCCGGTAGCCTGCGTTTTCTGGCGGGGACCAACACGGGCGGCATCTTCAATATCACCGACAATGAACCAAGCCCGCCACAGGATGTCGTCACCTATGCAGCCGAACTGATGGGCGTGACGCCGCCACCGGAAGTCCCCTTCGCGGAAGCCGACATGACGCCGATGGCGCGCTCCTTCTATGGCGAGAACAAGCGTGTCTCCAACCAGCGCATCAGGGATCTCGGTTATGAATTTGCCTATCCCGACTACAAGACCGCCTTTTCGGCGATGTGGCGCGACGATAGCTGGCACTGATTTGCATTGTTCAGATGCGGCTGTTAAAAATGCGTCCGCAATTGAACCGGGACAAAACAGAATGAGCAGCACCGAACTCGCAACCAGATAAGCCGCAACAGCCTTTCCGACCTGTTGCGGCATCTGCCCCGGACCAATTTCCCTTAAAGCGCATCCCGAAAAGTGTGTAATGATTTTCGGATAAGACACGCGTTGTAAAGAAGGCAGATCGCCGCCCCCGAATTCTTTCTCGAGCGGATGCTTCGTCATGCCTTTTGATAACAAACAAACTCCACGCTGGAGCTACTCCCTGCCATTTGCGCTCGCGCTGATGGCCCCTTTCGACATTCTCGCCTCGCTGGCCATGGACATCTACCTGCCGGTCGTGCCGTCCATGCCCGCCATCCTGCAAACGACACCCGCCATGGTGCAGCTGACGCTCAGCCTCTACATGGTGATGCTGGGTGTCGGGCAACTGCTGTTCGGCCCGTTGTCGGACCGCTTCGGACGCAGGCCCATCCTGCTTGGTGGCGGATTGGTTTTCGCCCTTTCGTCCTTCGCGCTGGCGATTACCGACAATGCCGCGCTATTCGTGGCGCTTCGCTTCGTACAGGCAACGGGCGCCTCGGCGGCACTTGTCGCCACTTTCGCAACGGTGCGCGACGTCTATGCGACGCGTCCCGAAGGCGCGACGATCTACGGCCTTTTCAGCGCCATGCTTTCCTTCGTCCCTGCGCTTGGCCCGATTGCCGGTGCACTGATTGCAAAGGGTTTCGGATGGCGGACAATCTTCGCATTGCTGGGCCTGTTCGGTCTCATCGCAACATGGCGCGCCTTGCGCCACTGGCACGAGACACGACCGACCGGCGATGCGCCAAACGCCGGCAGTCTGGGGCGGATCATAAAGGATTTCCGCTTCTGGACCTACACGCTCGGCTTTGCCACGGCGATGGGCACGTTCTTCGTATTCTTTTCTACCGCACCGCGCATTCTGATCGAACGCAGCGGCTTCGGTGAAACAGGATTCAGCCTTGCCTTCGCAAGCGTTGCCGGCGTCATGATCGCCGCCACGCGCATCCTGCCGCGCCAGACGCAGAAATGGGGTGCCCGTACTAGCGTGGCCCTTGGCATGGTCGTGCTCCTTGCCAGCGCGCTCCTGCTTCTGGCGGGAGAGACACTGCTGCAACCATCATTCACAAGCCTCATCGTCCCGATGTGGCTTGCCGCTATCGGGATCGTTCTCACCGCATCGATGACGGCAAATGGTGCGCTTGCAGCTTTTGACGACAATGCGGGCATGGCGGTCGCTGTCTATTTCTGTGTTCAGAGCCTGATCGTCAGTCTCGCAGGAACCGCACTGGTCATTTTCCTGCCTGGCGATACTGCCTGGCCATTGATCACCTTCTGCACCTTCATGCCGTTGCTGGTTCTGGCCATGCTTGCAAGGCTACGAAAGAGCTGAGGGAAATGGCGGTCGGCAGCACAAACTGTCGACCGCCATTGAAGCCCTGCCGTGGACACAGCATAATACCCGCAATCCGGTTGCCTTGATTCGCAGCCGCAGCCCCTAGAGCGCCATGCGTCCATATGGACGCACAAAGGATGCTCTAACCGATCGAATCTACGCATCGTCTTTCCGAAAATCGAAATCGATTTTCGGAAAGACGATGCTGTAGGCAAAACATGGAACTGCCCCATGATCGCAAACAGATTGAAGAAGATCATTCTCGCAGCTTCGCTGGCCGCAATGATCGCACCCGACTTCGCGCCAATGGCCATGGCGGAAGACATGCCGGCCAAACAGGCTTTCGGCGGTGAAAGGCTTCCTGTGCTGGCGCAGCAGCCGCAGTCCATCGGCTTTTATGCCAAAGGATGCCTCGCCGGTGCTGTGGCATTGCCGACGGATGGACCGAACTGGCAGGTCATGCGCCTTTCGCGCAATCGCCGCTGGGGTCATCCGCGCATGATCGGTCTTCTGGAAAAACTGTCCCGCGATGCAGCACAGGACGGCTGGCCCGGCCTGCTCGTCGGTGACATCTCGCAGCCGCGCGGCGGCCCGATGCTCACCGGTCATGCCTCGCATCAGGTCGGCCTCGATGCAGATATCTGGCTGACACCGATGCCGAAAAAGCGGTTTTCCGATGCCGAACGCGAGAGCGTTTCCGCCGTTTCGATGCTGAAGCCGGATTCGCTTTATGTGGACCCGAAAAAATGGACCCCTGCCCGCACGGCCCTCATCAAGCATGCCGCAAGCTATCCGGAAGTCGAGCGCATCTTCGTGCATCCGGGCATCAAGAAGCAGCTTTGCGACACAGTGACGGGCGACCGAAGCTGGCTCGGCAAGGTTCGCCCCTATTGGGGGCACTTCTACCATTTCCATGTGCGCCTGACCTGCCAGCCCGGTTCGCCTCAATGCAAGGGACAGCCGAAAGTGGCTGCTGGCGACGGTTGTGACAAGTCGCTCGCCTGGTGGTTTACCGACGAGCCATGGAAACCTGCAAAACCGTCGAAGGAACCGCCGAAAAAGCCGCGTCCGGTGATGGTTTCCGATCTGCCGAAGGCCTGTGCCGCCGTCCTCAACGGCCCTGCGCCGAATTCGGTTGCGGATGTCACCTACGGCGTGCAGTAACGGCTTTTAGCGCTTTTCAGGTCTTTGGCACTTCGCTATAGATTTAAAACGATTTAGAATGCTAATGACAAGGTTATCAACTCGTAAGGTTGCTCATTCATGACGGAACGCCTGCGCATCGCATTGATCGCCCACGACCAGAAGAAGGATGACATGGTCGCCTTCGCCAAAGCGCATGAGCAGGCTTTGGCCCGCTTTGACATCGTGGCGACGGGGACAACTGGCAGCCTCATTCTGGATGCCTGTCCTTCACTCAGCATTCAGCGTGTGAAAAGTGGGCCGCTCGGCGGAGACCAGCAGATCGGCGCGATGATCGCAGAAGGCACGGTGGAAGTGCTCATCTTCTTCATCGACCCGCTGTCCCCGCTTCCGCACGATGTCGATGTGAAGGCGCTGACACGCCTTGGCAGCGTCTACGATATTCCAATGGCGCTCAATCGCGCGACAGCGGAAAAGCTGATCAAGGCGCTTGATTAGAGCGCATCCCGAAAAGTGTGAAATGGTTTTCGGAAAAGATGCGCGTAAAAACAGATGATTAGAGCGCCGATCTGATCCAATCAGATCGAAACGCGCTCTAATCCTGCACAAGACAGGCTCGCCCGCGGAAGACCACCGCGGGCGGAAGACATGACCAGGGAGAGGGCATGCTGGCGACTACAGCATGTCTCCCAAAAGTGGGAACCGGCTTTGGGACAAAGACATGCATGAAAACAAAGAGATAGAGCTGGTCGAACAGGGGTTCCGGTTTCCAGTACTCGTCGGCGATATCGGCGGCACCAATGCCCGCTTTGCTATCCTGGTGGATTCCAATGCAGAGCCGAAGGAGTTTCCCGTTCTCCAGACGGCGGATTATGCAACCATCGATGAGGCGATACAGAGCGCCATTCTTGATCACACTTCGATCCGGCCACGCTCCGCAATTCTCGCCGTGGCCGGTCCCGTCGACGGTGACGAAATCGACCTCACCAATTGCGACTGGGTCGTGCGCCCGAAGAAGATGATCGCCGATCTCGGTTTCGAGGACGTGACCGTGCTGAACGATTTCGAGGCGCAGGCGCTTGCCGTCGTGTCTCTCGGCAGCGATCATCTGGAACAGATTGGCGGCAAGCCGGAAGAAGTGGTTGCCACCCGCGTCGTACTCGGACCGGGCACGGGGCTTGGCGTTGCCGGTCTTGTCCGCACGCGCCATGCATGGGTGCCGGTGCCTGGCGAAGGCGGCCATATCGATATCGGCCCACGCACGGAACGCGATTATCAGGTCTTCCCGCATATCGAACGCATCGACGGCCGCGTCGCTGGCGAACAGATCCTGTGCGGCCGCGGCCTGCGCAATCTCTATCTTGCCATATGCGCCGCCGACAAGGTGACGCCAACGCTGGAAACACCTGCCGACATCACTTCAGCAGGGCTCGATGGCAGCAATGCGCAGGCGGAAGAAACCCTGCATCTGTTCGTCACCTATCTCGGACGCGTTGCAGGCGATCTGGCGCTGATCTTCATGGCGCATGGCGGTGTCTATCTTTCCGGCGGCATTCCGCAGCGCATCCTTTCTGCGCTCAAGTCCGGCGCTTTTCGCGAAGCATTCGAAGACAAAGCCCCGCACAAGGCCATCATGCGCGACATTCCTGTCCGCGTGATCACGCACCAGCTTGCAGCCCTCACAGGGCTTTCCGCCTTTGCGCAGGCCCCCGCCCGTTTCGAAGTTTCGACCGAAGGACGCCGCTGGCGCATTAGAGCATGATTCCGAAAAGTGGGAACCGGTTTTCGGGTAAAATCATGCTCAAACAAAAACTTAGAGCGGGATGATGGTTCAGCTTAAAAACATCCCGCTCTGACCGGCAAAGCTTGAGGATGGTCAAGCCGCACGGATAACGTTATAGAAACGCTGCACTGAAATTGCCGATGGCTTTTTCAGTGCAGCGTTTCCGTATGGGAAGTCGTATTTTTCAACGATAGCCGCCGGACCTGCCGGAGGGCTAAGAGACAAAAAGCGCTTTTGCACGTGAGTCTATTTAAGAAGAAAAACAAGAAGATCGATACGGGCGAAGCCACCCGCGTAATCCGGCGCATGATGTCGGAAAACGTCCGCGAATATAAAAAGAATTACATTATCGCCATTCTGGCATCGCTCATCGTCGGCGGATCGAATGGCGCATTGGCCTATATGATGAAGCCGATGATCGACAAGATCTTCTATGAGCAAAATCTCGCTCTGGTCTGGGTCATTTGTGGCACATTGCTGGCCATCTTCGTATTGCGTGGCATTTCCGGCTATATACAGGCTGTGGAACTGGCCAAGATCGGTAACAATCTGGTCGCGCGCTACCAAAAGCGCATTTTCGACCATCTGATGAAGCTCGGTCTCGATTTCTATAACGACACCCGTTCCGGTCATCTGGCAGCGCAGATCAATCAGAACGTTTCCGGCATTCGCGATCTGCTCAACATGACGATTTCGTCGATCGCGCGCGATTTCATCTCACTCGTCGGTCTCGTCGGCATGATGTTCTACATGGACCCGGTTCTGTCCGTTGCGATTTTCCTGATCGGACCGCCGCTTATTCTCGCCGTTGCCTATATTTCACGCCGCATTCGCTCCGTCACCCGTGATCTCGTGCATCTCAATTCCCATTTGCTGGGTGCGATGCAGGAATCGATTCAGGGCATCGCCATCGTCAAAGCCTTTACGATGGAAGATCAGCTACGCGCCAAGATCGGCAAGCTCATCGACCAGTCCGAAGGCCGCAGCAACAAGATCGCCAAGGTCTCCGAGCGCACGACGCCCATTTCTGAAATGCTGGCAGGTTTTGCCGTCTCCGGCGTGCTGGCCTATAGCGGCTATCGCGCAATTCTCGAACAGCAGCCTCCCGGCGCGACCTTTGCCTTCATCACCGCAATGCTGCTTGCCTACGATCCGGCTCGCCGCCTCGCCCGCCTTCAGGTCGGGCTGGAAAAGGCGCTCGTCAATGCGCGCATGATCTATGAAGTGCTGGATATAGAGCCGCGCCAGCGCGATCTTCCAAACGCCGTGGAACTGAAAGCCGGTCCTGGCGAAATCCGCTTCGAGGATATCTATTTCTCCTATAACGAGACCGCGCCGGTGCTTCACGGCGTCAGCTTCGTCGCCAAGGCGGGCGAAACCACTGCCGTGGTCGGCGCGTCAGGCGCGGGCAAATCGACGCTCATCAATCTTGTCCAGCGCTTCTACGATCTCGACAGCGGCAAGATCCTGTTCGACGGACAGGATATCGCACAGGTCAAGAAGCAGTCGCTGCGCCATGCCATCGCCTATGTCTCGCAGCAGCCCTATCTGTTTGAAGGCACCATTGCCGACAATATCCGCTATGGCCGCCCGGACGCGACGGATGAGGAAATCATCGAGGCGGCGAAACTTGCCCATGCGCATGAATTCATCCTGCAACAGCCGCAGGGCTACGACACGCCGGTCGGCGAAAACGGCGTGACGCTTTCTGGCGGCCAGCGCCAGCGCGTCTCGATCGCTCGCGCCATCGTGCGCAATGCGCCGGTTCTCCTGCTCGACGAAGCGACTTCCGCCCTCGACAACGAATCGGAGAAGCGGGTCCAGCAAGCGCTGGAAGGCATCATGCAGAACCGCACCACAATCGTGATTGCCCATCGTCTTTCCACGGTGGTCAATGCAAATCGCATCGTGGTGATGGAAGCTGGTCGTGTGGTGGAAGAAGGGCGTCACGACGATCTGATCGGCATCCAGAACGGCGTTTATGCCCGCTTTTATCAATTGCAGAGCGGCAACGGCGATATCATCACCGAAAAAACGGCAGAAGAATTGCGGACAGGAGAACCCCGATGAGCGGAGAAACGCAGAACAGCGAAGTGGGCCTCGTCGTCGTCGGCGCTGGCGGACGCATGGGCCAGACGTTGATCCGGACCATCCAGACCATCGAAGGCGCGAAACTGGTCGGTGCCATCGAACGCTCCAGCTCGCCACTTCTCGGCAGGGATGCGGGCGAAGTCACCGGCATTGGCCCGCTCGGCGTGACAATCACCGACGATCCGTTGCCGGTCTTTGCCAAGGCGCAGGGCGTCCTCGATTTCACAAGCCCTGCGGCAAGCGTGGAATTTGCAGGGCTTGCTGCGCAAGCGCGCATCGTGCACGTCATCGGCACGACGGGCTGCTCGGCTGAAGACGACGAGAAAATCCGCGCCGCCGCCCGCCATGCCACCATCGTCAAATCCGGCAATATGAGCCTCGGCGTCAATCTTCTGTCCGTTCTGGTGCAGAAAGCAGCCCAAGCGCTCGATCCTGCGGATTTCGACATCGAAATTCTCGAGATGCATCACAAGCACAAGGTCGATGCACCGTCCGGCACCGCGCTGCTTCTCGGCGAAGCGGCAGCGAAGGGGCGCGACATTGCATTGGCGGAAAACAGCGTGCGCGTGCGTGACGGTTATACCGGCCCGCGCGAAACCGGCTCCATCGGCTTTGCAACATTGCGCGGCGGTTCGGTCATCGGCGATCATTCGGTGATTCTGGCCGGTCCCGGTGAACGCGTCGTTCTCTCCCATCATGCCGAAGACCGGTCGGTGTTTGCACGTGGTGCCATCAAGGCTGCACTCTGGGCCCATGGCAAAAAGCCCGGTCTCTATTCGATGCTCGATGTTCTCGGGCTGAACGACTGATCGTTTCCACCGGAGCGCCGATCCGACCTGTTCAGATCAGCTCTCCAGAGTTTTGTCTTATCGCGCATCTTATCCGAAAACCGCTTCACACTTTTCGGGATGCGCTCTCTAACGGAGCGTTGCATATGTCTCGTACTCTCGTCCTGGTCCGCCACGGTCAAAGCGAGTGGAACCTCAAGAACCTCTTCACCGGATGGCGCGATCCGGGCCTGACCGAACAGGGCCATGCCGAGGCCAAGGCCGCAGGCCAGCGCCTGAAAGCTGCCGGTCTGAAGTTCGACATCGCCTATACGTCTGCGCTGTCGCGTGCGCAGGTGACCTGCCAGCACATTCTGGACCAGCTCGGTCAGTCTGATCTCAAGACGATCCGCGATCAGGCCCTGAACGAGCGCGACTATGGCGATCTGTCCGGCCTCAACAAGGATGATGCCCGCGCCAAGTGGGGCGAGGAACAGGTCCATATCTGGCGCCGTTCCTACGACGTCCCGCCTCCGGGCGGCGAAAGCCTGAAGGATACCGGCGCGCGCGTTTGGCCGTACTATCTGCACACGGTGCAGCCACACGTGCTGCGCGGCGAAACCGTTCTGGTTGCAGCCCACGGCAATTCGCTCCGCGCACTGATCATGGCGCTCGATGGTCTGACACCGGAACAGATTCTCAAGCAGGAGCTCAACACCGGTGTTCCGGTCGTTTATCGGCTCAATGCCGATTCGACTGTCGCTTCGAAGGAAATTCTCGAAGCCTGATAGCTGTTTGGCTGTGAATTCGTCGGGCGCGCCAGCGCGCTCGTCCCTCATTTCAACGCGAAAAAAGCATTGGCTGAAAAAAAGCTGGCTGAATGTCGAAAACGCGATTGACAGAGACAGGTCGACCCCTTAGATGGGTCCTCGTCGCCCAGATGGCGGAATTGGTAGACGCACCAGCTTCAGGTGCTGGCGCTCGCAAGGGCGTGGAGGTTCGAGTCCTCTTCTGGGCACCATTTCCAAGTCTTCAGACCACTACCAAGGTCCAGAAGCACCTCAAAAAGCCCGCGCAAGCGGGCTTTTTTGTTTCTGGATTGTCGTCCCGACAGGATCAAGCTTCAAGCCGGTTAATCCGACCAACAGATTTGGCAGTCGATGCAGTTTTCTCCCTCCGAACGCGACGCTTTCTTCGAATTGCTGAAATGGCGGCGCGATGTCCGTCACTTCAGCGATAGAGCCATAGACGGCGGAATCATCGATGCTTTGCACGAAGCGATGGATTATGCTCCCTCCGTCGGCAATGCCCGCCCCTGGCGCGTGATTTCAGTTGAAACTGCTGCAATACGTGCAGCGGTGTATGACAACTTTCTGGAAGCCAACCGGTCGGCCGCACAAATCTATGAAGGGGCGCGCGCAGAGCATTACCGCGATTTGAAACTGGAAGGCATCAGCGTTGCTCCAGTGCAGCTTGCCATTTTTACCGAGACTGCGCCCGTCGAAGGGCAAGGCCTCGGCAGACAATCCATGGCCATTACCCTGGAGCACAGCACGGCAATGGCGGTCCAGAATCTCAATCTGGCGGCAAGATCGTTCGGGCTTGGCGTCGGTATGGTTTCCATTCTCGGTCCACATGCAATGGAAACGCTTTTCAAGACTCCGCCCAGCTGGCACTTCAGCCTCTATCTGTGCATCGGCTGGCCACTGGCTGATGACGACACACCCCTGCTGCACCGAAACGGCTGGCAGAAAAACAAAGCGACGATCTGGCATCGTTTCTAGAGGGCAAGAGGCGCAAGGCAGCAGAAATACCTCCTGACAGCCCGCATCTATCCTGATCCGCCCCTACCTTGTAAGGTAGGCCCCGCGTGGCGGGCTTTCTGGGAGGAAAATCATGCGACGGATCATTGTTGGAACGTTCCTGAGCCTCGACGGCGTGATGCAGGCGCCGGGTGGGCCGGAGGAAGATCGTACCGGCCAATTCGAATATGGCGGCTGGACAGTGCCCTATTGGGACGATGTGGTTGCCGGAGCCATGGGTGAAAGCTTTTCCAAGCCGTTCGACCTGCTTTTGGGCAGACGTACCTACGATATTTTTGCTGCCCACTGGCCGCATCAGGTAACAGACCCCAACGACCCCGGCTTCGTATCCGGCGAAGGCGAGATCGCCAGAATGTTCAATGATGTAACGAAATATGTCGCGACGCACAGGCCGGAAAGCCTGAACTGGCAGAACAGTGAACTGCTGGGCGACGATATCATCGCCTCATTGAGAGCCATCAAGGCCACCGAAGGCCCTGACCTGTCAGTCTCGGGCAGCAGCGAACTGGTCCATCAGTTACTTGCCAGCGATCTGGTCGATGAGTTGCGGCTGTTGATCTATCCGGTCATCCTTGGCAAAGGTAAGCGTCTCTTCGACGGGCAATCCGTGCCATCAGCCTTCAAGCTGGTCAGCTCCACCACATCGCCCAGCGGCGTCATCATTGCCAATTATCAGCGTTCAGGCGAACTCAAGACCGGATCTTTTGCGATGGACCACCCATCGGAAGAAGAAATCGAGCGACGTAAGAACCTTTCCTGATTCCAGCCGGGCTTCCCGAACCATTGGAGTAGAGAACCCGCCCCTTCGGCAAGGCTTTGTCAACAGCCCTATGAATTGTGCCTATTGCGCTGATCTCGCAATTGGCGGCACAATCCGACGTCCTTTGCTCAAATTCATTTGCTTACAAATATAATAACGGGGAGCGAATATGCGCCGTAAAGGCTTGCTGGAATTCGGGAGAAACAGAACGCTTTACGGCCTGTTTCTGTTCTGCGCGATCTGCGCCATTGCGGGCAGTCTCATGGGCTATAGTGGCGAGGATTCCGCCTGGCGCTGGCTGCACTATCTGACCAAGCCAACCGCAACCCTGCTGCTGCTCGCCGCCGTCCTTTGCGCCGAACGCCCCAAATCGAAATCCTATGGCTTTGCCGTCGCCTTTGGCCTGGCTTTTGCAGCACTCGGGGACTTTTTCCTGATGTTGCCCGGCGATTATTTCATGGCGGGCCTGATCTGCTTTCTCATCACCCATTGCGCCTATATCTATGCGCTTTGCCGCCATACGCGCTTTGCCGCGCATAAAGGCGTTTTCGTCCTTTTTGCCATCGCGGCCTTGGCCATCATAGCAGGCCTTTGGTCGTCGCTGCCGACGTCGATGAAAATCCCGGTCGTCATCTATGCCGCAGCGCTCGGCATCATGGCGGCGCAGGCGATGAGCCGCGCGCTCGGCACCGAGCCGGAAACGCCACAGCGCTATGCCGCATGGCTCGCGGCAGCAGGCGGCCTCTTCTTCATGGCAAGCGACACGCTGCTTGCTTATGGACGCTTCAGCCTCGACATTCCGCTGAACGGTCTGTGGGTGCTTGCAACCTATTATGCTGCGCAATTCCTCTTTGCCCGTTCAACGGAGGATTTTGCCTATGACAACTGAAGAACAGGCATTGCAGCTCTCATTCGAGCGCCTGCGTCACGCATGGCTTGAAGACCGCCCTGCCTATGAGCAGCGTCTGGACGACCTGAAGCGCCTGCGCGAGCGGCTCGAAGCAAGACTGGATGAAATGGCGAAGGCCATCAGCGCGGATTTTGGGAATCGCTCGCTGCACGAAACCCTGCTCGGTGAAGCCAGTGTCGTCTTTTCCGAAATTGATGATGCCCTGCACAATCTCAAGCGCTGGATGAAACCGAAACGCCGTAAGGCAGGCTGGAAAATGTGGCCCGCCAAGGCCGAAATCCGTTATGTTCCGCTCGGCGTGGTGGGGATCATCGCGCCGTGGAATTATCCGGTCAATCTGGCATTGGCGCCGCTTGTCGCGGCAATTGCAGCCGGGAACCACGTTTTCCTGAAACCATCAGAACACACGCCACGCACCGCCGAATTCCTGCAAAGCCTGCTTGCCGATGTGTTCCCGGAGGATCGTGTTACCGTGGCGCTTGGCGATGCTTCCCTGTCAGCACAATTTGCATCGCTGCCATTCGACCATCTCTTTTTCACCGGCTCCACTGCTGTCGGGCGCAAGATCATGGCGGCGGCGGCACCAAACCTGACCCCGGTGACGCTTGAGCTTGGCGGCAAGTCACCTGCCATCGTCAGCGAAAACGCTAATCTCAAACGCGCCGCCCGAGCGATCGCGACGGGAAAATTCTTCAACGCGGGGCAGACCTGCATCGCGCCTGACTATGTTCTGATCCATCACAGCAAGCGCGACGAATTCGTGAACCTTCTGCGTGGCGAAATGCAGGCACGTTACGGCAGCGTATCAGCGGAAAAAGACCGCACGACGATCATCAACGATGCTCAGGAAGCGCGGCTGTCGAAACTCCTGGCCGATGCCGCAAACAGGAGCGAGGCCGTCATTGAGCTTCCGGCAGGTTCCGAACAGCCGCGATCAATGGCGCCTGCGCTCGTGCTGGAACCCGCCACAGACAGCGCGATCATGCAGGAGGAGATTTTCGGTCCACATCTGCCGATCATCAGCTATCGCCTGCTCGACGATGCAATCGGCTTTGTTCTCAAGCTTGACCGTCCGCTGGCGCTTTACTGCTTCAGCGATAACACTGCAGAAATTGAAATGATGCTCATTCGTATCGTTGCGGGTGGCGTCTGCGTCAACGACACGCTTTACCATTTCGCCTGCAGCAGCCTGCCATTCGGCGGGGTGGGTGCAAGCGGTATGGGCCAGTATCATGGCCATGACGGTTTTCTGACCTTTTCCAAGGCAATGCCCGTCCTGACCAAATATGCCCCGGCTCCGAGCGACCTCATCAAGCCGCCCTATACCGGCCTCACTGACAGGCTGATCCGTTTCATTGCAAGATGAGGTTAGGAACTATGCCAACATCCTCCGCGTTCGGATATTGAGATCGCCTGATTGTGTAGGGGATTGCTATTCAAACAGAGATACAATCTGACTATATAAAGACTGATCGCCGGTTCATTCCTCCGGTATAGTCATAGTCTTTCAGAACAGAATACCTGACAGGTGAAAAACGGGTGCTGAAAAAGAAAGAACCAAACCGGATATCGAAGTCCATCCTGACTGCTATCCGGAACAGGCCGGGTTTCAGGCCGCTCAACGCCAATATTACCGGCGGTGATATCGTCATTGCATCCTACAATGTCCACAAATGCATCGGTATCGACAAACAGTTCAACCCGCAACGAACGGCTGAAGTCATCAGTGAAATCGACGCGGATGTGATTGCCCTGCAGGAAGCCGACAGGCGTTTCGGCGAGCGTTCCGGCCTGCTTGATCTCGGCCTGCTTGAGCGCCGCCATGGGCTCGTTCCAGTCCCCATTACCGCAACAATGCCCAAGGGCCACGGCTGGCACGGCAATGTGCTTCTGTTCCGTGAAGGTGTGGTGCGCAATGTGCAGCAGCTCAAGCTTCCCGGTGTCGAACCGCGCGGTGCACTGGTTGCGGACCTGCAGTTTCCGGCAGGCCCCCTGCGCGTGATTGCCGCGCATCTTGGTCTTCTGAAACGCTCCCGTGAGCAGCAGGCCGAAAGTATTCTTACCGCCTTGCAGGAAGCCGATACGGTGCCGACCCTGCTCATCGGCGACCTCAACGAATGGCGCATCGGCAAGCGCTCGTCGCTCGCTGCCCTCATGCCGACATTCAACCATGTCGCCACAGCAGTCCCGAGTTTCCCGTCGCGGTTCCCGGTTTTTGCGCTGGATCGCGTGCTCGGAGCACCGCACAATCTCGTCACATCGGTTGAAGTACACAACACGCCACTGGCGCGCCTGGCATCCGATCACCTGCCCATCAAGGCGCATCTTGACCTCAAATCGGCAACGAACCTGCTGGAAGAATTCAGCCCGGAAATATTCACGAGCAGGACGGGATAACTCTCAGAGATAGGGCGAACCCAGCCATATAATCCGGTCCAGAAGCCGCTCCAGAAATGGCCTGTTCTTGAGACGCGCAAGATTGACCTCGCGGCTACCCTCGATCACCTTGCCGATGCGTTCTTCCACCTGACGCGCCACGTCGCGGTCGAGAATTTCAAGATCGACCTCGAAATTCAGTCGCAACGAGCGCGGATCAATATTGGACGATCCGACATAAGACCAAGCACCGTCGATGGTCATCAGTTTCGAATGATTGAAAGCGCCGCCTGCCCGCCAGATGCGGCAACCATCCTTCAACAGCTGGTCGAACTGCGCACGCATGGCGCGATCCACCAGCTTCAGATTGTTGACGCCCGGCACGACGATATCGACTGACACGCCGCGCCGCGCCGCCGTCACCAGCGCGCTGATCAGTTCACGGTCCGGCAGAAGATAAGGCGTCATGATGAGAATATGCTGCTCGGCAATCGAGAAAGCGCCCATCATCATGCGCTGGTTGGTTTCCACATTCTTGTCGGGGCCTGACCCGACGACACGCACCAGCGTTCCCGTTCCCGGCGGGTTTTCCGGCGGCGCTATCTTCCATGCCTCGCCGGTCAGAAGTTCGCCGGTCGCAAAGCGCCAGTCTTCGGATGCAATATGGAAGAGATCGGCAATCGCCGGGCCTTCAAGCTTGAAATGCGTATCGAAGGCAACCGCTTTGCCCGCGATCGCACGCACGAAACCCGCTCTGATATTCATGCCGCCGGTAAAGGCGATCTTGCCGTCAACAATGAGAATTTTGCGGTGGGTGCGCAGGTTCGCATAAGGCAGGCGCAACCCGATGATGATGTTGCCGTTGAACACATCGACGGCAACACCCTTGTCCTTCAAAAGCTTCACGATGCTCGGAAAGGAATAGCGCGCGCCGACAGCGTCGACCAGCACCCGCACTTCCACACCACGCTTGACCGCATCACCCAGAGCATCGGCAAATTTTTCGCCAATGGCATCCCGGTCGAAAATATAGGTTTCCAGCATGATGCTGCGCTCGGCTCTGCTTATCGCGTCGAGCATAGCGGCGTAGGCTTCGTCCCCCGTTTCCAGCATCTCGATGCTGTTGCCGCTGGTGAAATCATAGAGGCTGACGGCATCGCCCAATATCTTCATCGCCCCGAACTGGCGTCCGAAGGCGGCGCGCACGAGGTCGTTCGTCGTATCGAAATGCGACAGGTGATAGAGCGCGATCTTGCCCATATTGGCGCGCTGGTGGGTGAGCGTCGACCGCCGGATACGGTTCACGCCCGCAATGGCATAGACCACCGCCCCGACGATGGGCGACAGCACGATCACGCCTACCCAGCCGATGGCCGTGCGTACCTCGTCCTTCGTCATCGTCGCGTGAATGGCGGCAATCGCGCCCAGAACGCCCGACAGAACGAACAGGATATGCGGCCAGTAGTGGGAAACGAGATCGAACATCACATGAACTTTAAGCGGAAAACGACTGCAATAGCAAAGAGATATAATGCGCGGTCGAGCGAACGAACAGAGTAGACAACGATGATCCCACCCGCCTCGCACAAAAGCTGGTCAAATCCCGGACATGCCTTATATTGTTCCCGAGGCATGACAATTTGAGGGACGTCTCATGGCAACAGCTCATAATGATTTCGACCGCCCGACCTTTCCAAAGGAACTTTCCAGCAAATGGGGGTGGTTCGTCGCCCTTGGGGTCGCACTGCTGATCCTCGGAGGCATCGCCTTCGGTAATCTCGTTCTGGCCACCGTGGTCTCGGTCTACTATGTCGGCCTGATGATGCTGATTGGCGGCGTCATCGAGATCATTCACGCCTTCGGCGTCAAAACATGGGGCAGCTTCTTCTTCTGGCTCCTGAGCGGCCTGCTCTACACGGCAGCCGGTATCGTCGCCTTCATCAATCCGGTGCTAGCGGCTGGCGTGATGACCTTCCTTCTGGCGGCAGCCCTTCTCGGTTCCGGTGCTTTCCGCATCTGGCTAGGCTTCAAATCGAAACCGTCCGCCGGTTGGGGCTGGATCGTCGCAGCCGGTGTCATCACCATGCTGCTCGGTCTTATCATCGCCATGCAATGGCCGGTCAACAGCCTGTTCATTCTTGGTCTTTTCCTGGCGATAGACCTGATCTTCCAGGGCTGGTCCTTTATTGCCTTCGGCCTTGGCATCAAGAGCCGATAAACATCACAGATCACTGGCAAAGCGGCGCGCACTGCGCCGCTTTTTCATTTGAACTCGACCTTTCGGCCAAGTCCTGCTAGATGCTCCCCAACATCTTCGCGGCGCGCTTTCACGCGCAGCCCAACGTTTCGCCATCACGAGTTTCTTCATGCCCGCTGACCATCCCGTTTCCAAGCGCCGCACATTCGCGATCATCGCGCACCCGGACGCCGGTAAGACCACGCTGACCGAAAAGCTGCTGCTGTTCGGCGGCGCCATCCAGCTCGCCGGTGAGGTGAAGGCCAAGAAGGACCGCATCCAGACCCGGTCGGACTGGATGAACATCGAGCGCGACCGCGGCATCTCGGTCGTCACCTCGGTGATGACCTTCGAATACAAGGACTGCATCTTCAACCTGCTCGATACACCGGGCCACGAAGACTTTGCGGACGATACCTACCGCACGCTGACTGCCGTGGATTCCGCCGTCATGGTCATTGACGCCGCCAAGGGTATTGAGCCGCGCACGCTGAAGCTGTTCGAAGTCTGTCGTATGCGCGACATTCCCATCGTCACTTTCGTCAACAAGATGGACCGCGAAGCGCGCGACCCGCTCGAAATCCTCGATGAGATCGAAGAAAAGCTGGCACTCGACACGGCCCCGATCACCTGGCCTATCGGCTCAGGCAAGAGCTTTGCAGGCACCTTCGACCTGCATAACGACACGATGCGTCGTCAGGACAATGAAGAGCAGCCAACCAAGGTCAGCGGCCCGGAAGAAGCCGCCGCACTGCTGCCTGAAAACGAACGCGAGGCATGGCTGGAAGGTGTGGAACTGGCACGCGGCGTCTGCCGTCCGTTCGACCTCGCCTCCTTCCGCGAAGGTCATATGACGCCGGTTTATTTCGGTTCGGCGCTGAAGAATTACGGCGTGCGCGACCTCATCGAAGCTTTCTGCGATTTCGGCCCCTCACCCCGCGACCAGCAGGCCGACACGCGCATGGTTGGCTCTACCGAAGACAAGATGACCGGTTTCGTGTTCAAGATTCAGGCCAATATGGACCCGAACCACCGCGACCGCATCGCATTCCTGCGCGTCTGCTCGGGCAAGCTGTCGCGCGGCATGAAAGCAAAGCTGGTGCGCACCGGCAAGCCAATGAGCCTGTCTGCGCCGCAATTTTTCTTCGCACGTTCGCGCCAGATTGCCGACGAAGCCTTTGCGGGCGACGTGGTCGGCATTCCGAACCACGGCACGCTGCGCATCGGCGACACGCTGACCGAGGGTGAAGATATCCTGTTCCGTGGCGTGCCGAACTTCGCGCCGGAAATCCTGCGCCGCGTGCGTCTGGACGACGCCATGAAAGCCAAGAAGCTGCGTGAAGCGCTGCAGCAGATGGCTGAAGAAGGCGTTGTACAGCTCTTCGTGCCTGATGACGGTTCTCCAGCCATTGTCGGCGTTGTCGGCGCTCTTCAGATCGACGTTCTGACCGAACGCCTGAAAGTGGAATATTCGCTGCCGGTCGGCTTTGAAATGTCGCGCTTCTCGGTCTGCCGGTGGATTACGGCAGATGATCCGGCCGAACTCGACCGTTTCATCGCCTCGCATCGTGCCGATATCGCCCATGACCTCGATCACGATCCGGTCTTCCTTGCCCAGAACGGCTTCTCTCTCAATTACGAAGCCGAACGCTGGAAGGATATTCGCTTTGCCACCGTCAAGGACTATCAGGTCCGCGACAAGGCCTGATACGGTATGGTGATATGACCGATCCTGTTCTGGCTGCTCTCGATTTGCCCGATGCGTTGCTGCATCGGCTTGCCGGTTATAGCAGCCAGCAGGATGAGCTTGGCCGCTCGACCGCCAATGTCCTGCTTCTCGATCATGACGAACATGAACCGCTCGTTCTGAAAATCGAACCGGCCAGCACCGTCAGCGAACTTGCCGGTGAAGGCGCCCGGCTCGAATGGCTCGCAAGGCAGGGATTGCCTTGCCCCAAGGTCGTCGCTTACGAGACGCAGGCCGACCACCACTTTCTTTTGATGACGCGCCTTGCCGGATCGGACCTCGCCTCATCTGTCGGCACTCTCCCGGCGGACAGCATCGTCTCCATTCTCGCGACAGCCTTGAAGGCGCTGCACAGCGTCGATCCCGCCGCTTGTCCCTACGACCACCGGCTGGACCGTCGCATTGAAGACGCGCGCAAGCGGGTCGAAGCCGGTGCCGTCGATGAAGATGATTTCGATGACGAGCGCGAAGGCCGCAGCGCCGAAGACCTGTTCACCGAACTTTGCCGCCTGAAACCGTCACAGGAAGATGTGGTCGTGACTCACGGCGATGCTTGCTTGCCAAATTTCATGGCCAGCGAATGTGCATTCACCGGCTTTATCGACTGTGGCAGGCTCGGCCGTGCAGACCGCCATCAGGATCTCGCACTAGCCTGCTGGAGCATTCGCTACAATCTGGGCGACGAATGGGTACAGCCTTTTCTCGACATTTATGGCGGCCCGGCAATCGACGAAACGAAAATTGCCTATTACCGTTTGCTGGACGAGTTTTTCTAAACCGGCATCGCCCAAAAACGCTTAGCCTTTCGTTTCCAAAAGCCGCTCAGCAATCTTCTCCGCCAGTTTTTCAGCCACTTGTTCCTTGCTCATTTCCGGCCATTCCTCGATGCCGGAACGGCTTAGAATGCGGACACGATTGCGGTCGCCGCCCATGACGCTACTGCCATCCGGCGCATGCGAAACATCGTTGGCGACGATCCAGTCCGCGCCCTTCTTTTCAAGCTTGGCTCTCGCGTTTTCGGCCACGTCCTGCGTTTCTGCTGCAAAGCCGACGACGAGGCCGGGACGCTTGTCGCTATGGCCGACACCGGCCAGAATGTCCGGGTTCTCGACCATGGCAAGCGTCGGCGCGCTTTCACCGGGTTTCTTCTTGATCTTCTGTCCGGCTTCATTGGCCGTGCGCCAGTCGGCAACCGCTGCAACCATAATTGCCGCATCGGCAGGAAGATGCCGCTCCACAGCAGCCTTCATTTCACGCGCCGTCTCGACATGAATGACATCGACGCCTTCGGGGTCAGGAATGGTGACCGGGCCGGACACCAGATGCACCGTCGCACCAAGCCGCGCCAGCGCCGCCGCAATAGCGTGGCCCTGCTTGCCCGACGAACGGTTGGCGATATAGCGCACCGGATCAATTGGCTCGTGCGTCGGGCCGGACGTCATGACAATGGTTTTGCCTGCAAGCGGCTTTGCCTGCGGAGCAAGCAGGTTCTCGATCGCCGCGACAATCGCCAGTGGCTCGCTCATTCGTCCGGTTCCGGCTTCACCGCTTTCCGCCATCTCCCCCCCCTCCGGGCCGATGAAGCGAACGCCGTCTTTTTCGAGCGTCAGACGATTGCGTCTCGTCGCGGGATTGTCCCACATGGCCGGGTTCATGGCAGGCGCAACAAGCACTGGAACTTTGCGAGCAAGCAGCACCGCACTGGCCAGATCATCGGCAAGCCCGTTCGCCATCTTCGCCATCAGGTCAGCGGTCGCGGGCGCGACGACGATCAGGTCCGCATCGCGGGCAAGCCGGATATGCCCGACATCCTGCTCGTCCTCACGCGAGAACAGATCGGTGAAGACATGATCGGCAGAAACGGCGCCAATGGTCAGCGGTGTCACGAATTGCTGCGCTGCAGCCGTCATCAACGGGCGCACATGCGCGCCACGTTCACGCAGACGGCGGATGAGGTCCGGCGTCTTATAGGCGGCAATGCCACCACCGATAATGAGAAGAATGCGCTGCCCGGCCAGCGACGCACCCGCGCCGGGAGACACTGCAACAGCCTGTGGAGCTATATCCTGCCCCGCCAACAGAATGCGCGCTTCCTCTTCCATGGAGCGCCCGTTCTGCGCTGCCCTGATACGCAGCCGTTCCTTGGCGTCATCATCGAGATTACGGATGGTAATGCTGGCCATTTGATTGCACCTGCTTGTTACAAGTGCAATCATTGAAATCACTTTAGAAGGTAGATGTCACCTTAAAATTGATCCTACAGCCAAATATAAAGCTTAATCGCTATCGCTGCGAGCGAGACCGCAATCACCACCTGCGCGATGCGACCCCAACGTGAGTGGCGCGCTTCAGCCCGGCCGATAGCTTCTGCCGTCGCTTCGTCAAAGCGCAATCCGTTCGCTGCCATATCGTCCAGAGCAACGGAAACCCGTTCCACACGCGCAACAAGTTCCGGCGTCTTGCGCGTGAAATGCAGCAGCGAATAAGCGCTGTCCTTCGCATCGGCAAGCATACCTTGCGGTCCGAGATTCTTGGCGATCCAGTCGCCCACCACCGGTTCCGCAGCCTTCCACATGTTGAAATGCGGATCGAGCGTACGCGACACCCCTTCCACGACGACCATTGTTTTCTGGAGCATCAGAAGTTCCGGTCGGGTCTCCATGTCGAAAAGCTCGGTCACTTCGAACAGCAGCGTGAGCAGCTTGGCCATGGAAATGGTTTCCGCCGGCTGACCATGGATCGGCTCGCCAATGGCGCGGATGGCCTGCGCAAAGCTTGCCACATCGTGGGTGTGCGGCACGTAGCCTGCTTCGAAATGCACTTCCGCCACGCGCATATAATCACGCGTGATGAAGCCATAGAGAATTTCGGCAAGGAAACGCCGCTGCTGCTTGTTGAGCCGCCCGGTGATGCCGAAATCGACCGCAACGATAATGCCTTGCGGATCGACGAACAGATTGCCCGGATGCATGTCGGCATGGAAAAAGCCATCGCGCAGCGTATGGCGCAGGAAAGACTGGATCAACGTTTCGGCCAGTTTCTTGAGATCAAAACCGGCAGCGGCCAGCGCCGAAATATCCGACATCTTGGTGCCGTCGATCCATTCGAGCGTCAGCACATCGCGACCGGTGCGCTCCCAGTCCACCTGTGGAACGCGGAACCCAGCATCGCCCTTGATATTCTCGGCAATCTCGGACAGCGCTGCCGCTTCAAGACGCAGATCCATCTCGATGCGGGTTGTCTGCTGCAGCGTCTCGACAACCTGAACCGGGCGCAGGCGGCGCGTAAACGGAACATGACGCTCCTGCATGCGCGCGACCATGTAGAAACCTTCAAGGTCGCGGACGAAACGCTGGCGCACGCCCGGACGAATGACCTTGACCGCAACCTTCTGGCGCGTTCCGTCTTTCATGATTTCAGCCGGGTGAACCTGCGCCATCGACGCCGCTGCTATCGGCGCATCGAAATGCAGGTAAAGATCGTCAATCTTGCGGCCAAGCGAACCTTCGATAGCAGCAACTGCGTCGACCTGCGGGAAGAAGTCGAGCCTGTCCTGCAAAAGTTCGAGATCGGCAGCGACATCGCGCCCGACAATATCGGGCCGTGTTGCAAGAAACTGGCCGAGCTTCACATAGGACGGACCAAGCTTGTTCATGGCCCGCGACATACGCTCGGAACGCTGCATGTGGCGTGCGCGCGGACGCGCCAGAAGACCGGCAATCTTGTGTCCGAATGCCGGAAGGCCAGAGAGCCCTTCCACCGGCAAGGCGCTGATAACGCCTTCACGTGTCAAAACCCATCCGGCCCGCATCAGCCGGAAAGCGGCGGATAGATTACTCATGCCCCGATGCCCCGTTCCTGACCCCAACTCACCACAGGCACAATCAAAGCTTCCAGCCGGAATGCAGCGCGGCAATGCCACCAGTGAAATTGCGATAGCTCACGCGCTCGAAACCAGCCTTCTCGATCATCGCGGCAAAATCCTGCTGCTTGGGGAATTTGCGGATCGATTCGACCAGATAGCTGTAGGAATCGGCATCGCCGGTAATCATCTTGCCGATACGCGGAATGGCGTGGAACGACCACTGGTCGTAAACCTTGTCGAGAACCGGCAGTTCAACCTCGGAGAATTCGAGGCAAAGGAAACGACCGCCCGGCTTCAACACGCGATAAGCTTCGGATAGCGCCTTGTCGATATGTGGAACATTGCGAATGCCGAACGAAATCGTGTAAGCATCGAAGCTCGCATCTTCAAATGGCAGCTCTTCGGCACTGGCTTCAACAAATTCAAGATTGTCGGCAAGGCCCTTCTTGATCGCCCGTTCACGACCGACGCCGAGCATCGAGCCATTGATATCAAGAATGGTGACATGGGCCTGACGACCGGAAGCCTCCACAATGCGGAAAGCAATATCGCCGGTGCCGCCTGCAACGTCGAGCGAGGTCCAGCCTGGGCGCTTCGATGGTGCCAGCCATGCGATCATCGCATCTTTCCAAACGCGGTGCATGCCCGCCGACATGAGATCGTTCATCACGTCGTACTTGCTGGCGACCTTATGGAAAACGTCGTTGACCAGACCCTGCTTTTCGCTTTCGTCAACCGCCTTGAAGCCGAATGAATGCTCCATGCCACCTTGTGCGCCCACGCGGTCCGCATTGCCGTTCTGCTGGCTCATAGCTCATCCTGCTTTTGAATATTAAGACGAAAACGATTTCCGTAATGCATATAAAGCTTGTGCCAGACGATACAAGCAGAGACCGTCCTCCACTACCCCTTTTGTGATCCGGCACTTGTGAACTGTCTTGCGTTAGCGTTTAAAAATGGCCAAAGAGACATAAAACTGTGTGCGCGCGCTTGGCCCGGCGTTTTCTCCGGCGCAAACTGCCGCTAAAGTCAAAAAGATAACAAGAAAAGTGGAAAGATCATGGGCGTTACAGTCGTCAGCCATCCGCTTGTCCAGCACAAGCTCACCATCATGCGCAAGAAGGAAACGTCCACAGCCAGCTTTCGGCGGCTGCTGAAGGAAATATCGCTGTTGCTCTGCTATGAAGTGACACGCGATCTCGAACTGACCACGATGCCGATCGAAACCCCGTTGATGCCAATGGATGCGCCGGTCCTTGAAGGCAAGAAGCTTGTCTTCGCCTCGATCCTCCGCGCAGGCAATGGTCTTCTCGAAGGCATGCTCGATCTGGTGCCCGCCGCGCGCGTCGCCCATATCGGCCTTTATCGTGATCACGATACGCTGCAGCCGGTCGAATATTACTTCAAGGCGCCGGAAGACATCGTCAACCGCCTCATCATCGTGGTCGACCCGATGCTCGCCACCGGACATTCGGCAATTGCAGCCATCGACAAGCTGAAGGAACGCGGCGCGACCAATATCCGCTTCCTCTGTCTGCTGGCTGCACCGGAAGGCATCAAGCGCTTTACCGAAGCCCACCCGGATGTCGACGTGTTCACGGCCTCCATCGACGAACGCCTCGACGAAAAGGGCTATATCGTTCCCGGTCTCGGCGATGCCGGCGACCGTATGTACGGTACGAAGTAAGCATTAACCCGCGCCTGCTAATGTACCTGGAAACGGGGGCAGTATGGCGCGGGTTTTTACGATCCTTCTGGTATTTGCGGGACTGGCAATTGCCTTCCCGCTTCTGTTTGAAAAATTCAGGCAACAGCCAGAATCCGGTTCAGGCACGTCAGCCACAGCTTCAACTGCTCCTTCGCAAAACCCCGCCGCCTATAGCGGACGCCGCACGCAGATCACACCGGACAGTCGTGGCCATTTCATCACGGACATAAAAATTGCCGGGCAATCCCTTCGTGCAATGGTGGACACGGGGGCGAGCGTGGTTGCGATCAACGCAAACGCTGCACGACGCATCGGCCTGTCGCTCAAACCCGATGATTTCAAGTATCGCGTTTCGACCGCCAATGGCGAAACCGTCGCTGCATCCGCCATCCTGCCCAGCATCGAAATCGGGCGTATTCGTGTAGAGGATGTGGAGGCCATGGTTCTGCGCGACGATGCCCTGTCCGATACGCTTCTCGGCATGAGCTTTCTGAAACGTCTGCGTCACTATGAAGTTTCAAACGGCGTACTCGTGCTGACGCAATGATGTGATACCGTACTTCCGATATGGATCGAAAGCGGCTAAACCCCGCTGACCACCGACGCCCAAATACCAATGGAAGCCAGCCATGACACCGGACCAGCGCCTGACCGAGCTCGAAATTCGCGTAGCCGAACAGGAAAAGACAATCGACGAGTTGTCATCCGTTCTGGCCGAACAATGGAAAACCATAGACCGGCTTTCCAAGAAGCTCGGCGCGTTGACCGACCGCTTTCTGGAACTGGAAGAACAGACTGCTCCGGACGTACCGGTCACCAAACCACCGCACTGGTAACACCATGCTTCAGATTGCCTCCCTCGCCGACCGCCCCGATCTCGTGCCCATTTGTGCCGCGTGGAACCATGCGGAATGGGGTGAATTTAGCGGCTCCACCCTCGAACAGACCGTCAAGGCTTTTAACGACATCTCCCGCGAAGACGATGGACAGGTGGCGCGAGTTGCCCTCTGGAACGAACAACCCGCCGGTCTTGCCCTTCTGATCCACAACGATCTGGAAACACATCCGCATCTGAAGCCATGGGTGGCAAGTGTGTTCGTCGCGCCTGACTATCGCAGTAAAGGCATTGCCAAAGGTTTGGTTGACGCCATCGAGGATGCCGCGCGGGAACTCGGCTATGCGGAAGCTTATCTTTACACAGACAAGCCCGACCTTTACCGCCAGATCGGCTGGAGCGATTTCGAGCATCTGGAAGGCGACTATGCCGGGATGCTGATCATGAAAAAGAAAATCGCGCGGTAAGGACCGCGCGATCTGTTGATTACAGCCCGCTTATTGTGCCAGCGGGATCGGGCAGCTCACGCCAGTGCCGCGCAATCCGCAATAACCGTTCGGGTTCTTCGCCAGATATTGCTGGTGATAATCCTCGGCATAATAGAGCTCCGGCGCATCCTCGATTTCCGTGGTGATCGGACCGAGACCACGACCGGCAAGCGCCTGCGAATAGGCTTCCCGGCTCTTTTCCGCCACATCACGATCTGTCTTGTCGAAAGTATAGATGACTGAACGATAGGTCGTACCGATATCGTTGCCCTGCCGCATGCCCTGCGTCGGATCATGCTCCTCCCAGAAAAGGGTCAGCAGCTCGTCAAGGCTCACCACCTTCGGATCGTAAACGACCAGCACAACTTCCGCATGGCCGGTCAGCCCCGTGCAGGTTTCCTCATAGGTGGGGTTGGGTGTGACCCCGCCCGCATAACCGACAGCCGTTACATATACGCCTGGCACCTGCCAGAACAGGCGCTCGGCACCCCAGAAGCAGCCCATTCCGAACAGAACCTGCTTATAGCCTTCCGGCCATGGTCCTTTCAGCGGACGACCATTGACGAAGTGGGTCGTAGATGTCGGGATCGGTTGCGCGCGTCCCGGCAAAGCTTCATCCGTCGAAGGCATCTGCGTCTTCTTGCGATAGCTGTCCAAGAAACTCATGGTATCCACCTCCTGATTATCGAGCGGTGAAGCGTCCCAGAGGGCGCTCCCGACGATGACCGATTGCATAGAATAAAAGGGCGAGAATGCCGAAAAGAAGCCAACCCGGTCGCTCAAGCAAAGGGATGCAGACGGCATTCCAGACTCCTGCCCCTATATAGTGTGTCACGAACGTTTCTGCATCGGCCAATGTCTCGGGCGCGTTGCGCGACCACATGGAAAAAAGCGGCTTCGCTATGAACTGCGACGCGCCGACGGAACGCGCGCCATCAAGGACCGCGAAAATCACCGCCAAAGCCAGAAAAACAACCGCAAAACTACGCAATACAAATCGGATCACGATTCTCTGCCCCGGATTTCCTACCTTGATTTCGACGCCGGTTTTCTGACCGGTCTCCCGAAGATTTGTCTTTTTGATGTTGCTAAAGCATAGCACACAGAACCCGTCAGGCTCAAAGCCAAGCTGGAACACTATTGCACGATTAAAATAAAATATAATAATTTCAGACAGTTATCTCGTTGATATCGCTCTTTGCACAGGCTCTGCGATTTAGACGCAAAAACTTGCAAATAGCTGTTGAACATATGCATTTTCTGGCTATATTCGCGCCGCACCCGCTAGTTGGCGATTAACCAGCGCCTGTTTCGAAAAGCGGTGTCACGTTTGCAGTCAGTTTTCACCGTGAGACACGGTTTCCCGACAGCAAGGCAGACGGAGAGGTGGCCGAGTGGTTGAAGGCGCACGCCTGGAACGCGTGTATACGGGAAACCGTATCGAGGGTTCGAATCCCTCTCTCTCCGCCATTTGATTTTCCCCACAACAGACGCGAGTTACCTCTTTCAAGACGGTAGACTGGTTACCGCATCCGCAACCCAGGCAATAAAACAGCCGGAGGTTTGGACCTCCGGCTGTGATTTTTAGTTCAGGCCTTCTTCCTTGAATGCCTTCTGCACGTTTGGGCGGGCCAGCACACGTTCGCGCAGTTTCAGCGCCTTGGGATAGGCGCTCAAATCGAGCTTTTGACCAACGCCCCAACCGATGATCACCGACGCATAAGCATCTGGTTGAGTGAAGTCATCGCCAAGCCAGTAGGGGTTCTTGTCCGACAGCATGGCTTCGAACTGACCCAGACGACGATTGATGTTGACGATGACGCCCGCCCTCGCTTCCTCGCTCAGGTTGGGCGCGAACAGGCCGCTAAAGGCCGCATGCAAATCCGAACAGAAGCCCAGCGCTTCCTGCAGGCGTGCGCGTTCGATTGAACCATAGGCGGGCTTGAATGCCGCAACGTCGGAATGATCACCGATATATTGGAGAATTGCCGCGTTCTGCGTGATGACAGTGCCGGGCTTCACTTCCAGCGCCGGAACCGCGCCGCGCGGATTGACTGCAAAATAGTCGCCACCGTCCGCTGTCTTCTTGGCCTTGAGATCCACGGCCTCCAGCTCATAAGGCAGGCCCGCCTCGCTCAGAATGATGTGGGGTGCGAGCGAACAAGCGCCGACCTTGTAGTAAAGCTTCATAAAAATCTCCCATCAGTTTCGATGAAAGACCTCTATCAATTCTGGTGTGCCCCGCAAGGAATTGGGGATCACAATTCCTTGCGTAGTTGCATTGGAGCATGTTTCGATCAGACTGAATCAGATCGGCGCTCTAGCTGTTTGTTTTGACGGACAATTTATCAGAAAAGCGATGCGATCCGCGCAGGCTTCGAAGACTGCATTCGTGTCACCACAACCATCTTGTTGAACTCGCCGCGCTTGAAGGCGCGCAGGAAGCGCGGATAGTCCTTGAACACGACACAACCATTGGAATCACCACGGCGCCCCAGCATGAAAGTATGCGCCAGAAGGCCATCGCGATTATAGCGGTTGTTGCCGTCGACAGGCGTGAGGCGGATCGCCTCGACGCCATGGAACAAGGCCTCGCGCATGCGCAGATCATAGGTATGTGGCGGCGTTGGCCCGCGGTTTTTCTGGTTCACATAACGCGGATTGTCGCGCATCGGACCGAGACCGGAATGGGCTTCAAGGCGCTCGCCGCTCGGCAGGTAAACAGTGGCTGCAGAAATATCGTAGATAGCAACCTTGCTGCGTGCAGCCTGATTGAGAAGTGGGCTGAACAGGCCGGGGCGCGGTTCTTCGGTTGCACCGCTTTCCGGCGCATAGGCGAGTTCGGTCTTCTCATGCATGCGGGAGCGGCGCAGCGACGGCTTCGCGCCCGGCAGCGGCACATCATCGGGCAGGAATGCATCCCGGCTGGCTTCATCCTCTGCGGCCATGTCGGTTTTCTGATCCGGAGCAAGCTGCGGAACGGGAACCGCATTGCCGGTAGGAAGATGTGCCTGCCTTTCAGCGGCATCCATTTCTTCAGCTTGCGAAAGCGGATCAATCTTGTTGAAGGCCGCCGCAGTGTTCGGTGCAGTCGGCACTGGCGCATAGGCAGCCACAGTCACGCCAGCCGTCGCGGCAGGTTGCTCTTGCTCGACACTCGCCACAACAGGCTCGTCGCGCCTGACGCGATCAGCACGCAATTCGATGAGGGATGCCGTATCGACAGGCTTGTCCTCGATCACGGAATCGGGACCGATGTCAGCAATGATCGGCTGATCGTTTACGTTTTTGGCCCGGTGCCAGTCGAGGTTGGAATAGGCCGCATCAGCAGTGTAGGCATCGATGAAGCTCTGCCTGATCCGCCGCGATGGCGCGATCTTGTGATCAACGACGGCAAGTGCCTGCGGCGCGGTCAGGGAAACACGGCGCATGATCGGGGCGACAGGCGCAAAGGCCGGCACGACCGTTTCCAGCGTGCCGAGCGCGGTCATCATCCAGCTTCCGGCCACAAGTCCCGTCGCAGCGAAAATCGCAACGCGCGTAAAACCTTTGAAACCGAGCGGAAGTCTGATGCCGTTGCTGCGCGGAGCTGCGTAGCCATACACTTCTGTTACACACGCCATGATACAAAATCCGAGTGGAAATCAACTTTCGCGGCACCGCTTTGCATGTCAGTTCGGCAAAAAGACGAACAAGACATGGCAAAGCGGTGACTGGAAGGTCGTCTCCAGCATCGTCAATTATGGTAACCAAATCCTTTACGGAATGAAAAAATCCGGTTCAGCTGGCTTCGGAAACCAACTCAAGCGGTCAGCAGATAAGCGCCCTGTTTGGCGCTCGGGAATTCCAGCCCCTCCACCGCAACGCGATTGCGTCCACGGTGCTTTACCCGCATCAGGGCAAGATCGGCACGTGCTGCTGTTTCCCATAATGTTTCAGCGCCGCGCACCATGGCGATGCCGAAACTGCATGTCATCCGGCGGTCTGCAGGCAACATGGGAAAACTGTGTCGGGCCACGCGCCCGCAAAGCCTATCGCCCAGTCGCTCACATGTTTCGGCATCCCCCTGGACCAGAAGAACAAATTCTTCGCCACCGACGCGACCGACAATCGTTGTATTTGCTGCCACTGTTTGCAGAATGCAGGCAAACTCAACCAGCACCTGATCGCCAGTTGCATGACCCAGCTCGTCATTGATCGACTTGAAGTGATCTATATCCGCGATAATGACCCCATGATCACCACGCTGGGCCTCGGCCAAACGCATAGTCGCATGACGCTCAAGGCCGCGACGATTGAGAACACCGGTCAGCGGATCGGAGTCACGCTCTGCCTGCAATTCCTTGACCACATCCGAAGTCGTCACCACCAGAAGAACCAGACCGGCAAAGACACCCGCAAAGGCACCGAATATCATGATGCCCTGCCAATAGCGCGAATGAATGAGTTCTGACGGCCGCGTGATGTCGGCGGGGAGCCCAAGCGCCATTCCAGCCTGTGCATAGAAATGCACCATCAACAACAACAATGCACCAAACAGCACGCGCTCAATCCAGCTTCGGCGTGCAAGATTGCGCGCCTGAATGCAAAGCACGGCCACCAGACTGCCCAGAGCCAGTTGGACAGTGGGCGCAATCCGCGAATAGCTCGTATCATTCGCAATGAAATAGGCCATGGCTCCAAGAAGACCGAGCCCGATCAGGCCTGATGCAAGGCGGGAATAACGTCCGCCCATGCGTATCATTACACCCTCGCAAAGCAGCCAGCCGCCCAGAAAATGGAAAGTCGTGGCAATCGGCGAGGTCAGGGCCAGGCGGTCCGAGACCAGCGAGATAGGAACCAGAAGCCCGAAAGCAAAACTGGCGAAGCTCAGGCCGAAAAGCAAAAGATGCCTGCGCTTCGTGTCGAGCATCCAAATGCCTAACATCGTCGCAGCAAACAGCAATACTACCAGCGGCGGCACAAACTTCACGAACAGGCCCTAAATCGGTTGAAAATGAGAATGCTAAAACGCTATTTCAAATTGAACCCAATGTGCAATTACAAACCAGCGTCAAAGTCAAGTTGTAAGCTTGCAATATTGATGAACACTAAAACCTAAAAGAGCAACACTGAGAATAAGCGATTGCTAAAAATAAATTGAAAACAACATCCTTCGGCGACGATCTCTTTTTATGTCGTTTTTACCTTCAGATTTATCCCCAGAAGCTTTTCGGCGATCATGCGGCCGATGGGTATGGAAGACGTCGCGGCCGGTGACGGCGCATTACACACATGCAGCATTCTCTCCGTTTCCTTGAAGAGAAAATCATGCACCAGCGTACCGTCATCAAGAACGGCTTGCGCCCGGATTCCGGCGCCCGGCGCACCAAGGTCGGCAAGCTCCAGCGTCGGGCAATATTTGCGGCACTCTTTCAGATAGCGTGTGCGAGACGCGGAATTGCTGAATTCGGCTAGAGCCGAGCGCCAGTTCTTCATCGCCATCTTCCAGAAGCCGGGAAATGTCGACATATCCGCGACATCGCCTGCACGGAAACTGCCTTTGTCGTAGCCTTCTCGCGAAAAACCCAGAACTGCGTTCGGGCCGACCGTGACACCGCCGTCAATCGTACGAGTCAGGTGAATGCCGAGAAATGGCAGGTCGGGATCGGGGATCGGATAGATCAAATGCTTGACGATATTCGCCTTCGATTTCGGCAAGGTGTAGTATTCACCGCGAAAAGGAACGATGCGATGGCTGATATCCAACCCGGCAAGCCGCGCAATGCGGTCTGACTGCAACCCGGCGCAAGCGACCAGCTTGGAAGCGCGCAAGGTCTCGCCATTTGCCATTACCGTAACGCCCTTGCCATCCTCCCGGATTGCCGTAACCGGCGCATTGAGCCGCACGACACCGCCGCGCTCAATGATTTCCGCAGCCATCGCCCGCGATACTTTCGCATAATCAACAATGCCCGTCGCCGGAACGAGCAGTGCCCCGAGGCCTGCAACCGCAGGCTCGACCTTGCGCAAAGCCTGCTGGTCCACATGCTGGAAGGTGATGTCGTTCTGGACCGCGCGCTTGGCGAGCGCCTCCATGCGGTCGACTTCTTGCTGAGAGGTCGCGACCAGAAGCTTGCCGCATGTTTCAAAAGGAATGGAATATTGCTTGCAGAAGGCTTTCGTGGCTTCCGCACCTGCCCGGCACAATTGCGCCTTCAATGAACCCGGTTGGTAATAGATACCGGCATGGATGACGCCACTATTGTGTCCTGTCTGGTGGCGCGCGAAATCGCTTTCCTTCTCCAGCAGGATGATCCTTGCGCCCGGCTCCGCTTCCTGCATGGCTTTTGCTGTCGCAAGCCCGACAATGCCGCCGCCGATGACGCAATAATCATAATCTGCCACGAAGTCCCTCCTCATGCCTTTCCCGGCGCAGCGCCCCGCCTTGCTACCGCTCGACAGGATGATTACCTGTTACTTATACGATTGCGGCCTTGGTTGCAGCACCGCAAAATGGCATTCTTTGCCAAACCCGTTCCCCCATGCGGAGAAGTTCCATGCGCCATCAGTTCGACCTTTTTGCTCTTTCCCCTGCGGAAGGAGAGGAACGGGCAGAACTGCGCCCTGCCCGCGCCAAGCCCGGCAAGACGACCGGCATCGATGAAGCGGAAATGGTGCAGCGCCTGAAAGACAGCGGACGTTACCGCATCCTGCAGCGGCTCGATCCACCACCGACAGTACCGGATGCCGACCGGATCGCCTTTCCGCGACTGGGCGTCGTCGTCGACACGGAAACGACCGGCCTCAATCCCGCGCAGGAAGAAATCATCGAGATCGGTGCCGTTGCTTTCCGCTATGCGGACGACGGCTCCATCGGCGATGTTTGCGCCACGTTCGGTGCGCTGCAGCAGCCATCTAAGCCAATACCCGCTGACATTACCCGTATCACCGGCATTACCGACGACATGGTGAAAGGCCAGACGATCCCGCGTGAGAAGCTGGACGCACTCATCGCCGAAGCCGATATCATCATCGCGCATAATGCCGGTTTTGACCGCCCGTTTCTCGAGCGTTTCTCAATCGCTTTCGCCAACAAGCCTTGGGCCTGCTCGGTCAAGGAAATCGACTGGACCGCACGCGGTTTTGAAGGCACCAAGCTTGGCTACCTGATCGGCCAGAGCGGCTATTTCCATAATGGCCATCGGGCCGAAGATGACTGTCAGGCCCTGCTCGCGGTACTGAAAGAACAGTCGGGCGACACCACGCCCTTTGCCGAATTGCTGAAAGCAAGCCAGCACGCGCGGATGCGTGTCTATGCAGAAAACAGCCCGTTCGAAATGAAAGACCACCTGAAGACGCGTGGCTATCGTTGGTCGGATGGCACAGATGGACGTCCGAAATCGTGGTGGACGGAAATCGGCGAAGAGGAACTCGAAGCCGAACTCGAATATCTGCGCACCGAGATCTATGGATGGCGCGACGCCGATCCGCTGATTCAGAAGCTCACCGCCATGGACCGTTACAAGGAACGCGCGCCGCTTCGCCCGAAGAAATAACCGCGCCCACATCTCAAGCGCCCGCCCCATCTCCCTCATCCTGAGGAGGTGACCTGAGCTTGTCGAAGATCACCGTTTCGAAGGATAGGAGATGGCCCCTCGCCCTTCGAGACGGCGCTTCGCGCCTCCTCAGGATGAGGGGCAGGATTTGGCAATCATGCAATAACTGGCCACGGCTTCTGCGCTGGCCGCATCTCTTCATAAGCCTTTGCCAACCGCAGCACGCCGAGATCGTCGAAACGCTGGCCGAAAATCTGCAGGCCGATTGGCAGCCCCGTCGATGTATAGCCGCAATTGATCGAGATCGCGGGTTGTTCCGACATGTTCATCGCCACGGTGAAGGCGATATGTTCGAACGGGCGCTGCGGATCATTGACCGGCGATGCCCATTCCGCCGGATAGGTTGGCATGGGTGCCGTTGGCGAAATGATAAAGTCGAAGCCCTTGGAAGCTGCAAGTGCTGCATTGCGCATGGCGTCCATCTGGGCAAAGCCGAGATAGACTTCCTCGCCGGAAAGCCCTTCCGCCGTCTCTGTCCACTGATAGATATAAGGCAGGATTTTCGCACGGTTTTCCGGCGTCATCTTCTTGATGTCCGACCAGGAACGTGCGCGCCAGAAACGATCAAGACCGTCGATCATGGTGCGATTGAGGAATGGTGCAACCGGCTCGATGATCGCACCAGCATCGGCAAAAAGCTTTGCCGATGCTTCCACGGCAGCTTTCGTTTCTTCGCCAACTTCTTCGCCAAAACCGGCATCCAACCAAAGGCCGATCTTCAAGCCCTTTACATCGATACCGAGGTTCATCCAGTCGATATCCTGCGGGGGCAGGCTCATGCCGTCGCGGCGATCCGGTCTCGACAGAACCGACATATAAAGCGCGCTATCGGCAACCGTGCGGGTCATAGGCCCCGCAACGCGACCAAGAAAGGCCGGATCGATCGGGATACGCCCGAAGGACGGCTTCAGGCCAACAAGACCGCACCAACCCGCAGGCAGGCGGATGGAGCCACCAATATCAGTGCCGATATGCAACGGACCATAACCGGCCGCACCGGCGCTGCCCGCACCAGCGCTCGATCCACCCGGATTGGTGTTCAAATCCCACGGATTGCGCGCAAGCTTGTGGAAGCTCGACAGGCCCGACGACAACATTCCGAGATCGGGCATGGTGGTCTTGGCGAGCAGCACGCCGCCAGCCTCGCGGGTGCGCGCCGCAGGCGGGGCATCGGCGACGGCAGGCTTCAGCGGCAGCGCTGCGCAGCCAAGCGGAACCGCCGTTCCCTCGGTCGCGATATTTTCCTTGATCGTCAGCGGCACCCCGTCGATGGGTCCGGCGGGCTCCCCCTTCGACCAGCGCGCTTCCGAAGCCTTTGCCGAAACCCGCGCCGCATCCGGATCGTAAGCCCAGAGTGCATTGAGCTTCGGCTCATAGGCTTCGATACGGGTGATGACGGCTTCCGTGACCTCGACCGGCGAAAGCGACTTCGTCTTATAGGCGGACACGAGTTCAACAGCTGACAAATCGGCGAGATTCGACATTGGATATTTCCTCAAATCACTCAGGCAATTTCAGTGTGGCATCGGATCGCCGCACGCGCTTGCGGCGACCGGAGAAAGGCTTTGGCACGGCATCGACCAGCGCGCGCGTATACTCATGCCGCGGATTGTCGAAGACCTCATTCGTTGGCCCCTGCTCAACGATATTCCCGCGATAGATGACAGCCACGCGGTCGGTGATGGCGCGCACGACGCCTAAATCGTGGCTGATGAAAAGATACGACAGGCCAAACTTTTCCTGCAAATCCATCATCAAGTTCAACACCTGCGCCTGAATGGAAACATCGAGCGCGGAAACCGGCTCGTCGGCAACGATCAGCGCCGGCTTGGTGATCAGGGCGCGCGCGATGGCAATGCGCTGGCGCTGCCCACCGGAAAACTCATGCGGATATTTTTCCGCCGAAGCCTTGGGCAGCCCAACCGCTTCCAGCACTTCAGCCACGCGGTCGTCACGTTCTTTGGCGTTTGTGCCACGCTCCAGCGAAACAATCGGCTCGGAGATGATGCGTTTGACCGTATGGCGTGGATCAAGCGACCCATAAGGGTCCTGAAAAATCGCCTGAAAGCCCTTGCGTGCCTCACGCAGGCCCGAGCGATCCAGCGCGTAGATATCCTGACCGTTGATGAGAATCTGCCCCGATTGCGGGCGTTCCAACCCCATCACGGCGCGAGCCAGCGTGGATTTTCCGGAACCGCTTTCGCCGACAATGCCAAGGCTTTGCCCTGCTTCAATCTCCACATTCACACCATGCAGAACGCGCAACGCGCTCGTTCGTGAAAAGAAGGATGCTCGCGGCAATTGATATTCGCGCACCACATCGCGCACCTGCAAGATCATGTTGCTCATAACACCACCTCGCCGTCTCGCGGGTGAATACAGGCGGCGCGATGCGCGATGCCGTCATTCTCGGCGATGAAATCCAGCCCCGGTATCGCCTTTCGACAATCGTCCTGCACGAAGGCGCAGCGGTCAGCAAAGGTGCAATAGGGCGGACGCGCCAGCGGATCAGGCACCACGCCGGGGATGGCCGCAAGGCGCTGGCGTCCCGTGCCATGGCTGCGCACAAGTGCCGCCCCATGTGGAGAAGCCTGGAACAGCCCCCTAGCATAAGGATGCGCCATACGATGGAAGACGGCTTCCGTGCGCCCGGTCTCAACGATGCGGCCCGCATACATGACCGCAATCCGATCAGTCATTTCCGAAACGACGCCGAGATCATGGGTGATCAGCATCAGGGCCGTGCCGGTTTCGTCGATCAGTTCATCCATGAGATCGAGGATCTGCGCCTGTACAGTCACATCGAGCGCGGTGGTCGGCTCATCGGCGATCAGCAAATCAGGCTCGCAGGCAATCGCCATGGCGATCATCACGCGCTGGCGTTGTCCGCCGGAAAGCTGGTGCGGGTAAAGATCAAGATTGAAGCGCGGCGCAGGCAGCCCCACGCGATCCAGAAGCTCGCGCGCCTTACGCTCCGCATCGGCCCGGCTTTCGCTTAAGTGCAGACGGCGACCTTCGGCAATCTGTGCGCCGATGGTCTTGACCGGATTGAGCGCGGTCATCGGTTCCTGAAAGATCATCGCCATGCGCCGTCCGCGCATCCTGCACAGTTCCGCTTCCGGCTTGCTTGCCAGATCCTCACCGTCGAAACGCAGCGTGCCGCGCACGCGCATCCGGTCAGGCAACAGCCCCATGGCGGCAAGGGCGGTAATCGACTTACCGCTGCCGGACTCACCCACCACGCCAAGGCGTTCGCCGCGATTGAGCGTCAGTGTAATATCGGACACGATATCCGCAACCTTGAGACCGATAGGCAATTCAACGGACATATTGTCCATTTCGAGCAGGGGTGCTGTCATCTCTGCCTCCTGACGCGCGGGTCGAGCACATCGCGCAATCCGTCGCCCAGCATGTTGAGACCAAGCACGGCGAGCGTGATAGCAAGGCCGGGGAAAATGGCGAGCCATGGCGCATCATAGATAAAGGTCTGTGCATCGTTGAGCATCTTGCCCCAGCTTGGCATTGGCGGCTGGGTGCCAAGCCCGACATAGGAAAGGCCCGCCTCGGCAACGATGGCGAGTGCGAACTGGATCGTCGCCTGCACGATCAGCACATGGTTGATATTGGGCAGCACATGCAAAAGCGTGATCGACACATCGCCACGCCCGGCGCAACGCGCAGCCTGCACATATTCCCGCTTCCACAGGCCCAGTGATGCGCCACGTGTGACACGCGCAAACACCGGGATATTGAAAATGCCGATGGCGATCATCGCATTGACGGCGCCGGGCCCGAAAATAGCGGTGATGATGACGGCGGTAAGAAGCGCCGGAAACGCAAAGGCGAGATCGGTCATGCGCATGACAAAGCCGTCCACCATGCCGCCACGTGCAGCCGCGAAGGCACCAAGCGGAATACCGATACCGGCACCGACCAGCACGGCGATGATTGACACCGCGATGGAATTGCGCGCGCCGACCATAATCATGGAAAACACGTCGCGCCCGAAATTATCCGTGCCGAACAGATGGCTGAAACTCGGACCTTGCAATTTGTCACGGAAGTTCATGGCGGTCGGCGAATATGGCGTCCAGACATAGGAGATGACGGCCATCGCGACGAGGATGACTGTGATCAGTGTACCGACAGCCAGGCTGCGGCTCAGCAGCACTGTTTTGAACACACCCGGTTTCGGGAGAGTCTGCGTTTCACTCATCGGCTGCCTCCCGTCGAAAGGCGCGGATCGATGAAGCCATAGACAAGATCGACAATGAAATTGACCGCGATCACGGAAGCGGCGAGCAGCGTCACCAGCGACTGCACGGTGACGAGATCGCGCTGCGCGATGGCCTGAAATACCAGCCTTCCAAGGCCGGGCAGATTGAAGACGTTTTCGATGATGATGGTTCCCGCCAGCAGAAAGGAGAATTGCAGGCCGATGATGGTGACAACCGGGATCAGTGCATTGGGCACTGCGTGACGCCAGAGTGCAGCGTTGCGTGTGAGCCCCTTGGCGCGTGCAGTACGCACGAAGTCTTCGCCGAGTGTTTCAATAACGGCGGAGCGTGTCACGCGAGCAAGAATTGCAGCAAGCGGCAAGGCAAGGGCCAGCGCAGGCAGGAACAGCGAGCGGATACCGTTCCAGAAGCCGCCTTCCCACCCCGCAAAGCCCGAGGCCGGAAACCAGCCGAGCTGCAAGGCAAACAGGAGGATCAAGAGCAGGCCAAGCCAGAAATTCGGGATGGCGACGCCGACCTGCGCCACGCCCATGGAAAGCACATCGCCGGTCTTGCCGCGCTTGGATGCCGCATAGACGCCAACCGGAATAGCAACAGCAACGGACAGGATCATGGAAAGCAAAGCCAGCGGCAGCGTGACCATGACGCGAGGTCCGAGCAATTCGCTGATCGGCACGGAGTATGTGTAGCTCGTGCCGAAATCACCTTTCAGAAAACCGCCAATCCACGAAAGATAGCGCCACCAGAGCGGCTGATCGAGGCCGAGCTGCTTGTGAAGGGCTGCCAGCGTTTCAGGCTGCGCATTGATGCCGAGGATAACCGCCGCCGGATCACCCGGCAGCACCTGCATCAGCAGAAAGACGATGACGGAAGCCGCAAGCGTCGTCAGCAGGAGCGAAACCAACCGCCCGGATATGTAAGCCAGCAAAGCGACCTCCTTGAAAAGACGGATACCCGCTTTCCACATTCCAACTCACCGCACGCCCTCCCCTTATCTTTATGGGGTGCACGGCCATTCGTGTTGTTTCCCGCCCCTTTGCCTGCGCGCCGGGGCGGAGTTCTTTTTATTCAGCCCAATAGGCTTGCGTCAGATCGTCAGCCGGGATCGGCATGTTCTTCCACAGACCCTTCACGTTCTTGTTCCACACACCGATTTTCGGCAGCGCATAGAGGAAGATGTTCGGCTCGTCAGCAGCAAGTTTTTCCTGCAACTTTTTCACGAGTTCGAGCTGTTCCTCGTCGCTTCCGGCCTCGGCATAGGCCTTGTAGAGCGCCTTATATTCCGGGTTGTTATAGTTGAAGTAGTATTTGTCGCGGGCATAGATATCGAGATCGCGCGCTTCGGTGTGCGCGATGATCGTCGCATCGAAATCCGAGCGCTTGAACACCTGATCCAGCCATTGTGCAAACTCGATCGGTACGAGATTGGCCTGAATGCCAACTTCCGCCAACATGGCCGCAATGATCTCACCGCCGCGACGTGCATAGGCCGGAGGTGGAAGCGTGATGGTGATCGATGTGCCAGTCGGAACGCCAGCCTCTTCCAGCAACTGCTTCGCCTTGGCCGGATCATACGGATAGGTTTCCGACAGATCGACATAGCCCGGATCGACCGGCGCATAATGCGAGCCAATGGGCGTACCGAAACCTGAATAAACGCCTTCGATCAGCGCCTTGCTGTCGATGGCATGAGCCAGCGCCTGACGCACCTTCACATTATCGAAAGGCGCCTTGGCATTGTTGAGCGACAGCAGCACCTTGCCTGCCGTATCGCCCACTTCGACCTGCAGCTTGTCGTCGCTCTTGAAGCGGCTGATAAGCTCCGGCGCCTGAAACATCGGGAACACGTCGATGTCACCGGCAAGGATGGCAGCCGCAGCAGCCGACGGATCGCTGACGAAGCGGAATGTGACGGCAGAGAGCTTTGCAGGCTCACCCCAATAATCCGCGTTGCGTTCCAGCTCGACGCGGTCGCCCTGCACCCAGCGCTTGAACTTGAACGGACCCGTGCCCACAGGCTTGGTCTTGTTGTCGGCAGCCGAATTCGGCGCGACCATGACCGCGTCACCCCAGCCCATATTGAACAGGAAATTCGAGGTCGGGCGCTTCAGCGTGACAACGGCGGTCGCCGGGTCAGGGCATTGCGTGCTTTCAATCGGCGCAAACAGGCCCTTCTGCGCATTGGTGGAATCTGGAGCGACAGCGCGCTCATAGGAGAATTTCACCACCGAGCAGTCGAATGGCGTGCCGTCATGAAACTTCACGCCCTGACGCAGCTTGAACGTATAGATTTTCTTGTCATCGGAGACAGTCCAGCTTTCGGCCAGAAGCGGCTTCACCGTGCCGTCTTCGACGATGCGCACCAGACCTTCATAAAGGTTGGCATAGGTAACCTGCCGGATACCGGCGGCGGCATTGGCGGTCGGATCGAGGCCCGGCGGCTCAAGCACTTCGCCGACCACCAGCGTATCTTTCGCAAATGCACCGTTGATCGATGCCAGCATCGCGGCTGTTATCAGCCCGGCTTTCAGCAGTTTACCCATTGTTCCTCTTTGGCTCCCCTCGTCTCTTTTTTAAATCGAACGCCCGCCATCCACGTCGAGCGCAACCCCGGTAATCATAGAGGCAGCGGGCGAGCAAAGGAAAGCCGCCGCTTCAGCCAGATCGTCGGGTTTCAACAGGCGGCCCATCGGGATGGAATCGCGGAATTTTTTACGGATTTCCTCGGTGTCTTCGCCCATGAAGGTGGTGAGAAGCGGCGTTTCACCGGCAACCGGGTTCAGTGCAACCACGCGAATCTTTGCTGGAGCAAGCTCGATAGCCAGCGCCTTGGTCACGGAAACGACCCAGCCCTTGGTGGCATTGTACCAGGCGAGGTTCGGGCGCGGGCGCCCAGCGCCGGTCGAAGCGACATTCAGAATAACGCAGTCTTCGCCCTTGGCACCATTGCCCTTGAAATGCGGAATGAGCTTGCGCGTCATCAGATAAACGCCGCGCACATTGACGCCGAGAATGCGGTCGAACTCTTCCGGCTCCACCAGTTCGGCATTTTGCGGCTTGTGACCGATACCGGCATTGTTGATCAGAATATCGACCTTGCCGAATTTCGACAGAGCAGCCTCTACCGCCGCATCGACATCGGCTTCCCTGGAAATATCGGCCGCCACGGCCAGCGCCGCATCGCCGATTTCGCCTGCGACGCGCTCGGCTCCCGCCTTGTCGCGGTCAACGATGACGACTTTCGCGCCACCATCAGCGAAGCGCTTTGCCATGCCTTCGCCAAACCCCGAACCTGCTCCCGTGATGAGCGCGACCTTACCTTCAAGCGACACTATGCTTCTCCTTAACCGTGATACACGGAAATCGTCTTCAGCGAGGCAAATCCGTAAAGCGCCTCAAAACCCTTTTCACGGCCATGGCCGGATTTCTTGACGCCGCCGAACGGCAGTTCGATACCGCCGCCAGCGCCGTAATTATTGATGAACACCTGACCGGCATGGATGGCATGCGCGAGGCGGAATTGGCGTCCGCCGTCATTGGTCCAGATGCCGCAGACGAGGCCATAGGATGTGCCATTGGCAATCGCGATGGCTTCTTCTTCGGTATCAAAAGGCAGGATGACCTGCACCGGACCGAAGATTTCTTCCTGCGCCAGACGATGATTGGCAGGCACGTCACGGATCAGGGTCGGCAGGACATAGGCGCCACCTTCCGGCGCGTCTTCTGCCAAAACGCCTTGCGCAGCAATCGCCAGACCGCTCTCTTTCGCAAGATCTAGATAGCCTTCGATAATTGCTTTCTGGCGCTGCGAGACAACCGGACCAACTGACAAATCGTCGCCTGCCGGGCCAACCTTCAATGCGCGATAACGCTCGCTCATACGAGCCACGATTTCTTCATAAATGCTGCGCTCGACGAGAATACGCGACGACGCCGAGCAGGTCTGACCGGCATTCTGAATGCCTGCATTGACCAGAAACGGCAAAGCGCGGTCGAGATCGGCATCAGCGAAAACGATCTGCGGAGACTTGCCACCAAGTTCCAGCGTCACCGGCACGGTGTTCTTCGCAGCCGCTGCCTGAATGAGCTCGCCAGTACGCACTGACCCCGTGAAGGAAATATGATTGACGTCTGGATGTTCGGAGAGCGCCGCACCCGCTTCTACACCAAGTCCGGTCACGACATTGAGCGCGCCCTTCGGCAGACCGGCCTTTTCGGCAATTTTCGCAAATTCCAGAATGGTCAGGCAGGCTTCTTCAGCAGGTTTGACCACGGCTGCATTGCCCATGGCAAGCGCTGCGCCAAGGCTGCGGCCCAGAATCTGCATCGGGTAGTTCCACGGAATGATGTGCCCCGTGACGCCATGCGGCTCATAAATCGACAGAACCGTAAAACCATTCTGATAAGGCAGCGTGTCGCCATGCACCTTGTCGGCAGAAGCGCCATAAAATTCGAGGTAACGCGCCAGCGCCACCACATCGGCACGCGCCTGTGTGACCGGCTTGCCGACATCTTTCGATTCCAGATCGGTGAGAAGATCAATGTTCTTCAACACCTCTTCTGAAATGCGGTGCAGCACACGACCGCGCTCGGTCGCCGTCAGCTTGCCCCAATCGCCGGAAAGCGCGTTACGGGCTGCAGCCACCGCCAGATCGATATCAGCCTTGGTGCCGCGCGCAATCAGCGCAAGATCGCTGCCGTCGGAAGGATTTCGGAGCGTGATATGCTCGCCGCCAACGGCATCCTGCCATTCGCCTGCGATGAAATTGCCATAACGGAGCAAGCCGGCTCCTCCCGTCTTGTTCTCATGTTTCATTTTCATTCTCCCGAAGAGGCATTTCCGCCTCAAGTCTCGCGGTTGTGGCGCGGATATGCGCCCGCGCCCGCCGCTCGGCTTCTTCGCCGTCGCGCGAAGCGATGGCTTCGACAATGGCTCCATGTTCGCGGATCGCATCGCGCGCCCTGTCGACGGACAACGAGAACGAAGGCGCAAAAACCTGCGATGTCATCCGCAGAAGCGGCACGAAGGCGATCAGCGAGGCATTGCCCGCGGTGTTCATCACCGCCATATGGAAATCAACATTGGACTGGGTATAGGCTTTCGCATCCCATGGATCGACGACCGTGCCCTGTCCCGCAACATGCGCACGCAGTTTTGCAATATCCGCATCGCTCGCCCGCTCGGCGGCAAAGCGCGCGGCCACACCGTCCAGCACTTCGCGCACGGCATAAGCATCGATCAGACGGGTGAGATCGGCGGAAGCGACACGCACCCCCCGACCTGGCAGGTGAATGACGAGCCCGTCACGCTCCAGAACGCGCAAGGCTTCACGCAAGGGCGTCCGGCTGATGCCGAACTCAGCCGCTATATGTTCCTGCCTGAGTATCGCGCCCGGCGCATAGTCACCAGCATAGATTCGCTCACGAAGTGCCTCTGCCACTTCGTCCAGCAAACGGGTCTGACTGCGCCATTCAAAAGCCGCCAATAGAAAAGCCTCCCAACTTTTCTGGAAACAATATCCTGGATACAAAATCAGTCAATCTGAAAACGGATGTGCTTTTCAGAAATTAAACAGAGAATGAAAGACCGGAAATTTCGTGAAAGGCACTCGAAACGATACAATCAATCAGAGCAAGCAATTGTCGAGGGAAAGCACGGGTCGGCGGCCTGTCTGAAACCTTCTCAGTCTCCGACAATCTCCGCCAGCATTTCGGCAAGCTGACGGATCTGGTCGGGGCCGTTGTCCATGTGCCGGATGACAATTTCCATCGGCTCGACGAACGGCAATCCTGCTGCGGCAGGCACCACCTGATGACCGGGAAGCGCAACACGCGTCGGCAGCAGGCTGACACCCAGCCCCTCGGCGACCGCACTTTGAATACTCGCCAGACTGGAGCTGGTGAAAACCACATGCCAGCGCCTGCCCACCCGATCGAGAGCCTCCGTCATGTCGCTGCGATAAAGCCCGTTCGGTGGAAACACGACGAGTGGCAGCGGATCAACGTGGGAAACGGGAAAATCGGCGCTATCGAGCCAGGACAGCGGCTCCGGCCAGTGCATGGTCCCAACCGTTTCGCCACGTTTTTGTTTCACCATGACAAGGTCAAACTCACCGGTTTCGAAACCTTTCTGCAAGTCACGGCTGAGACCGCTCGTCACTTCGAGTTTCGTGTTGGGATGTGTGCGCATGAAACGCGCCAGCGCAGGCGTAACCAGCCGTGAGGCGAAATCCTCCGGCAGGCCGAGGCGGAACACGGCAGCAAGTGCTGTGCCGGTCATCGCGGCTGCCGCCTCGTCATGCAAGTGCAGAATACGGCGCGCATAGCCCAGCAACTTTTCGCCTGCATCCGTCGGGCGCACATCATGCCGGGCACGTTCCAGAAGCGCCTGTCCAACAGCTTCCTCCAGCCGCATGATCTTCTGGCTTATGGTCGATTGGGTCGAGTGCAGCTGCAAGGCCGCAGCCGTAAAACTACGGCTGTCGACAACAGCCACAAAGGCCCGCAAAAGATCGAGATTGAAAGAAGTATTCATGAACCCACTGGATATCAGTTCAACATTTAATTTCCAAATATGACACCCTGCTTGTATGAACGCAACAAGCAGGAGAACCAGCCGATGCGTCAAACAATATTCAGCTTGAGTGCCTTGGCATTGATTGCAGGGACGATAGTTATGACCGAACCGACATTGCCGGGCCACCACGCGGCAGCCCAAGCCCATGCACAGACCGAAACGTCTCTTCTTCAGGCCGCAGCAGCTGGCGATCTGGCTGCGGTCAATGCAGCCATCAAGACCGGAGCGGACCTCGAAGCGCACGGCAAGAATGGCGAGACGGCGCTTCTGGCGGCCACCCATGCCAATCATGTCGATGTCGCCCATGCGCTCATTGATGCTGGCGCCGACGTCAATGCCAAGGATGCCATCAAGGACAGCCCCTATCTTTATGCTGGCGCGCGCGGACACCTCGAAATCCTCAAGATGACGCTTGCGCACGGTGCGGACCTGAAGAGCACCAATCGCTATGGCGGAACTGCACTCATTCCCGCCTCCGAACGCGGCCATGTCGAAACGGTGCGCACGCTGATCGAGGCGGGCGTCAAGGTCGATCACGTCAATAATCTTGGCTGGACGGCGCTCCTCGAAACCATCATGCTCGGCGACGGCGGCCAGCGCCACGTCGATATCGTGAAGCTTCTCATTGATGCAGGGGCCGACGTCAATCTGGCAGATAATGACGGCGTCACGCCGCTTCAGCATGCCCGCAGCCGCGGCTTTGCGCCGATGGTGACCATGCTGGAAAAGGCTGGCGCGAAATGAGCAACGACCGCACATATCTCGATCAGGCCATAAGGCTCGCCTTCGACAATGTCGAACAAGGCGGACGCCCGTTCGGCGCCGTGGTCGTCAAGGGCGGCAAGGTCATCGCCACAGGCGTCAATCGCATGCAGGCCGATTGCGATCCCACCGCCCATGCCGAAATGCTGGCACTGCGCGCGGCGGGCAAGACGCTGCAATCGCCACGTCTCGACGGCTGTGAAGTCTATGCCAGCGGCCAGCCCTGCCCCATGTGCTTTGCCGCGATGCGCATGGCGGGTATTGAAAAAATCCGCTTCGCCTATTCCAATGAGCAGGCCGAACCCTTCGGCCTTTCAACCGCAAAAATCGCCGCTGAACTCGCCAAGCCCCTCGGCGCGCAGACCAGCATCAGTTTCGAACATTCCCCACCGGAAAACGATCCTGACCTCTACCAAGTATGGGAAAGCAAGAAGAAGACTGGCGCCTGAAACATGCAGACTACCATTCATCCGGCGACCGGCAGCAAGAACACAGCAAGCCTCGCCCTCATCACGCTCGTCGTCCTGATCGGCCTCAACCTGCGTCCGTTCCTGACCGCGCCGGGGCCGGTACTTTCGAATATCGCAGCCGATACCGGAATGGGCTTTGGTGCGCTTTCCCTGCTCACCTTCCTGCCAATGATGCTGATGGGGCTTGGCGCTTTCGCCGCCCCGCGCATCCAGTCGCTGTTCGGCACCCGGCGCAGCATGTTCGCAGCACTTACCATCCTTGCAGCAGGCTCCCTCCTGCGCGGTTTTGTGCCGGACGGCGTTTCGCTGGTGCTAACCGCCGTTCTGTGCGGTGCTGGCGTTGCAATGATTCAGGCCTTGATGCCCGGCCTCATCAAGGCCAATTTCCCGTCAAGCATCGCCACCGTGACAGGGCTCTATTCTGCCATGATAATGGGCGGCGGAGCTCTCGGCGCGCGGCTGACACCATGGCTTGCAGGCAGCCAGCATAACTGGCGCTTCGCCCTTTCCGTCCTTGCAATTCCCGCAGTGCTGGCCTTGCTAACGGCACTGCCCATTCTTCGCGAAACGTCATCGTCGGGCAAAAAATCCGGAATAACCGGGCACCTGCTGCAGCGCCCTCGCACCTGGGTGCTGATGGCTGCTTTCGGTCTCGTCAATGCGGGCTACTCGTCCATGGTCGCCTGGCTCGCGCCCTATTATCAATCGCTAGGGCTTGCTGCCTCCACCACCGGCAATCTCGTCGCGGCGATGGCTGTTGCACAGGCGCTAGCGGCTTTCGGACTGCCGCTCGTCGCCCGCCACAGTACCGACCGCCGCCCGTGGCTGCTGTTGACATTGGCTATGCAGGCAGTTGGCTTTGCAGGCCTTGCCTTGGCACCCCAGCTTTCGCCTTTCTTCTGGTCTGCGATCTGCGGCGCAGGTCTCGGCGGCAGCTTCGCACTCGCCATGATTACATCGCTCGATCACCTGCCCAAACCGGAAGAAGCAGGCGCACTGGCTGCCATGATGCAGGGCGGTGGCTTTCTGATCGCAGCTCTCGGTCCCGTCGCAACCGCTTTCCTGCATGGGCTGACCGGCTCTTTTGCTTCCGGCTGGATCTTGCACCTCGTTCTGGTCGCAAGCATCTGCCCGCTCTATCTGAGCTTCAATCCGCACAAATATGCGCATGTGATGAAACTGCCGGTTCCAGCGGAAAGTGGCACACAATAGCGTTACCCGGCCAGTTTATGGCCCGAAAACGGTTTTCGGCAGGCAATTTTCGGCTAGATAGCTTGCTGACCTTCCCAATAGGGTTAAGGTTATAGGAAACCTGTTTTTATTTTTGGCATTTGAAGCGGTTCCGGCGAACATGGAAGCGCCAGCCATATTAATCCGAATACTGGTCATAATATGAAGCACGAAACCGCGATCCATCAAGGCACGTCCGTCGCTCCGGACGGTTTGCCCAAGCCGAGAATCTATTGGGCATGGGCAACCCTGATGGTGGGCCTGACGCTTGCCGTCATCGATGGCACTATCGCAAATGTCGCCCTCCCGACGATTGCCGCCGATTTTTCGGCCGGTCCTGCAGCCTCAATCTGGATCGTCAACGGCTACCAGCTTGCAATTGTGGTCACCCTGCTTCCGCTTGCAGCACTTGGCGAAATCTATGGCTACAGGCGTGTCTATCTTGGCGGCGTGGCATTATTCACCGTCGCTTCCGTCGCCTGCGTTTTCTCACGCTCACTGGAAGCGCTCACTTTCGCCCGCATCATACAGGGACTGGGTGCAGCAGGCCTGATGAGCGTCAACACCGCCCTTTTGCGCTATACGGTGCCGCAGGCGAAATTCGGTACAGCCATCGGCCTCAATGCACTCTTCGTCGCCGTTTCATCGACCATCGGGCCGACGCTTGCCGGTGTCATGCTATCGTCCCTGAGCTGGCCGTGGCTTTTCGTCATCAATATTCCACTCGGCGTTGCTGCCGTCCTGATGGGCCTCAAAAGCCTGCCCGAGAATGAGCGCTCCGCACGCAAGTTCGACGTGGTCAGCGCCATCCTGTCAGCGCTCACCTTCGGCCTTCTGGTCACGACTATTGACAGTGCAGGCAACGAAATCGGTTCCTTCGTCGTACTGTTGCAGGCGGTGGGCTGCGTAACCGCAGCTGTTCTTCTCACACGGCGGTCGCTGCGCATGGCCGATCCGCTGCTGCCGCTCGACCTCTTGCGCATTCCCGTCTTTACGCTTTCCATCTGCACTTCGATCATGTCGTTTCTGGCGCAGATGATGGCATTCATCTCACTGCCGTTCCTCTTTCAGGTCGTCTTTGGCTTCAGGCCGATCGAGGTTGGTTTCCTGATGATGCCCTGGCCCATTGCGCTTGCCATCGTCGCACCGCTTTCGGGAAAACTGTCCGACAAGCATTCACCGGCAATTCTGGGCCTGCTTGGGCTCATCATATTCGCCATCGGCCTTGCTCTGGTCGGCATGCTGCCGGAACATCCGTCGATCCCGGATATATGCTGGCGCATGGCAATTTGCGGAATTGGTTTCGGCCTCTTTCAGGCACCGAACAATCGCATGATGATTACCTCGACACCGCGCTCACGCAGCGGGGCCGCCAGCGGCATGCTGGGCACGGCGCGCCTTCTCGGCCAATCGCTGGGGGCGGCTTTCGTCGCCTTTCTGCTGTCGCAATGGGGAGTGGAAGGGACACCCTATATTCTCTTCTTCGCGTCCGGCTTCGCGCTGTTTGCCTCGCTGATCAGCGTCACACGTCTCGGGCGTTGACTTCATCCACAGCTTTGGAGGGAACCGGAAAATATCTTGCACAAAGAAGCAAATTTCCCTGTTGCAATCTCCGGAGCGTTGGTCCATATAGCGCCTGCCTGACGGAAACGAACGGTTTCCGGAATGACTGGCGCGAGCGGGTGTAGCTCAGGGGTAGAGCACAACCTTGCCAAGGTTGGGGTCGAGGGTTCGAATCCCTTCGCCCGCTCCAGTTTTTCTTTAGTTCAGGTTTTACGAAGGCTGCCGACAGGCGGCCTTTCGTGTTTCAGGGCAGTATTTCTGGAAATGGACTATTGCTAGAGCAGCTTGAACGGCAGGCCTGAAACAAGCACCTTTATATAGCGTTTCTTCTGAAAATAGCCGTTGAGTGAAATACGCGGAATCGCTGCGGCTGGCATAACACCTGTTTGCTGCAGCACACCGGGCTGGGTGGTCACGCCCACATCGAACCCGCCTTCTGAAACCGCCCTGATCTCGCGTTCGCCAACGGCCGCCTTCCATCCATATGGATAGGCAAAGGATCGCGGCCTGTAACCAGCATAGCCTCCTACTGATTCGGTCGAGTCAGCGATTTCCTTGGCCAGTCTTTCGTCGTCGACACGACGTAAATTGACATGAGTGACAGTGTGCGCGCCAAGATGCACAAGCGGATCGAGCGCAAGAGCGCGCAATTCCGATGGGTTCATCACCGATTCATCGACAAGGGAAATTGCGTCGATCCCGACCGTCTGTGCAGCTGCATCTATGCGGGCTACTGCCTCGTCTTCGTCGAAACACTGCATGAACTGCACAAGCTGGGCAAAGGCCGCTGATTTCTGGGCCGGAGTTGCTGCGCGCACATCGAGAACACCGCCGCCAAAGTCGAACTGGAAACTGTCGGCCTCCGTCACCAGAGCCGCAATGGTCCGCCACCACATGGATCGCTTGCGTTCCACGAAACCCGTCGTGATGAAAATCGTGTAGGGAATGCTGTATCTGGCAAACACAGGGGCCGCGAAGTCTGCATTGTTCCGATAACCGTCGTCCAGCGTGAAGGCGACATATTTCCGGGTGCTGCCTTGTTCGGAAAGCAGCCTCGGCAAGTCATGCAAATGCACCGGCACAAGGCCCGCTTCCAATGCCGCTTCTATCGCCATTTCAAGCGTTTGCGGCGTAATCGAAAGAATGGCGTTGGGGTCTGACCGATCTGTCGCATCTTCCGGTTTGACGTGATGCATCGTGAAGACGACACCGCGCCCACCGGCAGAAGGGAAAAGCGCCGACGCACCGGAAAAGGCAATAGCCTCCAGCCCCGCACGGATCAGCGGATATTTCAAACTGCCCTTAATAGACCGCAGCGACATCTTCTCGAATATACTTCCCCCGAAGGCCAGACTTGGCGCGGGATCGTGCGCCAGCCGTGAACCCCTCTCGCCTATAGCAATTTCATCTCGCCACGTGAATTGCTTTCGCCGCATCTTATTCCTAGAGCGCATTTCGATCTGATTGAATCAGATCGGCGCTCTCAATATTTGTTTTGGAGCGCATCCCGAAAACCGTTTCACACTTTTCGGGATGCGCTCCAGCAAAAAGGCCGCACGCAAAGCGTACGGCCTTTTATCATTTTGTTCGTTAAACTTAACGCTCAAAGCGAAGTCGAGCTCTTCCACCAGTCGGTTCCGCCATCATGCGCATACTGGTCAATTTCAGCCAGTTCCTCGGCACTGAATTCCAGTCCCTTCAAAGCACCCAAAGAGTTTTCAAGCTGCGCGACCGAGCTTGCCCCGATGAGCGAAGAGGTGACGTGCGGATCGCGAAGCGTCCACGCAATTGCCATCTGGGCCAAAGTCTGTCCACGACGCTCCGCAATGACGTTCAATGCCCGGATGCGCCCCAGCAGTTCTTCGTTCTCTGCGCTGGCTTTCAGGGAGCCGCCCTGATTCGCCCGCGCACCTTCCGGAATGCCGTTCAGATAGCGCGATGTCAGCAAACCCTGAGCCAGCGGCGAAAACACGATGCAACCGGTGCCCAGTTCATCCAGCGTATCGAGAAGCCCATTCTCGATCCAGCGATTGAACATGTTGTAATTCGGCTGGTGAATGAAAAGCGGCACGCGCTCTTCCTTCAGGATCGCCGCCGCCTTCAGCGTCAGTTCCGGCGAATAGCTCGAAATACCGACATAAAGCGCCTTGCCCTGGCGATGCAGATGCGCGAGCGCTCCCATCGTCTCTTCCAGAGGCGTCGTGGCATCGACACGGTGCGAATAGAAGATGTCGACATAGTCGAGACCCATCCGCTGCAGCGACTGGTCGAGACTGGCAATCAGATATTTGCGGCTGCCGCCAATGCCACCGTAAGGCCCCGGCCACATGTCCCAACCGGCTTTCGATGAGATAATCATCTCATCGCGATAAGGTCGAAAATCGCTGGTCATGATGCGACCGAAGTTTTCTTCGGCAGATCCGGGAGGCGGGCCATAATTGTTCGCTAGATCGAAATGGGTCACGCCCAGATCGAAGGCGCGACGGAGAATCGCGCGACCGTTTTCGTAGACATCCCGGCCACCGAAATTGTGCCAGAGGCCAAGCGATATCGCTGGCAGGTCGATACCGCTCCGACCGGTGCGGCGATAGATCATATCTGACTGATAGCGATCAGCCGCTGCAGAATAATGCATAACGCATCTCCATGAGTGAAATGGTTTGACCACGCATGGAAGACAGCGCCGATCCCATGCATAACAGGTGTGACGCATATTTGATCCCGAAGGGGAGCCGAGGCAATGCTAATCTGCTGAGTGTTACTCAACGAAAGAATGACGAATAATCAACAACGGCTCTTAACGTGATCCGACTTCCTCAGCGACCACCAATTTCGCGAGGCCCTGATTTTCGCGGATGAGATCAATCAGCCGTCGCAAACCAGATGGAACCTGTCGTCTGCTCGGATAATACATGGTCAGGGGCGGACCTTCCGAAGCCCAGTCCGGTAGCACGGCTTCAAGTGCACCTGCGTCCAGGTAGTTCTTGACCAATGGCTCCAGACAATAGGCAAAGCCGATCCCGCCCAAAGCGGCTTCCACAGCCTGTTCGGTTTCATTGGCGCAAATCGGTCCTTTCACATCGACCCGGCGCAAGGAAGCACCGTTCCCCAATTCCCATGCATATCGGGAATTGTCCCCGAGCCTCGTCTCTATACACGGCAAGCGGAGCAGATCGTCCGGCGTTTCGGGGCACCCTGCCCTTGATATCAATGCCGGAGATCCGACCACAATCCATTGCAAGGGACCGGTCAGCGCAACGCCAATCATATCCTGCGGCACCCGATCACCATAACGGATCCCCGCATCGAAGCCCTCAGCGACGATATCAACCATCTGGTCATCTATAGTGATGTCGAGATGCATATCGGGATAGGTTTGCGTATAGCGCGGTAAGATGGGCGCGATGATCAGTCGTGCAGCATCGCGCAGCGCGTTGAGCCTTATGCGCCCCGATGGAAAGTCGCGCTGACTGGTCAGAGCTTCCAAGGCCTCCCCTATCGTCCGCAGTCCGCTTTCAAGTTGTGTCGCGAGTGCCGCACCGGCTTCAGTCGGCGTGAGGGAGCGGCTGGTACGGTTGAGCAATCGCACGCCCAAGTCCGCCTCCAGTTTTTTCATACGATGACTGATAGCTGAGGTTGTTACGCCGAGCTCGATTGCAGCCATTTTCATGCTTTTGCGGCGTACGATTGTCACGAATATGTTGAGATCAGCCAGCGCGGAGCGATCGAGGTTCACGATTGTCTTCCTTTGATAACGAGGCTGTTTGATAGCTTAAGCAGATCAGTTTGTCGTTATGGTTGGGACGGGGAGGTTTTGCAGCTGCCTAGGCTGCTTTGGTCAAAAAAAGCCCGCGTTGCGGCGGGTTTTGATTTGGTTTTTGGCTGGTGCCTGGTTGCGTTGTCGGGGGATTGTTACGCTGGATCGTTTCTTTTTGCTGCCCACCCTTGGGGTTATGAGCGCGCTGCGGTGCGTGCGTATAGAACTCGCTTCCGTGCATCGATATTAGGTCGAACGGTCTTCTGCGAGAAGCCGGAGCCAGCTCGCAAAGATACGAACATCGGATATGATCGAGAGATTTATGTATTTTCGTGGGAATTTGGTTGCGGGGGCCGGCGTCGATCATAACTTGCGATCGACGCCGGTAAAGATGGTTGCGGGAGGGCGCACCCATCATAACTTGCTGTTTCGGGCCGCCGCATAGCAACCTTGCCAAGGTTGGAGTCAAGGGTTCGAATCCCTTCGCTCTCTTCAGATTTCTAAAGGAAATCAAAGGATTGAGTAAGGGCCATCTTCGGGTGGCCCTTCCCTTTTTGGGCTTGGCCAACACCTGGTCAACACGAATGACGCCTGAGCAGGCAGGACGGGATGATCGCCTGAACACCAGCCGGACGATGCCTCGGCGAGCCGAACTGATTCGAGTCCGTCTCCAATGCGCATTGCCCAACTGGCTCGGGCAGACAAGTGGACCCGCGTATCGTTTCAGGCCGGGCGAGTTCCTTCACCGCGACCAGCAACAGCCCGATGGACAGGAGGGCCGGAATGACGGGTACACTGCCGCCATGCCAGCGTTTTGTTTCGGCGCTGGGCTGGAGATGCCCATAAGGATCAGGGCGAGAACGGCGTTTTTGCCGGCGCGATTCCAAGTCTCGAAGACGTCCGACTCTTGGCTCAGGTAAGATGAGGTACATCACAGGCGCCCAATCCCCGAACGATATCGAGCGCGCTCAAGTTCGATCCTTAAGGCTGCCTTAAGCCTCGTATAGAAATGCGACCTGGAACCTCGGGTGATAACCATGCGCGTGCTGATAGTCGAAGATGATGCCGTCCTCAGAGACGGATTGACGGTGGGCCTTTCGATTGGCGGCTTCACCGCCGATGCGGTCAAAACCTGCGAAGAAGCCGGCGCAGCTCTCACGAACCATGAGTTCGATGCGCTGGTGCTTGACCTGATGCTTCCCGACGGTTCCGGCCTCGACGTGCTGAAATCCCTGCGGGAACGGCAGGACGCCACGCCCGTCCTCCTCCTGACTGCGCGTGATCAGGTCGCCGACCGGATTCACGGACTGGATGCGGGGGCCGACGACTATCTCGGCAAGCCGTTCGACCTCGACGAGGTCGCGGCGCGGCTGCGCGCGCTCGTCCGCCGTGCCGCTGGCCGGCCGCAGGCGCTTATCGAATGGCGCGGCCTGCGGCTCGATCCTGCAAACCAGAATGTCGAACACCAAGGCGAACCCATCCGCCTGTCGCGGCGCGAATACTCGATTTTGCATGCCCTCATGATCCATCCCGGCCGGATCCTGTCGCGGAGCCAGATCGAGGAGAAGCTTTACGGCTGGCAGGAGGAGGTCGAGAGCAATGCTGTCGAGGTCCACATCCATCATCTTCGCGGCAAGCTGGGACCGGGCATGATCCAGACCGTCCGTGGGATCGGCTATCGCCTCGGAGACGAACCGTGATGCCGTCGATCTCCAAACGGCTGTTCCTGATCCTCGCCCTGACCACCGGTCTCGTCTGGCTGTCGGCGGTCGTCTGGATTTTCCTTTCCACGCGCGCGGAGGTGGAACGGGTTCTCGACGCGCGGCTGATGGAAGCCGGCCGGATGGTTTCCTCATTGATCGTCAGCCAGGAGATCGCCATCGATCCGACGCAAACGATCACGTCCGATCTGCCGGTGCGCGGCCACAGCGCCTATGACCGCCAGCTTTCGTGCCAGATCTGGTCGCTGCAGGGGACATTGATCGGGCGATCGGATGCGGCGCCCGATCAAGCAATGTCGGAGCACACCGACGGGATCTCCGAAACCGTGATAAATGGTGAGCGGTGGCGGGTTTATGCAATCACCAATACCGAGCGCGGTGTTCGCGTTCTGGTCGGCGACAATCTGAGTATCCGTAACGGGTTGGTGAACGACGTCATCCGCGGTCTTCTCCTGCCGGTCCTGCTGATGTTGCCGGTTCTTGCTGTCCTGATCTGGCTCAGCGTCAGGCGCGGCCTTGAGCCGCTAAGGAAGATCGCAGGCGACCTGGAAGCACGACCCGCCTCCGACCTCAGCCCGATCGAGGACGTGCAGACCGCGAAGGAGATTGCGCCGGTCTTGCAGTCGCTCAACGGATTGTTTGCACGCGTGGCCGGGCTTCGGGAACGCGAGCGCAACTTCACCGCCTTTGCCGCCCACGAACTGCGCACGCCGTTGGCCGGCCTCAAGACGCAGGCGCAGGTCGCGCTTGCAAGCGGCGATGGCACGATCCGCGAGCAGGCATTGCGTCAGATCATGGTTGGCGTAGACCGCACCGGCCGGCTCGTTCGGCAATTGCTGGATATGTCGGCGGTTGAGGCGCTCGACCAGGGCGAGCGTAGTGGGAAGGTATGGCCCGGGAGTATACTGAGAGCGCTCGCGGACGAATTAGCAGATCCGACCAGGGGCGTTGCGGTCGAGGTTTCCCCTGATCTTGACCGCATCGAGCTGGACATCGAGCCGGATCTGTTCGCTCTTGCTGCCCGGAATCTGATGGAGAACGCTGTGAACCATTCGCCGCCCGGAGGCGTCGTCAGGTGTCGTGTGGCCGGCCCCGCCGAAGAGGGCCAGATGATCATCGAGGATGATGGTCCCGGTATCCCCGAGGAGGAGTTGGCCCGCGTCACCGAACGCTTCTTTCGCGGCCGCAACAAAGTACCGGTCGGCAGCGGTCTCGGTCTCGCGATCGTCGAACTGGCGCTCGGGCGGAGTGGTTGGCACCTACGACTTCAGAATCGCGATTGCGGAGGGCTGCAAGCGGTGATGGCGAACGCCGCGTGACCCGTTGCACATACATGGTGCGGGGCGCAGCCAACTCATCTTCAAGAAGATGGAGTGCCAGCAGGATGCGCCAACGCAGGGAGTGATCTTCTCGCCGCGCGACGAAGCTATCCCACCAAAAGATGCCCCATAGCCGGATCTGCTATCACAACCAGCGGGCTCCCGTCGCGAACGTTGTCGGCGAGGTGGATGACATCCTGATTGATCATCCGGATGCATCCTGATGAAACGGCCTGGCCGATGGTCCAGAATTCCGGGTTTCCGTGGATGCGATAGATCGTGTCCCGGTTTCCTTCATGAATGTAGAGGGCGCGTGCTCCAAGTGGATTTTTCAGCCCCGGGTCCATGCCGCCATTGGCGATTGAGTAGGGCTCTAACTCGGGTTGGCGCGCAACCATTTCATCGGGAGGTGTCCAGCGCGGCCATTCCCGCTTGTATGCGATATGACGCCCTCGACCAGCCCACGAAAAACCGTCCCTGCCGACACCCACACCGTATCGGGTTGCGCGGCCGTGAGGCTGAACGTGGTAGAGGTAACGGTTTGGCGTATCGACGATGACGATTCCGGCTCGTTCATCGGTTGGATAGTCGACTTCCGTCCGCCACCATTTCGGATCGACCTTGGAAACGTCGACTTCCGGGATCGGGAAGCGCTCGTTCGGCAGTGCGTAGTACATCGGGGGCGTCGGCGGCGGAGGAGGCATCGAGACCGGCTGCGCGACTTGCGGTGTTTGCCTCGTGGAAACGCATCCGGCGAGAGTCATTGCGCTGGCGCCAATGAGGAAAGCGCGTCGCGCGATTGCGGGTGTCGGTAGCTTGCTCACGTTTCGTACGCTCTCTGCTTTGCGATCAATCAGGCCGCACAGCACGATGCCCATCTTAAGAGCAGCTTAAGGTAAGCGCGGCCGAAGATAGCGAAGCGGCGGGGACTTCAGGCGCCGGCCTGCGGCTCAAGTGATCCGGCCGAACAGGTTTTCGATTGGGTGGGGGCACTTTGTTGGAAACGCGGGCTTGCGTCGCAGGCGAGGAGCACTTTTCCGCCCTTAAGCGGGCCTTAAGGAACGCCCGCTTTGCCGCCGGTCCTGTGAAGGAGACGAGGATGCGGACGCGACTTTTAAGAAACAACGCCGTAGCGTCCGCGGAAGGTGTTGGATGCGGCATCGATGCTGATGCTCGACGCAAGAATGACCAATGGACCCGCCGCGAGCTTCTGCTCGGGGGCCTGGTGGTGCCGGTAGGATTGTTGGCGACTCCCAGCGGGATGGCCGCCGCCAATCCGGCTGCAATGGTCACGGACGTCGCTTCCTACCGGGAGAGACTGGAGCAGATCGCACGAACACATAGCTTCGCGCTCATCGACATCCGTGCGGATTGGTGCGCGGTGTGCCACCGCATTGAGCGGGAAATCCTCGCCCACCCTGCTGTGCTGCAACACCTTGAGGCTGTCCCTCTCGTCAAGGTGGACGTCACGGCGATGGACGAGGGAAACCGCCAGCTCCTCTCCCACCTTCGAGCGAGCGGCCCGCCGACATTCTTCGTCGTGGATGCAGCCACCGGACAGGAATACAACGGCACCCGTTCGGTCGGACCGTTCAGCAGGCGCGATCTCATGCGGCGGTTGCGGCCGTTCACCCGATAGTCCGGAGTCAGGATAAACTGCCGTCGCATCTTCGGCTCAATGCGGTCCTTAAGACTGTCTTAAGCTCGGGAGAGTGCGCTCGCTTCAATATCCATGATCTGGAGCTTTGAGACCATGCACGATCGGCGCCTCTGCACACGTAGACCTCATCCTTTCGCTATGGGTAGGCCGCCGTTCCGCGGTGCATTGAGTCGGCGGACCTTGCTCTCGGGCCTGGCGGCGCTCGCTGCCGCCGGCTTTGCCATGCCCGTGCGTGCCGACGACATGTCAGCCGAGATGATCCTGAACGACCCGGAGGCGCCGGTCGGCGGCAACCCGAACGGCGACCTGACGATCGTCTCGTTCTTTGACTATAACTGTCCTTTCTGCAAGCGCACCGTCGAGCCGCTGAATACGGTGCTGGAATCGGACGGCAATGTGCGTCACGTCTACAAGGACTGGCCGATCCTCGCGCAGTCTTCGGTCTATGGCGCAAAGCTGGCGTTGGCGGCCGGGTATCAGAACCGCTACGAGGAAGCCTATCTGGCGTTGATGGGTATCGAAGGGTCGCGGGTGCCAGAAGAGCAGATGCGACAGGCATTGGAAGGTGCCGGCTTCGACACGGCGGGTCTCGAGACCGAAGCCAACCGCCGCGACGCCGAGATCACCGCCTTGCTTCAGCGCAATAACGCGCAGGCCGAGGGGCTCGGTCTGCGTGGCACGCCCGTGTTTCTGATCGGTCGGTTTCTCGTCGCCTCCGCCCTCGACGAGGACGGCTTCCGCCAGGTTGTCGCAGACGCTCGCGAAGCGTCTTGATGCATCCCGATCGCGATCATCCGAGTAATTTCATGTCCTCAATGCCCATACTCCGCCTCCTTGCTGGCCTGTTCTTCGTCTTCCTGTCGCTGCCCGCCGCGGCGCAACAGGAGGATCTCCTGCAAGCCGAGGAAGCCTTCCGTTTCTCGGTTGAGCGGAATGCGGATCAGCAGATCCAACTCCGGTGGGAAATCGAGGAAGGCTATTACCTCTATCGCGATCATCTGGAAGCGAAGGATGCCGCGACCGGCGAGCCGATCCCGCTGTCGACTGGACCGGGCGTCGTGGAGACAGAGGATGCCAACTTCGGTCCTTCGGAGGTCTATTATCTTGAAGCGGTGGCACGTCTCGGCACTGAAGCGCCCGGGCAGGTCGCAGTCACCTATCAGGGCTGCAAGAAGGATTCGATCTGCTATCCGCCGCTGACCCTGACGGTCAACACGGCAAACCTTCAGGTTTCCGAACCCGTTGTCGGCTTTGGCATAGGTCCAACTCCGGCCGCCCCTGCCGGAGGGACGGGAAACGGCGGCTTCAGCCTGGCTGAGGACACGCAGGACGGCGGCATGGTCGGCTCGCTTCTCGCCAGCGGCGGTGCGATCTGGGTGATCGTGAGTTTCCTCGCCTTCGGGCTGTTGCTCGCCTTCACGCCCTGCGTGCTGCCCATGTATCCGATCCTGAGCGCGACCCTGGCGCGCGAGGGCGAGGCATTGACGGCCCGGCGCGGCTTCATCCTGTCTTTGGCCTATGTGCTGGCAATGGCCGCAGCGTTTGGCCTGCTTGGCGTGGTTGCCGCGTGGTCCGGCCAAAACCTCCAGATGGTGCTGCAATCGCCCTACGCCATTGGCGCCGTCGCAGCGCTGTTCGTCGTGCTGGCGACGGCGATGTTCGGCCTGTTCGAACTGCAACTGCCGACCACCTGGGTCAGCCGGATGGCAGGGGTACAGGCCGGCACGCGCGGCTCGGTGGGCGGAGCCGCCGGAATGGGCTTCCTTTCCGCGCTGATCGTCGGTCCCTGCGTCACCGCGCCGCTCGCCGCGGCACTTCTCTATATCGCACATACGGGCGATGCCTGGATCGGCGCGAGTGCGCTGTTTGCCCTCGGGCTCGGCCAAGGCATTCCGCTGATCGCCTTTGGCACGATGGGGAGCCGCGCTCTGCCGCGTGCGGGGGCGTGGATGGTGCAGGTCAAATACGCGTTCGGCTTCGTCTTTCTCGGCGCGGCGATCTGGATGGTCTCCCGAATCCTGCCGCCGCAAGTGACGCTGGCGCTTTGGGCGGGCCTCCTCTTGATTGTTGCGGTCTTCATCGGCGTCGCTGATCGGCTCCTGGCCGATGCGGGTGCCTGGCCACGTTTCCGCAAAGCCGCCGGACTTGGGGTTTCCCTCGGCGGCGTCATCCTGGCGATCGGGGCGGCGTCGGGCGGGACCGACCCGCTACGTCCGCTCGCCCACTTCGTCATGACCGGTTCGGGCCAGCAGATCGCCCAGTCCGAGATGACATTCATCGAGGCAAACTCGACGCCGCAGGTCGAGCAAGCGATTGCCTCTGCCAACGGACGTCCGACATTGGTCTATTTCACGGCCGACTGGTGCGTCATCTGCAAGACGATCGAACGCGACGTCTTTTCGAGCACGGAAATCGTTGCCGCACTGAACGACTTCCAGCGTGTCAAGGTGGATCTGACCGGACTGGATGAGGCCAGTCAGGGTCTGATGCGCGATCTTGCTGTGGTCGGCCCACCGACCATGATCTTCTTCAACCGAAATGCCTCGGAGGCAAACGGCTCCCGCCTCATCGGCGATGTGACAACCGATACGTTGCTGACATCGGTCTCTCAGGCGAGGCAGTGAGATGAACGCAGTCGCCATCGGGCCTTTCGTCTTCGCACCCGACCGCTTCGCCGCGATCCTCGCCATCGCCGCCTTTCTCCTGCTGAGCGAGATCCTCGCCCGCAAGGTCGATCAGCGCTTTTCGTCCTGGGCCTGGGGCGCGACCGTCGCTTTCGTGGTCGGCGCGCGCGTCGGGCACGTCATCCAGCACGCGAGCAGTTTCCTCGCCGAGCCGCTGCGCGTATTCTACATGTGGCAGGGCGGCTTCATGATCGAAGCCGGCATTGCGCTGGCGTTCGCCTACACGTTCTTTCGCTTCCGGCGCGAATTGCGGCTCACATTGTGGACGGCCCTGCCGAGCGCCGCTGCGGCCTATGTCGCGTTCTTCGTACTGCAGCTCAGCGCCGGCGTGCCGGCGACACCGCTGCCGACCGGAGACATCTACCGCACGCTGGCCGGAGAACGGTTCAATCCAAGTGAACTCGAAGGTCAACCTGTGGTCATCAACCTGTGGGCGACGTGGTGCCCGCCCTGCCGCCGTGAAATGCCGATGATGGCGGACGTTGCCGCAAATACGGACGCTGCCGAACTTGTCTTCGTCAACCAAGGTGAAGGCCAGGAGATCATTCAGCGCTACCTCACAGCCGAGAATCTTGAGCTTGAGCATGTGGTGCTCGACGGACTCGGTGAGTTCGGTCGTCATTACGAGGTACCGGGCCTGCCGGCTACGTTGTTCCTCAAGAGCGACGGGACGCTGCAATCGGTACACATGGGCGAGATCTCAAGAGAAGCCCTCGTGAGCGGCATTCAAGGTCTCGAATAGCCGCCGCAGGTCCGGCACGGCTGGCTTTTGCTGACGACCGTGACGAAGCTGCGACCATCCTCATGATGTTTTGTCATGCAATCCTCATTGAGCCTGCCACTCTCGGACGCTATTGGGCAAGGCAACAGGTCTTAGGGCCTTTGATCGAGACGAGCCTTAATTGTCTCCATCTGCTCGATCTCGCTGCGCTGGGCTGCGATGATTTCTTCGCAAAGCGTCAGCAATTCAGCATCGCGCAGGTCTGCTTCCCGGCACATGAGGATCGCGCCCGAGTGGTGCGGGATCATCGAATCGATGAACTGCCCGTCACCGATCAGGGTTTGGCTTCGTGTGGCTGCGAATGAGGCGATCGTCAAGACGAGGAAGACGGCGTAGAGGGTGATATTGAGCCCTTTTCGCGGAAACATGCCGGGCATCGTTGCCAGCATGAAGATGCCCATCGGCGCCCACATGGTCACGGCCATGTAGAACATGTTGAGATTGTTTCGGAAATCTTGAAATCCGTCGATCATCGAGAACATGACGACGTACATGACGATCAGGCCGAGCGCCATGTTGATCCAGAACATCAGGTAGGGACGTCCTTCGCCGTGATCGGCGTGTTCGTGCTTGCCATTATGGGACGATTGGGTCATCTCGTGGCTCCTTGGTTTTCGCTTAATGTCCGAGACCGATGCCCATGGGCTTGAGTAGCATCCAGATCGCCATTCCGACCATCATCAGGTTCTCCGTCAGCGAGACGAAGCCGAGCGGAACGTTGCTGTCACCGCCAACGCAGGCGCATTTGAGTTCGCGCTTGTCGATATAGACCGCCTTGAAGACCGATACGGCTCCGACAGTGCCGATGAAGAGGGCAACGGGGATCGACAGCCACATCAGCGCGCCGGCCATCATCAGGATGCCCGCCAGCGCTTCGGCGAACGGATAGACGTAGGAGTAGCGCACCCAGCGCTGGGCGAACAGATCGTAGTTGAGGAACATGGTAGCGAAGCTTTCCACGTCCTTGAGCTTCTGCAGGGCGAGCAGACACATGGCGATGGCAATGAACCATTCTGCCGCCGCAACGGTCGCAAGGGTACCGAACGCGGCCCAACTCGTCGCTAGCGCCATCAACGCAGCCATCGCGAACAACGCGATCACCGGCGTATAGGTGGTGGCGTCCTTGTCCTTTACCTCCTTGCCGAAGAAGGCGAGAAGATCGTCGTAGCCGCCGATGCGATTGCCGCCGATAAAGGTCTGCGGTGTGGTGTCGACGCCGTGCGTTTTCTTGAAAGCATCGATCTCGGCGCGCGACGTCAGCTCATGATCGTTGACCTCGTAGCCCTGCCGTTTCAGGAGGTCGAGCGATTTGAGACCGTAGGGACAGGTATGTTCGTGGGTCACCATCCTGTGCAGGTCGGCGCGTTTTGCGGTGGAAGTGGCCATGTCGTCAGTCCTTCGATTTCAGAGTTTTGCTTTTGCGAACACCTCGACCAACTCGCTGAATTTGCGGCGTTGCGCGTCCGCATCACCTGCCGCTATCGCTTCCTCGACACAGCAAGCGGCGTGGGTCTTGAGGATTTCGGTCTCGACCTTGGCCAGCGCCGCCTTGATGGCGTGGATCTGATGCAGGATATCGATGCAGTAACGGTCATCGGCCACCATCTGGCTGACCCCTCGCACCTGTCCTTCGATTCGCTTGAGCCTCGCGCGGAGGGCTTTGTTGTCCTTCTGGCACATGGCCGTAAAATACCCCGTATGGGTATATTTAAGGTTCGAGAGCCATCTTGGTTCCCTCCGATCAAAAAATCTCGCCGGCGCTTTCTGTCTGCTTTGCACCATTGTCGCGATCATCAGTGGGGTTGACCTTCCAATGGTTGGAACCCTCATCTTGGAGGGCCAAACGAAGGAGATGGACATGAAGATCAGAGCCGAGAATCTGATCGCCGCAGTTGGAGAGCTTCGGGTCGGGTTGCTTGCGGTCAGGGATCTGGCCGATACGCTGTTATCCCTGGTCGAGGCCCGCGGACGCATCACCATTTTCGAAACAGGGTTCCAGACGTGGTTCAGCGTCCACGCGAGCCGTTTGCCTTGACCGAAGGCGCACCGATGGGGCGCTTGTCGCCTTCGCGGTGGCAACCGTCCTCGTGCTGATGACCGGCAAAGGAAAAGGGCGGAATTGATCCGCCCTTCACCGTCTCATTGGCTGCGCTTGGCCAGCCATTCCTGCATCTGCGCGATTTCCGCCTCCTGGGCGGAGATGACCTCCTCAGCAAGTGCTCGCACCTCGGGGTCTGATCCGTGTTCGAGAACGACACGAGCCATGTCGATGGCGCCCTGGTGATGGGGGATCATGCCGCGCATGAAATCCTCATCCGCATCGCCCGTAAACTCGATCGCCATATCGGCATGCATCTTGTCGTTGACTTGCTGGTAGGCGCGAATGACAGGGTTATCCGAAGGCGCGGTGGCGCCGTGTCCGGCATGTTCGCCGTGATTCATGGTCGCTCCTTGGCCTTGCTCGTCCATCTGAGACTGTGCGTAGGCGAGTCCGCCAGCAATGACGAACGCGCCGGCAATGAAGATCGGGGTGAGCTTGTTCATGACACAGCTCCTGGTCAGTTTACAGTTGCAGGATAGCCGGCTTCTTCGAGAACCTGCTGAATAGCCCCCGCACTAGCAGTCGTCTCAACCTTGACCGCCCGCGCCTCCGGATTCGTCTCCACCCTGGCGGTGGGGTCGACTGACTGGATCGCCTTGGTGACGGATTTTGCGCAGCCACCGCAGGTCATGTTCTCGATTCTGAGTTCCATGAGAATTCTCCTTGTTTGGTCTCACGTTGCCAAATGTGGGGCTTCCAACCATGGGAAGGTCAATGGCGATTTTTCTCTGTTTGTCCTCTTGACCTTCCCATGGTTGGAAATCCCATCTTCTGTCCGAACTGGAATTTCGGGACAAAAAAGGAGGCGGCTATGAATGCCCCCGTTCGAGCAACAGACCTGTCTGGAACGATATCACTCCCCATTGAGGGGATGACCTGTGCATCCTGCGTAGGTCGTGTCGAAAGAGCCCTCAAGGCCGTGCCTGGCGTCGCCGATGCGGTCGTCAATCTGGCGACCGAAAAGGCGAGCATCACCACGAACGCTGCGGTCGATCCTGCCACTCTCGTCAAGGCCGTGGAGGATGTAGGCTATGAGGTTGCGGCAAGCTTCTCCGCGCCGACGGCAGCCTCGCTTGAAGTGGCGATCGAGGGCATGACCTGCGCATCCTGCGTGGGACGCGTCGAAAAGGCGCTCAAGGCCGTACCCGGCGTCACTAATGCCGTCGTCAACCTCGCGACCGAGAAGGCCACGATCCAGGGCAGCGCCGATGCGGCGGCTTTGGTGGCTGCCATCGAGGGCGCGGGATACGACGCCAGGGTGATCGCCACGGCGGCAGGAACCAGCCAGGGCGAGACGGATGATCGTACCGAAAAGAAGGAAGCGGAACGTCGTGAACTGACCCGCGATTTCACCATCGCGGCGGTGCTGACGGTGCCTGTCTTCATCCTGGAGATGGGCTCACACGTCATTCCGGGCATGCATGACCTGATCGCTTCAACCATCGGCATGCAGACGAACTGGTATATCCAGTTCGTGTTGACGACCATCGTCCTGTTCGTTCCGGGTATCCGCTTTTACGACAAGGGGCTGCCCGCCCTGTGGCGGCTCGCCCCCGACATGAACTCGCTGGTCGCGGTCGGCACGCTCGCCGCCTATGGCTATTCGCTGGTCGCGACCTTCGCGCCCGGTTTCCTGCCTGCCGGAACGGTGAACGTCTATTTCGAGGCTGCCGCCGTCATCGTTACGCTGATCCTGCTCGGCCGTTTGCTGGAGGCTCGTGCCAAGGGACGCACCTCCGAGGCGATCAAGCGTCTCGTCGGCCTTCAGGCCAAGATGGCGCGCGTGCGCAGGGACGGCAAGACGATCGAACTGCCGATCGACGCCGTGCTGTCGGGAGACATCGTCGAGGTTCGTCCCGGCGATCGCATCCCGGTGGATGGCGAGGTCATCGAAGGCCAGAGCTATGTCGACGAATCGATGATCACGGGCGAACCGATCCCGGTGTCCAAAACGAATGGCAGCGAGGTCGTGGCCGGAACGGTGAACCAGAAGGGCGCCTTTGCCATCCGTGCGACGGCGGTCGGCGGCAACACGGTGCTGTCGCAGATCATCCGCATGGTCGAGGAAGCGCAAGGCTCAAAGCTACCGATCCAGGCGCTGGTCGACAAGGTCACGATGTATTTTGTGCCGGCGGTGTTTGCGGTAGCGATCCTCACCTTCGCCGCATGGATGTGGTTCGGCCCGTCGCCCGCGCTGACCTTCGCTCTGGTCAATGCCGTCGCCGTCCTGATCATCGCCTGCCCCTGCGCCATGGGTCTGGCGACGCCGACCTCGATCATGGTGGGCACGGGCCGCGGTGCGGAACTGGGCGTGCTCTTCCGCAAGGGCGAAGCGTTGCAGCTGCTCAAGGACGCCAGGGTCGTCGCCGTCGACAAGACGGGCACACTGACCGAAGGCAAGCCTGCGCTCACCGATCTGGAACTGGCCATCGGATTCAACCGGGCAAATGTCCTCGGTTTGGTTGCGGCCGTCGAAGCGAAGTCGGAGCATCCGATCGCCCGTGCGATCGTGGATGCGGCCGCCGGGGAGGACATCCCGCTGCCGGCCGTGTCGGACTTCGAGTCGGTGACGGGTTTCGGCGTCAAGGCCATGGTCGGCGGCAGCCAAGTCGAGATTGGCGCTGACCGCTACATGGCAGACCTCGGCCACGACGTAGCTGCCTTCGCCAAGATTGCCGAACGTCTCGGCAATGAGGGCAAGTCACCGCTCTATGCCGCCATCGACGGCAAGCTCGCGGCGATTATCGCCGTGGCCGATCCGATCAAGGAGACGACGCCCGCAGCGATCAAGGCGCTGCACGATCTCGGCCTCAAGGTCGCGATGATCACCGGCGACAATGCCCGCACGGCAAAAGCCATCGCGGCTCGGCTGGGGATCGACGAGGTGGTGGCGGAAGTGCTGCCGGACGGCAAGGTCGACGCTGTACGCCGCCTCAAAGCCCAGCATGGCAAGGTCGCTTTCGTCGGCGATGGCATCAACGACGCTCCGGCGCTGGCCGAAGCGGATGTGGGCCTTGCCATCGGCACGGGTACGGACATTGCCATCGAGGCAGCCGACGTGGTGCTGATGTCGGGCAGCCTGCAAGGCGTGCCGAACGCGATCGCACTGTCCAAGGCGACGATCGGCAACATCCGGCAGAACCTGTTCTGGGCCTTTGCCTACAACACGGCTCTGATCCCCGTTGCCGCCGGTCTGCTCTATCCGGCCTACGGCATCCTGCTGTCGCCGGTCTTTGCCGCCGGCGCGATGGCCCTGTCGAGCGTCTTCGTCCTCGGCAACGCGCTGAGGCTCAAGACCTTCCGCGCGCCCGCGCAGACGGAAAGCGGCGCAGTCCGGCCCCGTCAGCCTGAACTTGCGCCTGCGGAATGAGAAACAGGCGAGCCTGCTTCGGCAGGCTCGCCACATGTAAAGGAATGAAGCGATGACCAATACGGGAACTCCGTCAGTGGTGCTGTATACCACGCCAACCTGCCCCGATTGCCATGCCGTCAAGCGATGGCTTGCTGACCAGGGTGTCCCATTCGAAGAGCGTGACCTGTCAGATCCGCAGATCGCCGAAGAGGCGAAAGCGCGGACCGGCGTGCGCGTTGCCCCGATCACGATTGTCAACGAACAGGTCTTCTATGGCACCTTTGCTGACCAGAAACCTCGTCTGGCGGAAGCCCTGTCATCGGGCGCCGCCTGAGGGAGATTGTCATGGGAAGACAAATCGAAATTCGGCAGGCGGGGCGCATCATCGACGTGCCGGATGGCCGAACCATTCTGGAGAGAGCGCTAGAAGAAGGGATCGCATATCCTCATGGATGCCGTTCGGGCCGCTGCGGCTCGTGCAAGTCCCGACTGGTCAGCGGCGAGGTCGATCTTCTGCCGCACACGCGCTTTGCCCTGACGGACGATGAGCGGTCTCAGGGACTGATCCTTGCATGCCGCGCGCAGCCGCTCACGGATTGCACGGTCGCATGGCTCGATGAGGAGGAAGAACAGCTTGATCTTCCCGTCCGCACCTATCGCACGCGGGTTGTCGCGATCGATGACGCAACCCACGACATCCGGCAAATCAGGCTGGAGGTCGAAACGGGAGAGGCCGTCGCGTTCAAGGCGGGCCAGTATGCGCAGGTGACGTTCGATGGCGTTCCGGCGCGCGACTATTCGATGGCGAACCAGCCGGGTCGAGACCATCTCGAATTCCACATCAGGCATGTGCCCGGTGGAGCGACGAGCGAACACGTCGCCAGGTCACTCAAGGTCGGCGACGAGGTTTCGGTTCGCGGGCCGCTCGGCAGTTCGTTTCTGCGCGAACAGCATACGGGTCCAATTCTGGCGGTCGCCGGCGGATCGGGACTGGCGCCGATCAAGTCGATTGTCGAAACGGCGCTGGCAAGCGGCCTGCGGCAGCCGATCCATCTCTATTTCGGGGCACGGACGGAACGTGATCTCTATCTCGTCGATCATTTCAGTCTTCTGGCGAGCACCTACGACAACCTCACCTTCATGCCCGTGCTTTCGGAGGTGAGCCGATCCGATCACTTCCGAACCGGCCTGGTAACGGATGCGATCGTGAGTGACGTGCAGGACCTCAATGGCTGGAAGGCATATATGGCCGGACCGCCTGCCATGATCGATGCTTCCGGCATCATGCTTCGCGAACTGGGCTTGCGCGGCGAGGACATACATGCGGACGTGTTTTTTACGCCCGAAGAAGCGCCTACATAAGTCGAAGAAAGGAACCAGCGATGAACATCGGTAAAGCAGCGGCGGCATCAGGCGTCTCGGCGAAGATGATCCGCTACTACGAATCGATCGGATTGATCGCGGAAGCGTCGCGGACGGATAGCGGATACCGGGATTACTCCGATAAGGACGTGCATACGTTGCGTTTTATCAGGCGTGCGCGCGATCTCGGTTTCTCGGTCGAGAAAATGACGGAACTGCTTGCGCTCTGGCGAGACCGAGACCGGGCGAGCGCGGACGTCAAGCGCGTGGCGCTCGAGCATGTCGAAGAACTTGAACGGAAGGCGCGTGAACTCAGGGAGATGAGCATGACGCTCAAGCACCTTGCCGAGAACTGCCGGGGCAATGCCCGGCCGGACTGCCCGATCATCGATGAGTTGGCGACGACTGATGACCCTGAGACCAGCCCCACACACACCCGCGATCGTTCCGGCGCGACAGGGAACAGGTTCGAGCACACGAGGCCCGTCGTGTCGGCGAAGGCGGAAAGAAGCGGTCACGGTGCCAGGGAGCAATAGCCATGACGCTTGCCGGCGAAATCCTGCACCTGTTCAAACGGGCATGTTCGGACGGCGACATGGAAGTTGCCGAGAAGCTATTGCAGGCTCTTGAACTGATTGATGCGCGAGGGCTCGGCGTCGCAGCTTCGCACAAGCCGTTGTCTCAAGCTTATCTGGCTATCGGAGAACTTCCTGTGCCTCCGAAAAAATGTCAGCGGCATCACTAGGACATCATCCGTTCAATGAGGCCCAAGGATGGATGAGCCGGAAACGGGACGGGTCAATGCCGACTTCGCAGGTCAACAACTGCCCGCGTAGGCGGGACTCCGAAACTCAGCGGCGGCGGGAGACCTCCTCCTGATATCCGCGCTCTCGTTCCGGCCAAGTACTCTTAATAAAAGCGAGGACAGCCCGGATCTCGCCGTCGCTCAGGGCATCGGCAAAACCAGGCATGTCGCTCTCATAGCTCCCTCCGACGATGGCCGCTGTACCCTCCTTGACGATGCGGAACAGCATCTCATCGGCATGGTGCCAGGTGTGGCCGCTCTCGTCGTGCGGCGGTGCGGGCAGCCGACCGGAGGGAGGCGGCGAGCGCCAGTCCGGCTGCCCTTCGAGATTCGCACCGTGGCAAGACGCGCATTGATCCGCATAGACTTGTCGGCCCTGCTCGACGACCTCCGCTGATGCCGCAGCGATGGATTCGGAACGGGCGTAATGCCACCCAGCCAATGTCGCCACGATCGCACCTGCGAGGAGCGACCCTGCCCAGAATGTATTTAGGAGCTTCTTTCGCATGGCACGCATGTTCAGTAACGAGGAATTGCAACGCACGAGATGGCAAGGAGGATTTGCCAGTGGTGCGACACCATTTGCAATAGACATTCCGGTGAGTAGTACCTATCGTTCCAGTATGTTTGCGCGCGTTGTCTCCATGCTTGCCATAATCGGCGTCGCCGTCATGACGATGGCATTCTCCGCGCACGCGGCACGAATGAGCATACCGCCGGAACAGGCTGTGCATGTGGGCGAGATTACAAACTCTGCAGCCGGCATTGAGCCTGCATGCACCAGCAAACACTGCGGATCGGCAGACATGGATGCGGGAACCTGTGAACTGGTTTGTGCAGGTTTTTCAATCTTTCTCGTATCACCGAGCGGTGGTTCTGGAAACCAATACACGTCAACCGCCTATGTTCTGCCGCCTGATGCCAGCATTCCCGGTCGGGCGCTCGGACTGAACGAACGCCCTCCGAAGATCCGTCTCCTCTGATCGCGCCCGGGCATTCGGCCCGCGGCCTTCCGACAGCTTTGAGGAACGGGACTGCGGTCCCGAGGAGACGACCATGAATACCCTTTCACGACGCGGCTTTCTCGCCGCTGGCGCGGCCATGCTGGCCTACGCTCAGGTGCCCCGGATGGCGGCAGCGCAGGACGCCACGCCGCTATCGCTTCGCGCCGCCAGCCGCACGCTCGACATCGACGGACGCGCCGCCACTGTCTGGGGCCTTGCCGGGCCATCCGGACAGGGCCTGACACTCGATCCCGGCATGCCGTTCCGGGTGGATCTAACGAACGAACTCGACACCGCCACACTGATCCACTGGCACGGCCAGATCCCGCCCAATGCGCAGGATGGCGTGCCCGACATGCCCTTGCCGATGCTCGCCCCCGGCGAGACTCGCGCCTATGACTTCGCACCGCTGCCCGGCACCTATTGGATGCACGCGCATGTTCCGCTGCACGAGATGCGCCTTCTGGCCGCGCCCCTGATCGTGCGCAGCGCCGAGGATGTCGCCGCTGACCGGCAGGAGGTGGTACTGTTTCTGCATGATTTCTCATTCAAGGCACCCGAAGAGGTGATGGCGGAGATCAAGTCCGGCCATGGTGCCACGGGCAATCACGGAAGCGGCACAGGCACAGGCACGGGCGGAATGTCAGGTATGAACCACGGCGCGATGGGAAACATGCCGATGACTGGCATGGATCACGGCGCCAAGGGCGGCATGATGGGAATGGGGACCATGGACGGCATGACGATGGACCTCAACGACTACGACTGGGACGCCTATCTTGCCAATGATCGTACGCTCTCGGACCCGGAAGTGGTGCAGGTCGAGCGCGGCGGGCGTATCCGCCTGCGGGTCATCAACGCCGCTGCGGCGACGGTGTTCTGGCTCGACACCGGCGAAGCGCAGGCCCGGCTCGTCGCGGTTGATGGCCATGCCGTTCAGCCGCTCTCCGGCACGAGGTTCGGTCTGGCCATGGGCCAACGGCTCGACCTTGAGATCGACCTGCCTTCGGAGGGCGGTGCCTGGCCGATCCTCGCGCTGCGAGAAGGCGCGCGGGAGCGCACCGGTCTGATCCTTGCCACTCCGGGCGCCGAGATACGGCACATTGATGCTTTGGCAGAGACCGAAGCACCGGCCTTTGACACCGACCTTGCGCAGGAGACGCGCCTGATCGCTTCCGAATCCTTGCCGGAGCGGCCGGTGGACCGCAGCCACATGGTGATGCTGGGCGGCTCGATGCAGCCCTATGTGTGGACGATCAACGGTGCCGTCTGGGGCCAGCATCGCCCGGTTACCGCGAGGCGCGGCGAACGGATCGTGCTGTCCTTCCACAATATGTCGATGATGGGTCACCCGATGCATCTCCACGGCCATGTGTTCCAGGTCGTCGGGCTGAATGGACGTGCGGTCACGGGCGCGCAGCGGGACACGGTGTATGTGCCGCCGATGTCGATGGTCGACGTGGCACTCGATGCCGGAGAAGCCGCGCGCTGGATGCTGCATTGCCATCACATGCCGCATCTTGAAACAGGCATGATGACCGAATTCGCGGTCAGCGCATAGGCAGCGTGCTGGCAGGAGGACGCCGGCACCGGCGTCCTCCTGTGCAACAAGGAGGTGAACCCTATGTCAATGTCTCACGGCGGTCATGCCGGCCACATGCCGGCGAGTGGTGATCGCAAAGCGCTCGTCATTTCGGGCTGGCTTACCGGCCTTTACTTCATCGTGGAACTCGGGATCGGCATCTGGACGGGCTCAGTCGCCGTCATGTCGGATGCCTTCCACACCTTCTCGGCCGTGGGCGGCGTGCTCATTGCGCTGGTCGCCATGCGTCTGGGTGAGCGAAAATCCAGCCCCTCGCGCACCTTCGGCTACATTCGGGCGGAGATCCTGGGGGCCCTCTTCAACGGCCTCTTCCTCGTCGCCATGGCTCTCTACGTGCTGTGGATGGGCGCGATGCGCCTCATGGAGCCCATCGAACTGGCCACGACGCCGATGTTGATCGCCGCAGCGGGCGGCATCGCCACCGAGCTTGTCGCGCTCTGGCTCATGTACGAGCGCCAGAAGGACAACCTGAATATGCGGGGTGCGTATTGGCACATCCTGCAGACCTTCGTCGGCAGCTTCCTCATCATCGTCTCGGCGCTGGTGATCCGATTCACGGGCTTTGTGGCCATCGATCCGCTGCTTGGCATGGCCTTCGGACTGCTGCTGCTCTGGGCTTCCTGGGGTATTATGCGCGAGGCATTGCACATCCTGCTGCAAGGCACGCCCGAAGACCTCGACTTGGAGGCCGCCATCGAGGCCATACGGCAGCTAGAGGGGGTTACCGACGTGCACCACGTCCATGCCTGGAGTCTGACATCCGGGCGCAATGTATTCTCAAGCCACGTCTGCGTTGGGGACTTTCAGGAAGGCGAACGGGTGCTGCGACAAGCAAGCAATCTCCTGCGCGAGCGTTTCAACATCTACTTCTCGACGTTGCAGATCGAGGAATACTGCCTCGACGGCGAGGACTCTGCGGCCGAGATTGACATCATGCAGTCTCAGACGGGGCAAGAACGGACCAGCATCGGAAAGATCCACGACAATCACTGATTGGCAGGAACCCCGGATTCCGATCACCTCTTGACCTTCCAACGGTTGGAAGGCGCAGAATAGGCGAAGAGCAAGCTTAGGATAAGACGCCGAGGAGGCGTGAAAATGGCCAGCAAGACCGAACACGATCACCAGAATCAGAGTCACGCTCATTCCGCCCAAGGTCATGCGCATGATCACGGGGCCGTCGCGCAGGACGACACGCACAAGGTCAAGGACCCGGTCTGCGGCATGATTGTCGATCCCCACACGGCCCAGCACAAGGCCGAGCATGCGGGCCGGCCCTATTATTTCTGCTCGGCCGGGTGCCGCGCGAAGTTCCTGGCCGAGCCCGAAAGCTATCTCGATCCGGCGGCGGCGGAGGTAGTACCGATTCTCGAGGGGACGGTCTATACCTGCCCGATGCATCCTGAGATCCGGCAGGACGGCCCCGGATCATGCCCGATCTGCGGCATGGCGCTGGAGCCGGTACTGGTCAGCCTTGAGGCCGAGCCCAATGTCGAACTGATCGACATGACACGCCGCTTCTGGATCGGCCTCGTTCTGGCGATCCCGGTGTTCATTCTCGAGATGGGCGGGCATCTGTTCGGGCTGACTCATGCCATCGGGCAGCAGGTCTCGAACTGGCTGCAACTGATCCTCGCAACGCCGGTCGTTCTCTGGGCGGGCTGGCCGTTCTTCCAGCGTGGCTGGCAGTCGCTCGTCAACCGCAGCCTCAACATGTTTACACTGATCGCCATGGGCACGGGAACGGCGTGGATATACAGCGTCGTCGCCACGCTGGCGCCGGGCATCTTCCCAGATGCATTCCGCCAGCATGACGGCTCGGTCGCGGTCTATTTCGAGGCGGCCGCGGTCATCACTGTGCTCGTGCTGCTCGGGCAGGTGTTGGAATTGCGGGCGCGCGAGAGCACCAGCGGCGCGATCCGGGCGCTGCTCGACCTCGCCCCCAAGACCGCCCGGATCATTCGTGACGACGGCACCGAGGAGGAGGTTCAACTCGACACCGTTCGGGTCGGCGACCGCCTGCGGGTGCGTCCCGGCGAGAAGGTGCCGGTCGATGGCGAAGTTCTGGAAGGACGCAGCGCCGTCGATGAATCGATGGTGACTGGCGAGTCGATGCCGGTCACCAAGGAGGTCGGCGCCACCGCCATCGGCGGCACCATGAACCAGTCCGGCGCGCTGGTGATCGAGGCGAAGAAGGTCGGCCGCGACACCATGCTGTCGCAGATCGTCCAGCTCGTCGCCGAGGCGCAGCGTAGTCGCGCGCCGATCCAGCGCCTCGCCGATCAGGTGTCGGGCTGGTTCGTGCCGGCGGTGATCGTGGTCGCAATCCTTGCCTTCATAACCTGGTCGATCTGGGGTCCGGAGCCGCGCTTCTCCTTCGGTCTGATCGCGGCGGTTTCCGTGCTGATCATCGCCTGTCCCTGTGCGCTCGGGCTGGCAACGCCGATGTCGATCATGGTCGGCGTCGGGCGTGGCGCACAGGCGGGCGTGCTGATCAAGAACGCCGAGGCGCTGGAGCATATGGAGAAGGTCGATACCATCATAGTCGACAAGACCGGTACGCTGACCGAGGGACGACCCGCCGTCACCGCAATCGTGCCGGCGCCGGGGTTCACCGAGGACGAGGCTTTGCGGCTTGCCGCCAGCGTGGAGCGGGCCAGCGAGCATCCGCTGGCGCTGGCCATCGTTCGCGCTGCCGAGGAGCGGGGGATCGTGACCGCACCGGTCGCGGATTTCGACTCGCCGACCGGCAAAGGCGCCTACGGCACGGTCGAAGGCAAGCGCATTCCCCTTGGAAATGCCAAGTTCCTAGCCGAGCAAGGCGTTGATGTCGCCCCACTGGCGGATGAGGCCGACCGGCTGCGCGAGGACGGGGCAACCGCGATCTTCATGGGAGTGGACAACCGCATCGCTGCCATCTTCGCCATCGCCGATCCGGTCAAGCCCTCGACGCCCGAGGCGCTTGCCGCGCTGAAGGCGCAGGGAATCCGCGTTGTCATGCTTACGGGTGATAACTGGACCACGGCCAAGGCGGTCGCCCGCCGGCTCGGCATCGACGAGGTCGAGGCCGAGGTCCTGCCCGACCAGAAAAGCGCGGTCGTGCAGCGTCACAAGGCGGCAGGCGAGGTGGTGGCGATGGCAGGCGACGGCGTGAACGACGCACCGGCGCTGGCGGCGGCCGATGTGGGCATCGCCATGGGCACCGGTACCGATGTGGCAATGGAAAGCGCAGGCGTCACATTGCTCAAGGGCGATCTCACGGGCATCGTCCGCGCGCGCCGGCTCTCGGAGGCTGTCATGCGCAACATCCGCCAGAACCTATTCTTCGCCTTCATTTACAACGCGCTCGGCGTGCCGGTGGCGGCCGGGGTGCTCTACCCGTTCTTCGACATCCTGCTGTCGCCGATCATCGCGGCCGCCGCCATGGCGCTGTCGTCGGTGAGCGTCATCGCGAACGCCTCCCGGCTGCGGGTCACGAGATTGTAGGAGGCTGACGTGGGCGAAGGTCCTCCATCTGGAAAAATTGGTGACGATGGTGGCGCCAACAGCCCGGATACCGTCCCATCCTTGCGCTAAGTCAAAGTCTGCGGCGAAGGGGGCCGCTATGAGTATCTTTGCGACGGAAGGGCAGAACAGGCCATGATGCAATGTCATGATGTCGGGCGGGATGATGTGGGGCATCGTTCTTCTGGTGCTCGTGCTCCTTACCGCCGCCGCTTTGATCAAATACGTATTTTTCCGGTGATCCAGCTTTGACGAAGTTGCGGCCCAGATGGAGGAACTGAGATGCAAACCATCCATATGATCAGCAGGCGCTCCTTCCTCGCCAGCGCCACCGCGTTCCCCCTCCTGCTCTCAACGGCGGGAACGGTTCGCTCGGCAGGACTGCCTCTGGTGACCGTCACCAAGGATACGAATTGCGGGTGCTGCGGCGCATGGGTCGAGCATATCGAGGCGGCCGGCTTCCCGGTGAGCGTCGTGGAATCGAGCGAGGTCGAAAGCCTCAAGCAGCGGCTCGGCGTCCCGGCGGCGTTGTACTCCTGCCATACGGCCGAAGTGGACGGCTATGTCATCGAAGGACATGTGCCGGCCGCCGCGCTTCGCCGCCTCCTGGCCGCGCGCCCGCTCGCGACAGGGCTTGCGGTTCCCGGAATGCCCGCCGGCTCCCCCGGCATGGACTTTCCCGGCGTGGTCCCCGAGCCATACGAGGTGTTCCTGTTCGGCCCTTCCGTCCAGAAAACCTTCGGGCGTTTCCGCGGCGCGCGGGAGATCTGAGTGGAACGGTGCTCATGATCCATCCGGTCGCCATCAGTCCGATCCAGAACCGGGCCTGCGGGGCAGACCCTGCCTTTGTCAGGAGCTCTGGTTGCCTGGGCTCGGATACTGACGGCCGCAAGGATGTCATCTGGTGCGTGGCAACTCTCCATCCCGACCTCGACAAAGAAGCCAAGCCATGAGCAGGAGCTCGACTGCGGCTTTCGGATCGAAAGGCGACTGGCTCCGCCAGTTCCTGACAGGCCTGCTGCTGCTTGCGTTCAGCGCTTTTGTTTTCCTGGCAGCGGCGCATGCCAGCCCGGGCACACACGGCTCGTATCAGGATCAGACCGTTGCGGGTGCACAGCATGAGGCCCATTCGAATTACTCCGACGACCGAAGCAAGGCTGCGGACGAACGATGCTGTCACACTGAAACGGCGCCGGACCGCGATTGCGGCCAGCTCTGCACCATTGTTGCCCTGCTACCCGAGGCGCCGCCTGTGATGCCATCCTCGGACGGCGAGCCATTGCTCGGTTTCCAGGCCAGCGATCTGGGCCGAAATCCTTCAGTCCTCCTGACACCACCGCGTCTGACCGCCCCTGCGTAGTGAACGCATCGGCCGGGAGGTGTTCTTCTCGGCACTCAAGCAGCAAACAGTCAGACGAAGCCACGGTAGGCGCGCGTCCAGAAATTAGACGCGGCTCTCCGGTGCCAAAGGATGAACCATGACGTACCGAACAATAGTTGCCCTTTCTGCCAGTCTCTTGATGGGAGTCTCCGGCGCTGCTCTGGCGCAGCAGGCAGAGCATGACGCCCATCACCCTCAGACGCCGCAGGCCCAGGAGGAACGGGCCCCTGCCTCCATGTCCCCTTCAGGACAGATGCCTTCGATGCAGGACATGCCGAAGGAATGCCGGGCCATGATGGAGACCATGCCCCAAGCGTGCATGGACGCCATGCAGCAGATGATGCAGGGCGGCATGATGCACGGTGGGATGGCCGCTCCCCAAGGCGGAGAGTCGGCTCCAGCCGACGCCGATGTCGCCGACTTCACCAAGGCCTATGTCGATGCGATGGAGGAGATGCACGGTCCGATGATGGAGGGCGTCATGGCCGAGGACCCGGACGTCGCTTTCATCCGGGGCATGATCCCGCACCATCAGGGTGCGGTCGACATGGCGAAGATCGTGCAGCGATACGGAGATGACCCGCAGACAAGAGAGTGGGCGTCTCAGATCATTGAAGCACAGGAACGTGAGATCGCCGAAATGCAGGCGTGGCTGGACAGGAATGCCGGCCAGCAGCCTGCCGGCTTGGTCGAGACAGGCGGAACCGTGTACTCCGCCAACGAGGGCGACAATTCGATCAGCGCCATCGAACTCGGCACGGGTTCGGTCGAGACGGTGCAGATCGGAGTCTCACCGCACAATGTCGATCGGACACCGGACGGGAGGCTGTTGCTCGCCGTCGGGAGCGCTGCCTCCGATCACGCTCACGGATCGGATGACCAGGGACATGCCGATGCCGGCAACGGGCTTCTGGTGGTGCTCGATCCGCAGCAGCTGTCACAACCCGTCGGCACTGTAGAAGTCGGTGCGCATCCGGCGCATGTCGTCGCCGATCGTAGCGGCCGCGCCTATGTTTCGCTGTCCGGCGGGAACGAGATTGCGGTCGTTGATCTCGCAGCGGCTTCGGTGATCGAGCACATCACGACCGGAGCCTATCCGCACGGGCTGCGCCTCAACCCGGATGAGAGCGAGCTCTATGTGGCCAATGTCGAGGACGGCTCGGTCTCCGTCATCGACACGCAGGAGCTGACCGAGGTTGCGCGCATTCCGGTGGGCGCAGCGCCTGTTCAGGTCGGGTTCACGCCCTCGGGCGATCAGGTCTACGTCTCTCTTCGAGACGAGAACCGGGTGGCCGTCATCGACACCGCATCCCGCGAGGTGACGAACAGGATCGACGTCGGGCCGAACCCGATCCAGATGTTCGCCACCCCGGATGGAGCCTACGTCTATGTGGCCAATCAGGGCACCGAGGCGGAACCGAACGACACGGTCTCCGTGATCGAGATTGAGTCCGGAAACGTGATCGAGACGATCACCACCGGGAGCGGCGCCCACGGCGTCTCGGCATCGGCTGACGGGGCATTCGTGTTCGTAACGAACATTGCCGATGACAGCGTTTCGATCATCGACGTGGCGAGCCAGGAAGTGCTCAAGACCGTGCCGGTCGGCGATCGCCCGAACGGCATAGTCTACGCCGGATCGAACCAGTAAGCAGCGCGGCGCCGGAGCGAAACAGCTCTGGCGCCAGACTTGAGAATTGAGAATAGCTATTGGCGTCGATGAGCAGAGCCGGCGTGCATGACGAACTTCGAGGCAGCACGGCATTGGTTGCAGACATCGGAACTGATCTTGTCGCATATGCCGCCCTTTTCGTAAGCGCGTTCACGTCGGCGACCCTCCTACCAGGGTCGTCCGAGGCAGCGCTCCTGACTCTTCTAACAATGGGACAGGCCAACCTCGTCACCCTAGTGGGCGTCGCAACGGCAGGAAATGTGCTCGGCTCCTTGGTGAACTGGGCGCTGGGCAGGTTCCTCTCAGGGTTTCGAGACCATCGCTGGTTTCCGATTGACGACAGGTCATTTAGCCGTGCATCAGATTGGTACGGACGTTATGGCGTGTGGTCTCTACTCTTGTCCTGGCTGCCGATTATCGGCGATCCGCTGACAGTTGTGGCAGGAGCACTGCGAGTTGACCTTTCTCGTTTTCTCATATTCGTGTCGATCGGCAAAGCGGCACGCTATCTCTTTGTCGCCGGCGCATTTCTCTGGTGGAGCGGTTCTTGAGTGTACTTGCACGTCGAGTCGAGCTGTTGAGAATGGCGGAGACGAAGGGGCGCAGCCGAGCCGCCACCGCGCCCAGAAGCCTCACGCGGCCGCCGACTGGTCCTTGCGTTCGGCCGGATAGCCTGCCTCGGTTAAGGCGGCGGGGAGTACCTGCTCGTCCACCTTCGTGGTGACCGTCACTTCGCGGGTGGGTGGATTGGTGGTGACATCAGCCGCCGGATCGACGCTCAGAAGCGCGTTGTTGACCCGGCGCGCGCAGCCGCCGCAAGTCATGTCGGGAGCAGTGAATCGGAACATGCGAACTCTCCTCTGTTGGGCGTTCACGGACAAATCTGGTCCTTGCCACGTTGGCAAGGTCAAGGGTCAACGAGGAAAAATGATATCGCGGCCAAGGCGGCCTTGACCTTCCCATTGTTGGAAGCCCCATCTGGGGTGCAATGGATCAGGAAGGAAGCATGTCAAGACGAACCTTGTTCCGGCGAATTTGCTGCTAGGACCGTCTGACCGCCGCCCGTTCCTGCCGCGCCAGGCCGCTCGGCCCGTCCGTGAACGACGAATCTGGTCATGTCATGGCCAGCTAGACCACTGATCGCCATTGCCTGATCGGCGCTTCTCGCATGCAAAATGTGGGCGATGTGCAGCTCATCGGCTTATAGATCAAGTTTCAGCGGATTTGGGAAGCAATTTGTTCTTGACCTTCCAGCCGTTGGAAGGATTAGGGGTCTGCGACATCTGAACGCCCCATGAAAAATAACAGGAACTCCGGATGTCTACGCTCTCCCCCCAAACGCCGAAGCCTCCGGTGGCTTCGTCACCTGCAAGCACGACATTGCCGCTGGCCGTCATTGCGACGGCTCAGCTCATGGTGGTGCTTGACGATACCATCGCGAACATCGCCCTGCCGACACTCCAGAACGAACTCGGAATGTCGGCTGCGAGCCTGCCTTGGGTGATCAACGCCTACGTTCTCGCCTTTGGTGGACTGCTGCTGTTCGGCGGCAGGTTGGGCGATATCTATGGCCGGCGGCGCATGCTGCAGGCGGGCATGGCGATCTTCACCATTGCTTCCCTGTTCGTCGGGCTTGCCCAGGACAGCATGAGCATAATCGCGTCACGCGGTCTACAGGGCGTGGGTGCGGCGCTGACGGCCCCCAATGCTCTTGCCTTGATCGCGACGACCTTCCCCGAAGGCAAGGCGCGCAACGGAGCGATGGCCGTTTACGGAGCAATGTCCGGCCTTGGTATCATCGCCGGGCTGATCCTCGGCGGGCTGCTGACGGGGCTGCTGGGCTGGCGCTGGGCCTTCTTCATCAACATTCCCATCGGCCTGGCTGTGCTGGCGGGGTCAAGAACGCTTGTCGAGGCGGAACTGCACAAAGGCCGCCCGGACTTCACCGGCGCGCTCACCAGCATTGTGGGCATGGCCGCGCTCGTCTATGGGATCACCCGTGGCGGCGAACATGGCTGGACGGACAGCATCACGCTCGCCTCGTTCGCTACCGCCGCGATCCTGCTGCCGCTGTTCCTGATCTTGCAGTCGCGCAGCAAAGACCCGCTTCTGCCGCCACGTCTGTTCAAGGAGCGCAACCGGGCGGGTTCCTACCTCGCCATGCTGCTGCTGGGCTTCGGTCCGATGGGGATGATCTATCTGCTGACGCTCTATTTGCAGCACATCCTCGGCTACAGCCCGATCATGACCGCGCTGGCGTTCCTGCCATTCGGTGCGGGTATTATCGTTGGGGCCATTGTCAGTTCCAAGCTTGTCACGCGGTTTGCGCCGCGCGAGGTGGCAGCGCCCGCCGCACTAATAGGCGGCGCTGCCTTGTTCTGGCTCGCCAATATCGGACAGGAACTCAACTATATGTGGCACTTCATGCCCGCGGCCTTCCTCACCGCTTTCGGTTTCGTGGGGGCCGTGATTGCACTGGCGCTGACCGCCGTCAAAGGCGTGCAGACACAGGAGACGGGCATCGCATCGGCGCTCTTCAACGCCTCGCAACAGATCGGCGTCGCCTTGGGGCTGGCCGTCCTTTCGACCATCGCAGTCTCTGCCACGGCTGGCAGGTTGCCGGGTGCACTCGCCGCCCTCTATCGCGGGCGGGAGACGGGTGACGCCGGGCTAGTGAGATCGGCCAGCGATGCGCTGATCCACGGTTATGGTCTTGCGCTTGCGGGAGCTGGAGCTGCCCTCGTGATTGCCGCAGTCATTGCCGCGGTTCTGGTCAACGCTAAGAGGGGACAGGTTTCTACCGGCACGATCGCTGTCCATTGACAGGATAGTCATTAAGCCTACGGCGCGGTTCCGTGGCGCGCTACCCGCCGTAGGCCTTGCGCAGACGCCTGCTTGGACGAATTGCAAGCGGAGCGGTTGACATACAACATATGAACACATATTCATGTGTTGTATGTCAACCGCATGAGCCCTGAAATGTCCCATTCACACAGCCATGGTCATTCTCATGATGACCATTCCCATGATCACTCCCATGCGCCGACCGTCACGAGCGATAATGAGCGCAAGGTCCTTCTCTCGTTCTTCCTGATCCTCACGTTCATGATCGTGGAGGTGATCGGCGGTCTGATCTCAGGATCGCTGGCGCTGCTCGCCGACGCTGGACATATGCTGAGCGACGCGGCTGCGCTGGCGCTAGCTTATGCCGCCTTTCGGTTCGGACGGCGGGCGGCAGACTCCAAGCGGACCTTTGGCTATCTGCGTTTCGAGGTCCTTGCCGGTTTTATCAACGCAATCACGCTATTCGCGATCGTCGTCTGGATTGTCTATGAAGCCTGGCAGCGCTTTCAGGAACCGCATGTTATCCTCGCGGGTCCGATGCTTGGCGTCGCCATTGCGGGGCTCCTCATCAATATTCTCGTGTTCTGGATTCTGACGCGCGGAGATACCGAGCACGTGAACATCAAGGGTGCCATCCTTCATGTGTTGGGCGACCTCCTCGGCTCTGTGGCAGCGGTTTCAGCCGCCATCGTGATCATGTACACGGGTTGGACGCTGATCGATCCTATCCTCTCGGTGTTTGTCTCCCTGCTGATCCTGCGCGCCGCGTGGAATCTCCTCGGCAAGTCGATACATATCCTGCTTGAAGGTGCGCCAGATAACGCGACGCCCGAGAAGATCGAACGCCATCTTGTCGAGAACATCGCTGGCGTGGCGTCGGTGAGCCACATCCATGTCTGGTCGATCACGTCCGGGCGGACCTTGGCCACCCTACATGTGCGGCCGAAAGCCGATGTCGATGCTCGCTCGGTGATGCGCGCGGTCGAGCGTGAGTTGAAGTCACAGTTTAAGATCGAACATCCGACCATCGCCATCGACTGGAATGACGATGCGGACGCGTGCAGCCTGTCGCAAGCCTCTGCCTTGACGGGGCACGCGCATGGGGATCGACACGACCATGATGGGCATCACCACAACCATGGGCCTGAGCATGTCCACAGCAAGCAGGAGCATGAACGTTGAAGCAAGCCCCGTCCCTGTCGCAGAACGACGTAACCGTACTGGCAGAGACTTTTCGCCTGCTGGGCGATCCTACACGGCTGAGAATTCTGCTCTTTTGCCTGCCGGGTCCAAAGTCCGTCGGCGACATTGTTGAGAGCCTGGGACTGTCGCAGACACTGGTTAGCCACCATTTACGCCTGCTCAGAGGTGCACGGCTCGTCAGGGGGGAGCGTCGGTCAAAGCAGGTTTTCTACGAAGTGGCAGACAGTCACGTGAGCGACATGCTGATCGACATGGCAACCCACATCGACGAGGAGCACTTTGATGACTGACAAACAAGGCTTCTTGGCGATGTGATGCCTGTACCGCTGAAGAGCGGGCCGCTAATGCGTTCGTTGAAGCAGGCAGCAGCACTTATCGCCGACACGGCAATCTTCACGCTGCGGTTAAGACCGGGACTTAAGCAATTTCGGTCTTGACCTTCCAATGGTTGGAGGCTGCACGATCTTGCTTGATACCCGTTTCGTCAATGCAAGGCGGCAGAAATGAAGGACCAAGCGAAGAACCGTTCGTCCGTCGACAAATTATTCGGCTCGCTGATCGCGGAAGGGTACGTTTATGCAGATGATGCCGCGGACCTCGATGATGGTGCCGACATACGGATTCGTTTGGGCTTTCTCCAGACATTGATGTTGGCGACCAGAAGCAAGGTGGCCGCATAATGCGGAAAGGGGTCAAGTGTTCGGATAAAGTCGAGCTTCGCCATCTCCGCTATTTCGTGGCTGTGGTCGAGCATGGCAGCTTTCGCAAAGCAGGAGCTGCGGTTGGACGGTCGCAAGCTGCAATCAGTCGGTCCATTGCCAAGCTGGAAGACGAGATTGGCGCCTCCTTGTTTCACCGGCATACATGGGGCGTATCGCAAACCTATGCCGGCCAGCGATTCCTCGTACACGCCCGCAGGGTCATCAGGACTGTTGGAGAAGGCGCTCGAGAGGTTGCCTCCGCAGGTCGTTCTGAAAAGGGACGTGTCCGGATCGGTATTTATTCCTCGATCGCTTCCGGCTTTTTGGCGGAGTTGCTGGAAGTTTACGGCAGGCGACATAGCGCGGTGAGAATCGAAGTGGCTGACGGGAACCCCGCAGAGCATGTCGCAGCGATCCGGCAACTCAATCTCGACGTCGCCTTCATCACTGGAACACGAGACTGGCCGGATTGCGAACGCGTCCTCTTGTGGTCGGAGCGTGTGTTCGTGGTCTTGCCTGACCATCATGCCTTAGCCAACAGGGAGGAAGTCGTATGGCGCGATCTGGCCGACGAGTCCTTTATCGTCAGCGAGACTGCTCCGGGACAGGAAATTTACGATCATCTGGTGCGGCGGCTGGCGGATCTCGGCAGGCATCCCGAGATCCAGGTGCAATATGTCGGTCGGGATAATCTGGTGCCGCTTGTCGCCCTCGGCCGAGGGCTGACTTTGGTGAGCGAAGCCATCACCGTCGCACAATTTCCGGGTGTGGTTTACCGACCGATCCTCGGCGAGGTTCTGCCCTTTTCGGCCGTCTGGTCGGCGAGCAACGACAATCCCGCCTTCCGTCGCTTTCTCAGTCTGGCGAAAGCAATGGCCGTCAGACCTGCGACTTCGGAGACAGGACGGAGCGCCGTGCTTTCGTGAACCCCCTGTCAGTGGCGATAAAGCGCTCCAACATTGGCACGATCAGCCTGACAGGATCAGCGGCGGGTTGGCCGGTCTCGCGGGCCAGCACCTCGGCATAGGTCGCAAGATCGCGATGAAGCGGCCCCGGCAGCTCTACCGTAACCTTGACGGGCTTGTCCTCGACGATGGGACCGAGTTTCAGTTTTGTCATGCTCAACCTCCTGCGGGCTCGAATACCAGGTCGCGGGTCACAATAATCCTGACCGGAAAGCCGGGCCGGATGGTGAGCGTCGGCGCGACCTGCAATTGGCGCTGGACGATCTGCTGCCCGGCCTGATTGACGGTATCCTGTGCGCCGTCGCGAATGGCGCGGATCAACCGGTCCTCGTCGCTGGTCGCCAGCTCTGTACCGACCGCGAGCAGTGTGGAAAGCCCTGCCGCTTTCATCAGATCCCACCAGTGATAATCGACGCCATCCTCAAGCCCGGCGTAACCGGAAGCGTCCGCGCCCGGCAGGCGCTCCAGAACGATGGAGCGGCCGCCCGGCAGGATCAGGCGATTCCACACCAGCAGGACGCGGCGCTGGCCGAAGGTCACGCCGTCATCATATTGGCCGATGATGCGCGTTCCCTGCGGGATCAGAAGCAGCGAGCCGGTCGGGCTGTCATAGACGTTTTCGGTGACCTGCGCGGTGATCTGGCCCGGCAGATCGGAGCGGATTCCGGTGATGAGTGCGGCCGGAATGACGGCTCCAGCCTGAAGGATGTAGGGCGATGCCGGCGGCGTGACGCGATCTGGCGCAACCGTCTGTCGGTCGACCGGGCTATTGAGGAAAGCCGCGTGCCTGTTCTGCCCTGTGCCGTCCGGCTGCAAGCCTATCCCGGCTATTCCTGGCATGGCCGTTCCCGCTGTCCCGCCAGAACGCGACCCGGACTGGAAGAACACGTTGCTCAAGCGCGCGGCCTCTTCCTCGGCGCGGCGGCGCTCCTCTTCGGGATCGACGGCTGGTGTGGTGATTGCCGGAGGCGCGACTGGCTGCCCCCGGTTCTGCGCGTCGAGGATCGGACGGCCAAGGTCGCCCGGCAATGCCGGTCCCAGGACGGGGCCGGTATAGTCGCGCGGCAGACCGGCGAGGCCGTCAGCCGTGGGTCGGTTTTCGGTCGAATAGAGTTCGCCGCCACCCGGCCCCGCATCGCGGGTCTGGAGCGCATAGATCAAGGTTCCGGCGATGCCGAGAAGCGCGACCGCGCCAACGCTTGCCAGCAACTTTCGGGACAGGCGGGTGACACGAGGCGGCTCGGCGCGCAGGCGCATGGGGGCGGCGGTATCGGTATCGCTCATGACGACGATCCTCCCGTGGTCGTGCTGGCTGGTTCTGCTGCGGCCTGCGTCGGGTTGATGCGGACGATCCTGACCACTTGCTGCCGATCGCCGCTGCCAAGGCGCAGTTCGGCCGCACCGAACAGGCGGTCCACGATCAGGACATTCTGGTGGACACGGCTGTTGACGATCTGCGTTTCTCCGTCCGACCCGATGACGAACAAAGGCGGCATTTCGCCCTGCACGATGCCGCGCGAGAAAATGACATAGACGCGGCGGCCATCGTCGAAGACGGAGAGCGGCCGCCATGGCGGGCTGTCGCCCCGCACCTGCAATCCGTAGCGATAGTTCCGCGCCGCCTCGGCGGGGATGATGGGCGCGGCGGGCGTGGTGGCACGGCTTCCCGCCGGCGCCGCGGGATAGGCCCATGCGACGGAAGGCATGTAGAGCGATTCCCGCGCGCGCAGCTCGATCATGTAGGTGCGCCGGTCGGTGGTCACGACAAGGTTGGTGGAAATGTCCGGGCGTGTCGGCTTCACGAGGATGTGGACGCGGCGGTTCGCGCCCGAACCGGATTCGGTGTCGCCAATGATCCATCGTGTCGTATCCCCGGCCGCAATAGGTCCCGCGCCGGTCAGGCTTTCGCCCGGCGCCAGCGCGATATTTGTGATCTGGCCGGGGGCCGCATAGACCTGATAGAGCGCGCCTTCGCTCCACGGATAAATCTGGATGGCGTTGTAATAGCCCTCACGGCGAGGTTCGACACGGGCGGCGGCATTGGCGTTTTCGACACGGCCGTCCGGAGTGCTGGCAGCAGTTCCGCCCCGCGCGACCGTCCAGGCCGGCGGCGTGTGAAGCGGCCGGGGCCGGTCGTCGGTGGCGACCGTCTGCACGGTGGGCAGCGGCGGCACGTCGGCGTCATAGTTGAATTGCGGCGTCCGGTTGGTCGCGCAGCCGGCCAACATGGTCGCGGAAAGCAGCAAAGCCGCGAAAGCGGGTTTACGGAAAACCGGAAAACCGGCTCTACGGAAAGTCGTGCGGGTCATTGGCTCATCTCCCGCGACCATGAAATTGCGTTGATGTAGATTCCCAGCGGATTGGCGCGTAATCGTTCGGCATCGCGCGGGGGCTGGATCACGACAGTCAGGATCGCGGTCCATCGCTCGGTCGTGGAAAGCTGGCCGTTCTCGAAATGGCGTTCGGTCCAGGCGACGCGGAAACTGTCCGGCGAAGCCCGGATGACGCTCGACACCTCGACGGCGATCTGCTGGCGGCCGACCTTGGTGAAGGGATCGTTGGCCCGCGCATAATCGTTCAAGGCCGCCGCGCCCCGGTCGGTGGTGAACTCGTAAGCCCGAAGCCAGTTCTGCCGGACGATGATCGCGTCCGCCGGGATCGCGCGGACCTGCTCGATGAAGCGGCCGAGATGGAAGGCGATCTGCGGATCGGTCGGGCGATAATCGGCGTTCGCGGGCGCGACAGCCTGCGCCTGACCGAGATTGTCCACCTGCACCACCCAGGGCACGACGGTTCCACGCGCCGATTGCCAGACGAGCGCGGCGGCAAAGCCGGCCGAGAGGATCAGACAGCCGAACGCCATATAGCGCCAGTTCTTCGCCTGCACGCGGGCCGAGCCGATGCGTTCGTCCCAGACCTGTGCGGCTTTTTGATAGGGAGTCTCGGGTTCCGGCACCTTGCCGTAATGGGTCGTCGGTCGTTTGAAGATGTTCATGTGCGGTCACTTTCGGAAAGGCTGACGGAGGAGCCGCCGCCGTGGCTGTCGCCGGATCGGACAGCATGAGCAGCAGCCGTGACGCCGTGGCTCATGGCCCGGCCACGCCGCATCTGCTGCGCCCAGGCCGGCGGCCCATCAGGGGTTGAGGGGGTTGACGGCGCAGGCGACGAATCTCTGCCGACGGTGCCCATGGTCGACGTGCCGCCGGATGCCGCGAATCCGGCTTTCGCACCATCGGAATAGCTGGATTTCAGGCTGTCGCTGGCGCGGGAGGCGGCGCGCTTGAGTGGTGAAACGGCGGCGGAGGCTCCGGCGCGCGCCACACCGCCAAGGCCGGAGGCGACCCCGGCCGTGCCGGACCCGCCCAAGGAGCCGAGGGTATAGGCGGACGAAGCCGCACCGGCGGCCGAGGCACCGCCGCGGGCAAGTGCTGCCCCGCCCGAGAGTGCGGCTGCGCCACCCCGCGCCGCGAGCATGGTCGCGCCACCGGCTGCGATCGCAGCGCCGCCAACCGCAAGGCCAGTCCCGACGGCGGCGCCGGCACTGAGTTGCGGGCCTCCGGAGACGAGGCCGGTGGCGATGCCGGGGCCGAAGATGCCGAGGCCGAGAAGGGAAAGGGCTGCCAGCACGATCGCCATGGCGTCGTCGATTGTCGGGGTCGCACCGCCGAAGCCTGCGGTAAACTGGCCGAAGAGCGTGGAGCCGATGCCGATGATGACGGCGAGGACCAGCACCTTGATACCGCTGGAGATCACATTGCCCAGCACCCGCTCGGCCATGAAGGCGGTCTTGCCGAACAGGCCGAATGGAATCAGCACGAAGCCGGCCAGCGTGGTCAGCTTGAACTCGATCAGCGTGACGAAAAGCTGGATTGCCAGGATGAAAAAGGCCAGCACCACCAGCGCCCAGGCGAACAACAGGCACGCGATCTGGATGAAGTTCTCGAAGAAGGCGATCCAGCCCATCAGGTCCGAAATAGATTCCAGCAGCGGGCGACCGGCGTCCAGCCCGGTTTGGGCAACGCGGCCGGGGCGCAGCAGATCGGCAACCGAGAAGCCAGTGCCGGACGCCATGAGCCCGAGCCCGGCGAAGCTCTCGAAGACGATCCGTGCGAGATTGTTCCAGTTGCTGATGAGATAGGCGAAGACGCCGACGAACAGCGTCTTTTTCACCAACCGCGCAATGATGTCGCCGTCGGCGCCCCAGGCCCAGAACAGTGCGGCGAGCGTCACGTCGATGACGATCAGCGTCGTGGCGATAAACGCCACCTCGCCGCCGAGCAGGCCGAAGCCGGAGTCGATATAGCTGGTGAAGATGCCGAGAAAATTATCGATGACCCCCGTTCCGCCCATGGCTCACGGTCTCCCGTTCTGTGCGGGGGTCGCTGGCGCGGGTGTCTTGCCGAGGAAGCGATCGCGGGTCTCGGCCCAGGTTCGGAGGCAGTCGGCATCATTGGCCGCCGCCTCGCCCAATGCCTGGCAACGCCGCTGTTCCAGACGCAGCGGATCGGTGGCGGGCTGAAGCGCTGGGACGGAAGGTGCTGGCGCGGGGCCTTCCTCACGCGACATCTCGATGATCGCCGCCGTGATGGCCACGGCCACGAACACAATGGCCGCGATCCGGGCCAGCACCTTCCCCTCCATACTCCGCCTCCTTTCCTCAGTTGAACATTCGCGCGTTGCCGGGCTGATAGCCTGACCCCGGCGTCAGGAAACGCTCGCGCTGAATGCGTCCCTGTTCGGCTGCCGTGGCGCGTTCGGCCTCGGTCAAGGCATTCGCCCGGCCATTGGCCGAGATGACAGCGATCAGGTCCGAAAGCTGCTGCGACTGGAGGGCGAGAAGCTGGTTGCCAGCCTGGGTCGCCTGAAGCGCGCCGGTCGCCCCCTGGCTTTGGCCGACAAGCTCCGACATTTGCGTGCGATTGCTGTCGATATTGCCGACGACGCCGGCCTGGACGCGCATGGCGTCCTGCAGGCCGCCGACGGTGTTTTCCCAGCGCGAGCGCGCATCGGCGATCATCTGGGTGTCGGTCGCGGTCAAAGACAGCTTGCCGTAGTCCTGCTGGAACATCTGATCGATGTTCTGAACGTCGAACGCAATGTTCTGGGCCTGCCCGAGAAGCTGCTGGGTCCGCTGGACGTTCTGCTGAAGCGCCTGAAGCGAGCTGTGAGGCAGGCTCGCGAGATTGCGTGCCTGGTTGATCAGCATCTGCGCCTCGTTCTGAAGCGAGGTGATCTGGTTGTTGATCTGCTCCAGCGTACGGGCGGCGGTCAGCAGATTCTCCGCGTGGTTGGTCGGATCATAGACGATCCGGCCGAACCCGCCGAAGAAGGCATGGGCCGGGGTGATGAAGTCCGGCGCGAGCGCCAGCGGCGCGGCAAGCGAAAGGGCGAGCGCCGAAGCGCTGGCCATGCGGGAAATCCGGGTCTTTGTGCGCGTCATGGGGTACTTTCCTCTTCTTCCAGGGTGAGCTCGAACGCGTCCTCATCGAAAATGACGGACGGCAGATCCTCGCTTTCGGTCGCGAGATTGCTGAGGTCCGGGATCAGTTCTGCGGCCCATTCGACGCCACGCGCCTTGAGCCAGGCGGCGAGGAACCCGTCGCGGCCATGCTCGGTGAGGATTTCGCTGATCAGGGCCTGATCGGATTTGGCCGATGCGGCGCAAAGCGCCAGCCCGACTTCCGACAATCCGAGGTCAAACAGGCGGTTGCCGCGCCGCGACTGGCAGTAGTAGTCCCGCTTGGGCGTGGCCCGTGCGAGGATCTCGATCTGCCTGTCATTGAGGCCGAAACGGCGATAGATCGCGGTGATCTGGGGTTCGATGGCGCGCTCGTTGGGCAGCAACAGCCGCGTTGGGCAGCTTTCGATGATCGCCGGCGCGATGGCTGAATTGTCGATGTCGGACAGTGACTGCGTGGCGAAGATGACGCTGGCGTTCTTCTTTCGCAGGGTTTTGAGCCATTCCCTGAGTTGGTCCGCGAAGCCTTCGTCGTCGAGCGCCAGCCAGCCCTCGTCGATGATCAGCAGCGTGGGCCACCCGTCTAGCCGGTCGCCGATGCGGTGGAAGAGATAAGAGAGGACCGCGGGCGCCGCGCCGGTCCCGACAAGGCCCTCGATTTCGAATGCCTGCACGTCTGCTGAACCAAGATGTTCGGTCTCCGCATCGAGCAGCCGGCCATAGGGACCACCGACGCAATAGGCGCGGAGCGCCTGTTTCAGATCATTCGACTGGAGCAGCACGGCGAGGCCGGTGATGGTGCGTTCCCCGACCGGGGCGGAGGCGAGCGAGGTCAGGGCCGTCCAGATGTGCTCCTTCACCTCCGGGGTGATCTGGATGTTCTCGCGCGTCAGGATCGCCACGATCCAGTCGGCGGCCCAGGCGCGTTCGGCCGTCTCGTGAATGCGCGCCAGAGGTTGCAGCGAGACGGATGTTTCGGAAGCGTCGGTCAGCTCGCCACCAAGATCGTGCCAGTCACCTTGCATCGCGAGGGCGCAGGCCCGGATCGAGCCGCCGAAATCGAAGGCAAAGACCTGTGAGCGCGCGTAGCGCCGGAACTGCAAGGCCATTAGCGCCAGCAGCACCGATTTGCCGGCACCCGTCGGCCCGACGACAAGCGTATGGCCGACATCGCCGACATGGAGGGAAAACCGGAACGGGGTCGATCCTTCGGTCCTGCCATACAGCAGCGGGGGCGCGCCGAAGTGATCGTCCCGTTCCGGTCCCGCCCACACGGCGGACGAAGGGACCATGTGGGCAAGGTTGAGCGTCGAGACCGGCGGTTGCCGGACATTCGCATAGGCATGTCCGGGCAAGCTGCCGAGCCAGGCGTCGACGGCGTTGACCGTTTCGACCATGACGCTGAAATCGCGGGACTGGATGATCTTCTCGACCAGCCGCAGCTTTTCGTCGGCGCGGCGGGCGTCCTCGTCCCAAACGGTGACGGTCGCCGTGACATAGGCCATGCCCGCCATGTCGGCGCCAAGTTCCTGCAGGGCCATGTCGGCATCGGCCGCCTTGTTGGCGGCGTCGGTGTCGACGAGCGCGGATTGCTCGTTGGTCATCACCTCTTTCAGGATGGCGGCAATCGACTTGCGCTTGGCGAACCACTGGCGCCTGATCTTCGTCAGCAGCCGGGTCGCATCGGTCTTGTCCATGAGGATGGCGCGGGTCGACCAGCGATAGGGAAAGGCCAACCGGTTCATTTCGTCGAGCAGGCCGGGGGTGGTGGTTGCCGGAAAGCCGGTGATCGTCAGCACCCGGAGATGCTGATTGCCCAGGCGCGGCTCCAGCCCGCCGGTCAGCGGCTGATCGGCCAGCAGCGCATCGAGATAGGTCGGGGTTTCGGGCACGCGGACGCGATGCCGGTTGATCGAAATCGTCGAATGCAGGTAAGTCAGCGTCCCGGCGTCATCGAGCCAGCGGCATTCCGGCATAAAACCGTCGAGCAGCGCCAGCACGCGGTCGGTGCGGTCGGCAAAGCCGCGCACCAGTTCCCAAGGGTTCACGCTCGACGTTTCGCGGCCCTCGTAAAGCCAGGACTCGGAGCGGGCGGCATCCTCGGCGGGCGGAAGCCAGAGGAAGGTCAGGAAATAGCCAGAGACGAAATGGCTGCCTTTCTCCTCGAAATCGGCCTTGCGCTCGGCATCGACCAGCGCCGATGCGGGATCGGGGAAGCGGCTCGCCGGATAGGTGGCGGCTTCCGACCGCTGTGCTTCGACGAAGATCGCCCAGCCGGAGCCGAGGCGACGGAAGGCATTGTTAAGGCGGCCAGCGACCGCGACCAGCTCGGCCGCGACGGCGGAATCCAGATCGGGACCGCGAAACTTCGCGGTGCGCTGGAACGAGCCGTCCTTGTTGAGGACAACGCCGAAGCCGACCAGCGCTACCCAGGGAAGGTAATCGGCGAGGCGGGATGCGGTACGGCGGTATTCGGCGAGATTCATCATGGGCTTCCTCACACCGAAAGATGACCGGGGATGCGGAGGTGGCGGCGCGCGACCTCGACGAAGAGCGGATCGCGCTTGGCGGCCCAGACGGCGGCGATGTGACCGACGGCCCAGATCAGGATGCCGGCCAGCCAGAGCTGGAGGCCGAGGCCCACGGCTCCGGCCAGCGTGCCATTGAGGATCGCGACGGAGCGTGGCGCTCCGCCAAGCAGGATCGGTTCGGTCAGGGCGCGGTGAACCGGCACACTGAATCCCGGATCCGCGTCGAGCGCCTCGAAACTCACCGCCATCAGACCAGCGCTCCGCCGCCGAAGCTGAAGAACGAGAGGAAGAAGCTGGACGCCGCGAAGGCGATGGAGATACCGAAGACGATCTGGATGAGGCGACGGAAGCCGCCGCCGGTATCGCCGAATGCGAGCGTCAGGCCGGTGACGATGATGATGATCACTGCCACGATCTTGGCCACCGGGCCTTCGACGGATTCAAGGATGGATTGCAGCGGCGCTTCCCAGGGCATGGAGGAGCCAGACGCTTGGGCGGGGGCAGTCATCAGGCTCGCCCAGGTGAAGGCGGCGGCGGTCGCCAGATGATGACGGATACGAACGGCGCAACGGATCATGCAGGTTCTCCTGGAACGTGAGGGATTGAGGTGTCGGGAAAAGCGAGGGAAATCCGGTAATCGCCGTCGGGGCCGAGCCCTTCGACGCAGGCAAGTTCGGCCAGCCGGCGCGCGGAGCCGCGGCCAGCGAGGACGGCCACGAGGTCGATGGTCTCCGCGATCATCGCGCGCGGCACAGTGACGACGGCTTCCTGGATGAGTTGTTCGAGGCGGCGCAGGGCGCCGATGCCGGAACCAGCATGGATGGTGCCGATGCCGCCCGGATGGCCGGTGCCCCAGGCTTTGAGGAGATCGAGCGCCTCGGCGCCGCGCACCTCACCGATCGGAATGCGGTCCGGACGCAGGCGCAGCGAAGACCGCACCAGTTCCGACAAGGTGGCGACACCATCCTTGGTGCGCATCGCCACGAGATTCGACGCTGCGCATTGCAGTTCGCGGGTGTCCTCGATGATGACGACCCGATCCTGCGTCTTCGCCACCTCGGCGAGCAGCGCATTGGTCAGCGTCGTTTTACCGGTGGACGTGCCGCCTGCGACAAGGATGTTGGCGCGGGACGCGACGGCCGCGCGGAGCGTTTCCGCCTGATCGGCGGACATGATGCCGGCGGCCACATAGTCGTCTAGCGTGAATACTGCGACCGCGGGCTTGCGGATGGCGAAGGCGGGTGCGGACACGACCGGCGGCAGCAACCCCTCGAAGCGCTCGCCGGTTTCGGGCAGTTCGGCCGAGACGCGCGGGCTGCGCGCATGGACTTCGACGCCGACATGGTGGGCGACCAGCCGCACGATGCGCTCACCGTCAGCGGCGGACAGTATTTCGCCCGTATCGGCCAACCCTTCGGACAGCCGGTCCACCCAGATGCGTCCGTCCGGGTTCAGCATGACCTCGACGACAGACGGGTCTTGCAGCAGGGTTGAGATGGCAGGCCCGAGCGCTGTCCGGAGCATGCGCGCGCCGCGGTCCACATTTGCCTGTTTGTGGTTGATGCCTGGCATCTCGTCCCCGTTCCACCGGGGAGGCGAGAGACGATCCCCGGATGGGGATCACTAAAAGAGACACAAAACAGGTCGTTTCAACAAGTTTCGGTCGTCGTAGTAGTGTGGGATAAAATTACAGGAGAACGGCGGTGTGCCTGACCAGTCGGATGATCTGCAGGCACACCGGCATGCTCTCGACTGATTCGACCGGCCCGTGGCGTCAGGCCGCCTCGCCGGGACCGAGCCGACGTTCGCCCCAGGTGGTCCGCTCTCGGAAATCATGTCGCAAGTGGCTTAGCACTTGCGATAAAGTCTTGTGAAACGAATAGCCGCGACTTTCCGGGTGCAGCCGATCTATTGCGGGTTTCAGGAATTGCGCGAGATTGAGGCGCGCGCGCTCCATCTATAAGCAATAATTTCAACAAAACATGAAACGTTGAAATGATATGGACGAAAACGACGCGCTCGCGGGCTTCGCCGCGCTCTCTCACAAGGACCGCTTGCGGATAATCCGCATGTTGGTCGTCGCGGGGGCTGACGGCATGGCCGCTGGTGCCATCGCCGGCGCGCTCGATGATGCGCCGCCGTCGCGCGTCTCCTTCCATCTCAAGGAACTGGAGCGTGCCGGACTCGTGCAGGGGCGGCGAGATGGCAAGTCGATCATCTACAGCGCCAACTGGCCGGCGCTCTCCGATCTCGTCGCCTTCCTCATGCACGACTGCTGCCAAGGTCACTGCAAATATTGCGATCAAGCGATTGCCCTGTTCGCGAAATGCGAGGGCCGCCCAACCGGTACGATCCGCTGCGAATAGGACTGCCGATGCAGAAAGCCCTCGCCTTTGTTGAAAACAATCTCCTGCTGCTGGCCGTTGTAACGGCCGCGCTTGGCCTGCTCGTCCCTTCGCTCGGCATGGTCCTTGAAAGCGGCATAAGCCCGCTTCTGGCATTGCTGATGCTGGTCATCAGCCTGACATTCGACGCTCACGCCGTGAAGCTGGTTTTCCGGAAGCCGAGCCGGCAGCTTTGGGCGCTTGGCCTCGTCTATGGTCCCATGTCGCTCGCCGGATGGCTCACCGGGCGGCTGTTCTTCGGCTCTGGGCCGCTGGCCGCCGGTCAAACCCTTGTCGGCACTCTGCCGACTGACGTTTCCGCTCCGTTGCTGGTCCTGCTCGCACGCGGCAATGTCGCCCTCGCGGCGGTCCTCAATGCGGTCAACACAGTGCTTTCGCCCTTCATCGTGCCGATCCTGTTCCTGCTTCTCACCGGAATCGAGCTGCAAGTTCCCATCGGGGCGATCATCATGGAATTAGTGCTGATCGTGGTGCTGCCGACCGTGATCGGGGTCTACCTACGCACGCGATACCCGGAAGCGGTCGGCCGACACGATGGCCTCTATCCCTCTCTTGGTTCGGTGCTCTACCTGCTCCTGCTTCTGGCGGTCGTGGGTCCAAACGCCGAAACAATCCTCGGCTATGGCTGGTTCGCCCTCCTAATCGCGCTGGCCGCGCTCACGCTGAACCTGATCGGCTATGCGGTCGGGTCCATCGCAAAAGTCTTTGTGGCCGACCGGCAAGAGCTGATCGCCTACCTGTTCACGGTGAGCAAAAAGGAGTTCTCCATTGCGGCGGCGTTCGTAGCGGCGTCCGGGTTGCCCTCGGAAATCGCCGTGCCTGCCGCCTTCTTCGCTGTGATCCAGATGATTACGTCACCGATCGCCGCAAAGATTTTGGCATCGAGAGGCCCGGCGCTGCGGTGAGCAGTCATTAGGTTCTGGCTGGCAGCGGAGACAGGCTCTCTATTATCCTACAATCTGCGACCAGCCCGCATCCACACTGGTCTATCATCCTGTCCAGTTCCGACTTGAGCGCAGTTAGGTCTTCGATTTTTCGCTCGACTTCCTTCCGGTGCTCCTTTGCAATCGCATCAATCGCCGCGCAGGACTGCGAACGATCGTCGGCCAGCTTGAGAAACTCCCTGATCTGATCGAGCGAGAAACCAAGCTCGCGCGCACGCCTGATGAAGCTGAGGCGGTTGAGGTGGCCCGGCTCATATGCACGGTAGTTGCCATCGGTACGCGAGGGTGCGGGCAGGAGACCGTTCTTCTCGTAGAACCGGATCGTCTCGACCTTGGTCCCCGTTCGTCTAGCCAATTGGCCGATCATCAGAATTCTGTCGTTCATCTCTTGACCCTATAGTTACTACAGGGTCTATCTACAATGTCACATCGGGAAAGTCGAGGTGACATCATGGCGGCAGCGAGCCCTTACAGACTGCGTGTAGAAGGCATGGACTGCGCCTCCTGCGCGTTGAAAATTGAAACGGTGATGCAACGCCTGCCGGGCGTTAGCGACATTCATGTCAGCTACGCCAACGAGACGCTCGCATTGCAACTGGATGAGGACCGTACGGCTCTCGGCACCATTGAGCAAAAGATCCGAGCGCTCGGCTACACACCAGTGATCGAGCAGACCGAGGCAAAGGCGAGCCCACCTCGGAAACGCAGCACGGAGGCGTGGTGGAAAGGCAGCAAGGGTCGGCTTGTGCTCCTTACCGGCGCGTTGTTCATCCTTGCCTTCGCCCTCGCGCGTGTCCTGCCCGAATCGGAGCAATGGCTATACTCGGGCGCTGCATTGATCAGCATCATCCCGTTCGCGAGGCGGGCGGTCGCCGGCGCGATGTCCGGCTCCCCCTTCACCATCGAGACGCTGATGACGGTCGCGGCACTCGGCGCGGTCGCCATCGGCGAGGCCGAAGAAGCTGCTGTCGTGATCTTTCTGTTCGCAGTGGGCGAATTGCTTGAAACCGTGGCGGCCGGCCGTGCGCGCGCTGGCATTGAAGCACTGATCGATCTCGTGCCTCGGGCCGCGTTCCGCGAGCGTGATGGTGTTGTTGAGAAGGTCGCCGCAGAAGATCTGGCCGTCGGTGATGTTGTCGTTGTTCGGCCTGGTGACCGTGTGCCGTCTGACGGCACGGTGATTGACGGCGTTTCTGAGGTCGATGAGGCCCCGGTGACAGGCGAATCCGTGCCCGTGCTGAAAGAAGCCGGCGCAAACGTCTATGCCGGCAGCATCAATGCAAATGGCGAGTTGCGGGTGTCGATCAGCCATGTCGCGGCCGACAACACCATCGCCCGTATCATCCACATGGTCGAGGAAGCCCAGGAATCAAAGGCCCCGACGGCGCGTATGATCGACCGTTTCAGCCGCTGGTACACGCCGGGCGCGATGGTCGTCGCGGCTCTGATCGTTGTCGTGCCGCCGCTCGCCTTCGGCGGTGACTGGATGACATGGGTGTATCGGGGTCTCGCGACGTTGCTGATTGCTTGTCCCTGCGCGCTCGTGATTTCCACACCGGCGGCTATTGCTTCGGGTCTTGCCGCCGGTGCGCGTCAGGGACTGTTGATCAAGGGCGGCGCGACGCTGGAAACACTTGGCAAGGTCGTAACCGTTGCCTTCGACAAGACGGGAACGCTGACGCGTGGCCACCCCCAGGTGACGGACATTGTGCCGATCAATGGTGATGAGAACTCCGTCCTTGCCATCGCGGCGGCCGTCGAGCGCAGCACCAGCCATCCTCTCGGGATTGCAATCGTGGAGGCGGCAAAGGTGCGGGGGCTCGAACTGCCCGCCACCTTCGGGGGCGGCGTTGCCACACCCGGCAAAGCGGTCACAGCGCGGTTGAAGGACGGCTTCGCTTCGGTCGGGTCTCCCCGTCACGCCGCCGAACAAACGGGCCTCGAAGAGAGCATCGTTGACACGATCACCGGGCTGGAGAGCCAGGGCAAGACGGTCGTCGTGCTCATCAAGGGCAAGACCATCGAGGGATTGATCGCCTTGCGCGACGAGCCGCGCGACGACGCTATCGAAGGTGTGAAGCGGCTGACAGATCGCGGCGTGCGCCCTCTGATGCTGACCGGCGACAACAAGCGCACGGCCGACGCCATTGCGGCTCATCTCGGCCTTGAGGCGAGCGCCGAACTTCTGCCCGACGCCAAGCTCGCCGAGATCGGCCGCCTCAGGGCTGATGGACCGATTGCCATGGTGGGAGACGGTATCAACGACGCTCCGGCGCTCGCTGCTGCCTCCGTTGGCGTTGCCATGGGTGCGGGCACCGACGTCGCGCTGGAAACCGCTGATGCCGCGCTGCTCAGAAACCGGGTGACGGGTATCGCTGATCTCATCGGATTGTCGCAGGCGACGCTCGGCAATATCTGGCAGAACATCGCAATAGCGCTTGGTCTGAAGGCTGTCTTCCTCGTGACGACTCTATTCGGCATTACCACGCTCTGGATGGCCATCCTCGCCGATACGGGCGCTACTGTCCTCGTTACGGCCAATGCGCTGCGCCTGCTGACCTGGCGCGGCACCCGCGACAAATGAGCTTGAACAGTGCGCACATGCAGGTCGCGGCTTCCACTTCTCGCCAAGAAAGCCGAGGTATAATTTATGAGTAATCAGTCCCAGGGCAGTGCCAATTCATCCGAGAAGAGCGAACAATGGGCGCTCGCATGGGTACTTGCGATTAATACTGCCCAGGCAGCCATTGTGGGAGGATTAGGTTGGTGGGCTCAGTCAACAGGATTGATGGGCTCTGCACTCGATAATCTTGGCGATGCCGGTGTCTACGCCATCAGCCTTTTCGTCGTAGGTCGCGGTTTGGCGGCGAAGGTTCGCGTTGCGCGGCTGTCGGGTATGCTCCTGATAGTATTCGCCGGTTTGCTTCTGTTTGAGGTTGGCCGACGCTTCTTCACTGGCTCCGATCCGATCGGGCCGGTCATGATCGCCGTGGCAATCGCGAGCGCGCTTACGAATATGATCTGCATGTGGTTCCTGAAATCACATCGGGAAAGTGGCGTGCATCTGCAAGCCTCATGGATATTCACGACAAACGATATGCTCGTGAACTCGGCGATCGCTGTTTCTGGTCTTGCAGTAATTCTTTTCAATTCGCCTTATCCGGATCTGATCATTGGCTTGGGTGTGGTTGTAGTCGTTGTCAGAAGCGGCTTCGAAATCCTTGAGAAGGCCGGCGAAGCTGGAAAAGGAGAAAAGGAACATGACTAGTTTGCGAGCCCTATCCGCCGCCTTCCTTGCCCTTGCAGTGTCGATCTCTCCTGCTGTGGGTCACGACTTCCAAGCTGGTTCGATCACCATCAATCACCCGTGGTCACGCGCGACTCCGCCGGTCACGCCGGTAGCCGGCGGCTATCTGACGCTGACAAACGATGGCGATATGGCCGATCGCCTGGTTTCAATCTCATCACCTCTGTCAGACCGGGTGGAAATCCATGAGACGACCGTGAGCGATGGGGTTGCCAGCATGAGGCCTGTGCAAAATGGCATCGAAATTGGAGCTGGCGAGACCGTCGAGCTTCAACCTGGCGGTATGCACATCATGTTCTTGAAGCCATCGCGCCCTTTGAAGGATGGGGAGCGGTTTGCCGCGACTCTTGTGTTCGAGCAGGCCGGTGCGATCGACGTTGAGTTCGTTGTGCAGAACATGGGCGCTCGTCCGGAATCTGCGAACGAACATGACGGACACGGAGAGGCTGTCCAATGAGCGGCGTCAAACTTTTCCGCCTTGTTGCATGGGTTGCCGTCGCCGCTGTCGGCGGGCTTTTCATCGGCCTGTCCGTATCCAAGCCTTGGCAACAGCAAACCGTGGCGGTCGCGTCCTCGACAGGCACGGCAGCCATCGGCGGCCCGTTCCAGCTCACATCCCATCGAGGCGAAACGATCGACAATGCTGCGCTGGCCGGAAAGCCTTATCTCGCCTTCTTCGGCTTCACCCATTGTCCCGATGTGTGCCCGACGACGCTCTATGAACTGAGCGATCTCATGAACGAGCTCGGGCCGGTGGCCGACCAGTTCAACGTCCTGTTCTTCACCGTCGATCCCGAACGGGACACACAAGAATTGCTGGCTCAGTACATGACAGCCTTTGATAACCGCATCCTCGCACTGCGGGGAAATCGACAGGAAACGGACGCTGTGGTGAAGGCCTTTGCGGCCTATGCGCGAAAAGTGCCTCTGGAAGGGGGCGAATACACAATGGATCATACCGCCGGCGTTTACCTGATGGATGCCGAGAGCCAATTCGTCGGCACGCTCGACATGCACGAGCCGCGTGAGATTCGATTGCAGAAGCTCCGCCGCCTGGCGGGCGAGATTGGCTGATGGAGTTCTCCAGTATCGGAATAGCGACGGCTTTCGCCGCAGGTGTCGTATCCTTCCTGTCGCCCTGCGTCCTTCCGCTGGTGCCGGGCTATATCTCCTACGTCGCAGGCCGCACGATTAGCCCGGATGGCACTGCGGCCGATGCCGAATTCAAGGCGGCAAGCCGAACTCTCGGCCTCAGCCTCTGCTTCGTGCTCGGCTTTACGACCGTGTTCGTCCTCCTTGGGGCCAGCGCAACCGTGTTGAGCCGGCTCCTGCGCATGTATCTTTTCGAAGCGAACCTGATCGGAGGCGTAATCGTCGTCCTCTTCGGTCTGTTCACGACAGGCCTCGTACCAATGCCCTGGCTCAATCGTGAAGCGCGGTTCCATGCCAATCCGGGCAGCGGAAGCGCCGGCGCGGCTTATCTCCTCGGTCTCGCTTTCGCGTTCGGCTGGACTCCCTGCATCGGACCAGTGCTGGGCGCGATTCTGACCCTGTCCGCCGCCAACGCCACGGTCGCAAGCGGAACGACGCTGCTCGCCGTCTACTCGCTCGGCCTTGGCCTCCCTTTCATCTTGGCCGCTTTGTTCATGCGCGGGTTCATGGCGCGGATGATGTCGATGCGCCGTACTGGCCGGGTGCTCAAAATCGTCGCTGGTGGGGTGATGGTGGTGATGGGCATCGCCATGATCACCGGCCATCTAACCAGCTTTGCGATATGGCTGCTCCAGACTTTCCCGGCCCTCGGCCGGATCGGCTAAGCCGGAGTTTAAAGGACATTTGGACATGCTCAGGCTCGGCCTTCCCATCGCCCTTGGCGGATTTTTCCTTGATCAGGCGACGAAGTGGTGGGTCCTGAACCATGTTATGAACCCGCCTCAGGTCATCCCCGTCACCGGCTTCTTTAATCTCGTGCTCGGCTTCAATACCGGCGTGAGCTTCGGATTGTTCGGCCAGGCGCCGGCTTGGCTCCTGATGGCGTTCACGCTCGCTATAGTCGCTGGCCTCCTTGTCTGGATCCATCGAAGCGACAGCCGCCTGACGGCATCCGCCCTCGGGCTCGTGGTTGGGGGGGCGCTCGGCAATCTGCTCGACCGGCTGCGGCAGGGTGCGGTGGCGGATTTCCTGGATTTTTACATTGGCAGCTATCATTGGCCCGCCTTCAACCTTGCCGACGTGGCGATTGTCTGTGGGGTCGGGCTTTTGCTGGTGGAGAGCGTTCTGGCACGAGGCAAAACAAAGGCTGCATGAACAGAAGTCCTCGCCAGCTATCCGAAACTATCGCCGCAAAATTCCCGGAACCTGCAACGTAGCGGGCTTTAGAAGTAGTGCGACATGGCAATGGCTCGGGCGGGCTTAGCCGCAGCAGGCAGACGCTCTCGTCTGCTGCGCGCGATGCCTCGGCTTGCAGATTGCGGGGCGCGGGCTGAGACGCACAATCGTCCGGTCTTTCTCGATCTCGATTCCGGCCCCGTCATAGACCTGCATCGGCTCACCGGGCCGGCTCACCTCCCATGTCAACCGCGCGTCCGTGTCAAGCTGGACCCTGCTGCCGACCTTTCCCAAGATTGACCGGAACTTGGCGACGGTCATCGGCATGCTGCCTTCGGTCGGGGGAATATCCTCGACCTGCAAGACCGTCTCCCGCCACGCATCGGGATTGCCGCCGCAATCGAGCGTGACGAAGGAACCGGCCTTGACCTCCGTGATGTGATAGCCGGCCTGCACCTGCTGCCCGTCGCCATAGGCGAGCACAAGAACCTTGTCGGCATGGCCCTCCAAAATATCGAGGATCGCCCCGAGCGAGGCAACATCAGGAAATTCTGTGATTAAGGGGCTGGCGTAAGCGTTCATGTCCGTGTATCCATGATTCAACTACTCTTGAGATGTTGAGGCATACATGAACGAAAAGCAAGCCCTCTCTGCCTTCGCGGCGCTCTCGCAGGAAACCCGGCTGCGCATCGTGCGCCTGCTGGTGACGGCCGGCCCGGAAGGGATGCCGGCCGGCGCGATCGGGGAAGCGATGGACGGCGCATCGTCGTCGCGCATGTCCTTCCACCTGAGCCACCTTGAACAAGCCGACCTCATCGAGTCGCGGCGCGACGGGCGCTCGATCATCTACAGCGCCTCCTATCCGGCGCTGTCCGGCCTGCTCGAATTTCTCATGCGCGATTGCTGCCAAGGCCACCCGGACGTGTGCAACCCGGCAGTCGCCGCGCTGTCCTGCTGCAAACCGACGAAAGGCGTCACCCATGCCTGAGCCTATGGCCAATCACTCCGATAGAATCTTCAACGTGCTGTTTCTTTGCACCGGAAATTCCGCCCGCTCGATCCTTGCCGAAAGCATCTTGAACAAGGATGGTGCGGGTCGCTTCCGGGCCTATTCGGCTGGAAGCCAGCCCAAAGGCGAAGTGAACCCGCTCGCCCTGAAGGTACTCGAAAGCTACGACTACCCGGCTGAAGGCTTCCGATCGAAAGGATGGGAAGAATTCTCCGGCCCCGACGCGCCGGTGATGGATTTCGTGTTCACCGTCTGCGACAACGCGGCCGGCGAAGCCTGTCCGGTCTGGCCGGGCCAGCCGATGACCGCGCATTGGGGTATCGAAGACCCCGCCACCGTCGAGGGCACCGAGATTCAGCGCATGGCGGCTTTTGTCACGGCGTTTCGCTACATGAAAACCCGGATTTCGGTCTTCGTGGCCTTGCCCGTCGCCAGCCTCGATAAATCGTCGCTCAATATGAAGCTCAACGAAATCGGTCAATCCGAAGGGGCAGCCTCGCCCCGCTCTGGCGCGGCGTGAGGCAATCCATGGATGTCATTGTCTACCACAATCCCGATTGCGGCACCTCGCGCAATACGCTCGGCCTGATCCGCAATTCCGGCGTCGAGCCGCATATCATCGAATATCTGAAAACCCCGCCCTCACGGGCGCTGCTCGCGCAACTCATCGAGCGCGCCAGCCTGACGGCCCGCTCGATCTTGCGGGAGAAAGGAACGCCCTATGCCGACCTCGGCCTTGGCGATCCAGAATTGAGCGATGACGCATTGCTCGACGCCATGATGGCGCACCCGATCCTCATCAATCGCCCCCTCGTCGTCACCCCCCAAGGGGTCAAGCTCTGCCGACCGTCCGAAGCCGTTCTTGATCTGCTGCCCCCACAACGGGGCGAGTTCGTCAAAGAGGATGGCGAGCGGATCATTGACGAACATGGACGGCGCGTTGCTTCCGCCTGACTTTCAGCCTGCGATTGGAGAATACTGATGGCTTCCCTCAAGCCAGCTTCCCGCCTTGGTTTCCTCGACCGCTATCTGACGGTGTGGATTTTCGCCGCGATGGCACTCGGCGTCGTGCTGGGCACGATATTCACCGGCTTGCCGGAAGCTCTCAACGCCATGTCGGTCGGCACCACCAACATACCGATCGCCATCGGCCTGATCCTGATGATGTATCCGCCGCTCGCCAAGGTGCGCTACGAAGAACTGCACCGGGTCTTTTCCGACAAGCGAGTGCTGATCCTTTCGCTGGTACAAAACTGGATCATCGGCCCGACGCTGATGTTCGCGCTGGCCGTGATCTTCCTGCGCGACCACCCGGAATACATGACAGGACTGATCCTGATCGGACTCGCCCGCTGCATCGCTATGGTGCTGGTCTGGAACCAACTCGCGCGCGGCGACAATCAATATGTCGCCGGTCTGGTTGCCTTCAACTCGATATTCCAGATTCTGTTCTTCTCCACCTATGCGTGGTTTTTCCTTTCCGTCTTGCCACCCCTCTTCGGCCTTGAGGGCAGCGTCATAGACGTGAGCTTCTGGACCATTACCGAAGCGGTGCTGATCTATCTCGGCATTCCCTTCCTCGCCGGGTTCCTGACGCGCCGCATCCTCATCGCTCGCAAAGGCGCGGGCTGGTATGAGCACGAATTTCTGCCGCGCATCAGCCCCATAACGCTAGCCGCGCTGCTGTTCACCATTGTCGCCATGTTCAGCCTCAAGGGCGCGGACGTGGTGTCGCTGCCTCTCGATGTCCTGCGCATAGCCATTCCCCTGGCGCTTTATTTCGTCATCCAGTTCCTCATCAGCTTCGCGATGGGCCGGCTGATCGAGGCGGATTATCCGCGCACCACGGCCATCGCCTTCACCGCTGCCGGCAATAATTTCGAGTTGGCCATCGCGGTCGCCATCGCGGCATTCGGTCTCGCATCGCCGGTGGCCTTCGCCGCCGTCATCGGCCCGCTCGTGGAAGTGCCCGCACTGATCCTGCTCGTTCATGTCGCGCTCAGGCTCGGCGCGAAGTGGTTTCCCGAGAAAGGGACGCCCGTTGCCGTTCCGGCCGAGGCCAAGCCATGACGGTTTCCGACCTTCCTAATGTGGTCCGCGCGGTGCTCGACAGCCCATCGGCTGAACGCCTACGAACGACGCCCTCTGCTCATCCGCCGCGCATTCTCCTGCTCTACGGCTCGTTGCGTGAACGCTCCTATAGCAAGCTGCTCACGCTCGAAGCCGAACGGCTCCTCAACCACTTCGGCGCGGAAACCCGTGTGTTCGATCCGCACGGCCTGCCGCTGCCTGATGGTGCGCCCGTTGATCATCCGAAGGTGCAGGAGCTTCGGAAACTTTCGGAATGGTCCGAAGGGCAGGTCTGGACCAGCCCCGAACGTCACGGTGCCATGAGCGGAGTCCTCAAGGCGCAAATCGACTGGATACCGCTCGCGGTTGGCGCAGTTCGCCCCACCCAGGGCCGCACATTGGCCGTGATGCAAGTCTCTGGCGGCTCGCAGAGTTTCAACGCCGTCAACCAACTTCGCGTCCTCGGCCGCTGGATGCGGATGATCACCATCCCCAACCAGTCCTCGGTCGCCAAGGCATATCAGGAGTTCGACGAAGCGGGTCGAATGAAGCCTTCATCCTATTACGACCGGGTGGTCGATGTGATGGAGGAACTGGTGAAGTTCACGCTTCTGACCCGCGACGTCGCTCCTTACCTCACCGACCGCTACAGCGAGCGCAAGGAAACCGCCCAAAAGCTGGAAGAGCGTATGGCGCTCAAGCGCGTCCGGTGACGACAAACCTGCCGGCTCAAACGGGCCTGTCTCCCGACGCGAGAAGGTGGCCCGTCATCTCCGCGCTCGGCATCGTACAGATATTTGCATGGGGCAGCTCCTATTACCTGCTCGCCGTTCTCGCCGCCCCGATCGCGGCCGATACGGGTTGGCCGCTTTCATGGATCGTCGGCGCTCTCTCCATTGGCCTGCTCGCGGCCGGCGTCGTTTCCCCGCGCGTGGGTGACGCCATTGGCCAGCACGGCGGGCGTCCCATCCTTGCTCTGGCTTGCCTGCTGTTCGCTGCCGGCCTCGTCATCCTTGCGGCTGCGCCGTCCCTATGGGTATTCGTCGCCGGATGGATCGTGCTCGGTATCGGCATGGGGGCCGGCCTTTATGATGCGGCATTTGCCACGCTCGGGGGCTATTATGGCCGTTCCGCGCGATCCGCCATCACTACACTGACCTTGTGGGGCGGCTTCGCAAGCACGGTCTGCTGGCCGCTCTCGGCCTTGTTTCTGGAGCATCTGGGATGGCGCGGGGCCTGCATGGCCTATGCCGGCATTCATCTCGCGATCTGCCTGCCGCTCGTGCTGCTGGTCCTTCCGAGCAACGGCAAGCCCAGGCCGATCGGTGGCAAAGACCAAGCTCCTGCGATCAAGCTGCGCGACCATGAGCGCCGGGCCTATCTGATCATGATGGCGATCGTGGTGCTGGCCGGATTGGGCGTCACCATCATATCGGTGCATCTGCTGACCCTGTTGCAGCAACGCGGGCTGTCGCTGGGCGAAGCTGTAGCCCTCGGCGCGCTGATAGGCCCGGCCCAAGTCGCCGGCCGAATTGGCGAAATGGCGAGCGGGGGGAGGCATCATCCCTTCTGGACACTCGCGGCCGCCTCCGTCCTGAGCGCGGCAGGGGTGACGATGCTCGCGGCAGGTTTTCTCATCATCGGCCTGTCGCTCATCCTCTACGGGGCCGGCAATGGCATCTTCTCGATCGCCAAGGGTGCGCTCCCGCTCGCCCTGTTCGGACCTTCCCGCTATGCGCCGATCATGGGGCGGCTTGCCCGGCCCAGTCTCGTCGCCCAAGCTGCCGGCCCAACCGTGGGTGCGATCCTGCTTTCGGTCGGGGGCACCGATCAAACTCTTGTGGCGCTGGCAGCTCTCGCCATCGCCAATCTCGCCCTCGTCGCGCTGTTATGGGGGCCGATCAAAGGAGAAGCGGGAAGCAACGATAAGTTTTGAGAAGCCGTCACGAAGATCCCTGATTTTTGTAGCAGGTCAGGCCAACGTTGAATTTTCAGGGGAATTTCTGTCGCAAATGTCGCGTGCGAAAGTCAAAATTGTGCGACTGATTTTTGCGACACGTCGCGGCCCGGAATCCGGGCCGCAATGGATTACCGCTCTTCCCGCTGCTGTGGTGCTGGACCGATTGTAGCGGGTTCCCCTTCGATGATGCGGATCGGCACGCCCAAAGCAGCCGAAAGGGATGCTTCGCTGCCACCGGCAAGCTCTGTTCCGGGGAGAACCGTAAGAACCACATATCCGGTGCGCTCATCGACATATCCGCCGTAGCCATCGGGAAGAACGCGCGTAATCATCTGGCGGTCATCCAACGCGGCGACCAGTTGATCGACGGTATGGGATGCGCCTGTCAGGACTTCGACACGCACCCGATCTTCGCCCAATTGGTACTGAAGCGTGCCCGCATCCCGGTCTCCCGTTAGCCTGACGACGACATGGAAATCGGGCTCGCGCTCGATGAAGATACCGGCGATACGGTCGCGGAAACGCTCCTGTAGGGCGGCCGAAAGCGGGCCGGTGTCCGGCTCCATCTCATGCGAGGGGATTTCAGGAACATAGTTCTCAGGCAACCCGGCCGGTCTGGCGGACGTGGGCGCCTCCGCGCCTGCCACGGATGCTGCCGCGACAAACACCGTTGCGCCAAAAGCCCCCGCCCATACCCTATTCATTTGTGGTTTTGCCGCGTGCTTCGAAGAGCGCGGCCTTGTCTTCCGCGGGGCTGATGAAACCGTCGCCATCGGTGTCGATCTGGTCGAAGACTTCATCGGTCATGTTCGGATTCCCGGCTTTCGCCTCTTCCCGGCTCAGCTTGCCGTCGCCATCCGTGTCGCCCGCGTCCCATTCGGCCTGCCATGCGGCTTCGTCAAAATCTGCGGGCGGTTCCGTCTGGGCGAAGGCAGGGACGGCGAGACCGATGGCGAACAGGCTGGCAATGGCAAGTCTCAAGGCTGTTCCTCCAAAGTCGAGTGAATATACAGCCATCACCTTAGGATAATTCGCGAAAATCCCAAAGACCGCGACAGTCGCGAAGGCCGCTTCCGGCGGATCCTTGTTACTGCTCAGCCAACCGGGAGCGGGAACTCGTGTCAACGACTAAGGCGGCCAAATTCAACTCTCTGATCCGTCACATCCTCCGACACCTCCTGCCGCAGCTTCGGTCCCTGTGCGAGGCGGCGACCGAGCGCGGTGATGAACGCCTCGTATCGCTCCGCTGATTTGGCCTTCGCGGCCTTTGCCGCCGGCTCAGGCAAGGCCGGTGTGGTGTTGACCCAGAAGCGGATGAAGACCGCCAGGCTTTCGACGGCGATGCCGACGTCTCGTTCAAGCCGGTCCATGCGGCGATCGAGTCGATCGAGGCGCTTGGCGATTATCGCCTCTCGGCGTTCGGCATCGTCGGGAGACAGGAATGAGGCGATGGCCGCCTCGCCGATCATCGACTGCGACCGGTCCCGCCGCGCGGCAAACTCGGTCAGGGCTTTTTCGACATCGGGGTCCAGATAGACGGTGAGTTTTTTCTTCTTCCGGAGATTGGCCATGGCGCTACAGCTCCATGCCGTCGTTCGGGTCCATGGCAACCTGCCGGGCAATGCCCTGCACCTGGCGGATCATGCGCCGATTTTGCATGGCCTCTTCCTCAACTTCATCGGGCGGCGCGATCTCGAATTCGTTCTCGAGGGGCTTTTTCTTCTCCACGGGCTTTACGCGGCTGAGTTCAGGCTGCAATCGGCGTTCGGATTCGGTCGGATCTTCGTCATTGGTTCTCTGGTCGCCGTGATCCGTGGCGCCTTCCGGTCGCGCCGGGATCGGAAGCTTGGTCCAGTCGTCGGGCCGCGTTTCTTCGGGACCTTTCAATTCAGGCGGTGACAGAACGCGCTCGCGAAACCGGGCGTCCTCGTAATAGCGCGCCTTCGTCGCCCGGATCGGGGGGATGCCCGCCACCATGACGATCTCCTCATGTGGGGGAAGCTGCATGATCTCGCCCGGCGTCAGCAACTGGCGCGCGGTTTCCGAGCGCGAGACCATAAGGTGCCCGAGCCAGGGCGACAGGCGATGGCCGGCATAGTTCTTCATCGCCTTCATCTCGGTGGCGGTGCCGAGCGCATCCGACACCCGTTTCGCCGTGCGCTCGTCGTTGGTGGCGAAGCTGACGCGGACATGGCAGTTGTCGAGGATCGAGTTGTTCGGCCCGTAGGCTTTCTCGATCTGGTTCAGCGACTGCGCGATCAGGAATGATTTCAGACCGTAGCCGGCCATGAAAGCCAGCGCGGTCTCGAAGAAATCGAGCCTGCCCAGCGCCGGAAACTCGTCCAGCATCAGAAGGAGCCGATGCCGCCCGGCGTTCGCCTGCAGGTCTTCGGTCAGGCGACGGCCGATCTGATTGAGCAGCAATCGCATCAGCGGCTTGGTGCGGTTGATGTCGGAGGGCGGCACGACGAGGTAAAGCGTGACCGGCTGATCGCCTCCCACAATATCGCTGATGCGCCAGTCGGAGCGGCGTGTGACTTCGGCCACGACCGGATCGCGATACAGGCCGAGAAACGACATCGCCGTCGACAACACGCCGCTGCGCTCGTTCTCGGACTTGTTGCGCAGCTCGCGCGCGGCGCTGGCAACGACCGGGTGCGGCCCCGCTTCGCCCAGATGCGCGGTCTTCATCATGGCGCGCAACGTGGAATCCACCGGGCGCTTCGGATCGGACAGGAATTTGGCCACACCTGCCAGGGTCTTGTCGGGTTCGGCGTAAAGCACATGCAGGATGGCGCCCACCAGCAGCGAATGGCTGGTCTTTTCCCAATGGTTGCGCTTGTCGAGACTGCCTTCCGGATCGACGAGGATGTCGGCGATGTTCTGGACGTCGCGCACCTCCCACTCGCCGCGGCGCACTTCCAGCAGCGGATTGTAGGCCGAGGATTTCGGGTTGGTCGGGTCGAAGAGCAGCACGCGGCCGTGCTGCGAGCGGAAGCCGGAGGTGAGCTGCCAGTTCTCACCCTTGATGTCGTGGACGATGGCCGACCCCGGCCAGGTCAGCAGCGACGGGACGACGAGGCCGACGCCTTTGCCCGAACGTGTCGGGGCAAAGCACAGGACATGCTCCGGCCCGTCATGGCGTAGATAGTCCTTCTCGTAACGGCCGAGAACAACACCATCGGGATCGAGCAGGCCCGCCGCCTTGATCTCTCCTTTCCCGGCCCATCGCGCCGAGCCATAGGTGGCGACGTTTTTCGCCTCGCGCGCCCGCCAGACCGACATGCCGATGGCGACGGCAATGGCGATGAAGCCGCCAGATGCCGCGATGATCCCGCCCTTGGCGAAGATCGGCGGCGCATAGGCTTCGTAGAAATACCACCACCAGAAGATCGCGGGCGGATAATAGATCGGCACGCCGAACATCACGAACCAGGGCGGCCCGAGTTGCGCCTGATAACCGAGGCTCGAGGCGACATACTGGGTCGCGCCCCAGGTGGTGGCGAGGATGATGAGGAAGACGATGGTGATCTGTCCCCAGAGGATCTTGGTCGCGGACATTGCGATGGTCCTTTCTGGTTGAGGCTAAAGGCCGAGGGAGCGCTTGCGCCCGAAGTCCCAATCTACGCCGCCATCATCGCGGGCTACGCCGGAGACGTGACGGCCGATCTGTTTTTCGAGAGAGGGCGACCAGGGCACGAGCTGGAAGCCGAGGCCGTCGTCGATCATGGCGAAGCGGCCGGAGGCGAGCGCGAAACGCTGGCGATAGGAGCCGGCGACATATTCGCCGCTGGCTGCGCGCTCGAAGGACATGCCGGTCTCGGTTGCGAGCTTCTCGCCGAGGTTGTCGAGTTCGCGTTGGCGCAAGGTGCTGAGCAGCCGGCGCGCGAAGACGACGCGACCGCCCTGCCGCTCGGCAAAGCCCTCGCCGATCAGATGTTCAGCGCGTTCGTCCAGAGCCTGACGGACCTCAGCGCCGAAACCGCTGTCCGACAGCGCGATCGGATCGCGGGCGATGGCCTGCCGGTCGAGCCAGGTCGCGCCCGAGGCGCCGACTTGCGCACCAAGATCGAGATCGGCGCGGACGGCGAGCGCGACGCGGCGCTGCCCCTGCGGGTCCTCCCAGGATCGCAACTCGACGATGGAACCGGGCGGACTGTCGCCGGCGGCGTCGAGATGCGGCAGCTTGATGTGATGGGTCCGCCCGTCGGTGCCGTCGACCACGGCATAAGCGGTGCCCTTCAACTCGTCGTCGAGGCCGCGCTCGACCAGGCGGCCGATGACGGGAACGTCAAGGCTTTCGCCGGCGAGGACATAGCTGGCCGAGCCGCGTTCGATGCCGCGTTCGGTCAGGGCACGGTGCATGCGCTTGATGATGTCGCCGCGCTCGCCCAGTTCACGCAGGACCGCTTCGGCTTCGGGCTTGATGAACCATTGCGAGAGGCCGATCTCTTCGGCAAGCCCGCGGATTTCAAGGGTTCGCAGCCGCCCCACCTTCAGAGTATGAAACTCGTCCGGCTGGCGGTCGGGAAGCGGGGCAAGGTCGATGATGCCGGACTTGCCGGCGTCGCGCACAAGCTGCCGGTCGAGCTGCGTCCAGCGTTCCGCCTCGACCTGCCGCTCCAGATTGCGGTGGATCTCCAGATCGGTGCGGGGCCCGAGTTCCTGCGTGACCAGATCCTGCGCACGGGCGCGCATGCCCTCCTTGATGTAGTCGCGGGAAATCACCAGGTCCTGGCCATCGTCGGTGCGGCCGCGCAGGATGATATGGATATGGGGATTGTCGGTGTTCCAGTGATCGACGGCGACCCAATCGAGGCGCGTGCCGAGATCCTTCTCCATCTGCCCCATCAGCTCGCGGGCGTGATCCTTCAGATTGGCCATGTCCACCGCGTCTTCGGGCGAGACGATGAAGCGGAAATGATGCCTGTCGTCCTGGCACTTTTCCGCGAAAGCGCCGACATCCATGTCGTCCCTTTCCGGGCCGAACATCCGCGCCTTTTCCCCGTCGCGGGTCACGCCATCGCGGCGCAGATAATTAAGGTGTGCGCCGAGCGGAGCCGAGCGTGCCGTTTGGCGAACCACGCGGGTCTTGATGACGGCGATGCGCGAGCGTCCGGTGAGAAGCCGGTTGGCCTGGATGCTGGCGCGCTGACCGCGCCCGAAGCGTGAGCGGTTGCCCGAGGTGATCTTGCCGGAGCGCGAGACGCGTCCGCCGGCTTTCTGGGCGGCGGCGAGCGCCTGGGCGACAAAGGGCCTCGCCTGTTGCGCGCGGGTCGAGCGGATACGGCCCGGACGGATGCGGAACTCGTTGTCATCGGACATGGGGCGCCCCCGCACGGTGCAAATCATCAAGGAAAATCAGGAAGAGGAGCGCGCAGCGCACGGTGCGCGCCAGCGCCGCACGGTGCGGGACGCGCCGGAAACCTGAACAAAAACAACCGCCCGCCACAGCCGCACCGTGCGGCCTTTTATCTCGCCATCTTTCGGTCGTGGTGCCTGCCGCCACCCTCTGCGCCCTCCATGACACGCCAGCGCCCGATGGGATGCGAATTGCGGTGCCGCTGCTCATGGCCGGTCCCCACCGGCATCGCGGGCGACGAACAGCCCCTCCGACTGCAAGGCGGTGAGTGCGTCCGGTGCCGCCGGGACGAGCGAAGGGGCATCGTCCGGCGTGCGGTCGGGGGACGCGGGATCGGCAGCGGAAGCGCCGATTTCACGCGCGACGAAGAGCGCCGCCTCGCGCCAGTCGGGCGGCGGAGCGACCGTCGAGCCGCTGCCGGAAGGCCGCTCGCCGAGCAGGATCGGCGTCAAAGCAGCGACATAGGCGCGCGTCTCGGCAGGCAGCGGACGAGCCGTCGCGCGGTATTCATCGTAGCGACCGGGACCGGCATTGTAGGCCGCGAGCATCGCGGCAACATTGCCGTAGCGATCCCACATCTCGCGTAGGTAGGCGGTGCCCGCGAGGATGTTGTCGCGCGGCTCGAAGGGGTCGCGGCCGAGAGCATGGCGGATGCGCAGCTCCGCCCAAGTCGAGGGCATGACCTGCATCAGCCCCATCGCGCCGGCAGACGATATGGCGTGCATATTGCCCGCGCTTTCGACCTGCATCACGGCGATGATCCATGCCGCCGGGATGCCGAACCGCTGCGAAGCCTCTTCGATATGGGCGCCGTGCGGATGCACGGCGACGGCACGACCCATCACGGCGATCTGCGCCAGGCCGGGCAGCGGGGCAATGGCTGTGACGAACAGGCCGGAAAGAAGAAGGAGGAGGATGCGGCGGCGGGCGCCACATCTCCCCGAGGCGGGACGGATGCAGGACGTGACCATGATCACTCCTGCTCGTCGCGCTTCTTTTGGCGGGTCCAGTGCAAGCCCCAGTCGCGGCCGTCTTCGTCCGACTGGAACAGGCGGGCGCGGATCGGCTGCTGGAAAACTGGATCGTCGAGAAGCACGGAGACGAACGGTCCCGCGCGCTCGCCGGAATGTTTCCAGCCTGCGCCGACTTCCGGCCCATACTCATCGCCGAGATGGATGCGATAGGCAGGCGCCTTGTCGGCGTCCGCATTTTCCGACGGCGTGAAGGTCAGCTCGACGTCCAGCGAGAGCGTGCGGAGTCGCCCGGAATAGCCGGACGGGGTGCGGGTAAACTGGCCGATCTGTGCCATGGAAGGCTCCTTTCCTATGCGGTGGAGAAGACGCGGGACGGCTCAACGGCCCCGCTCTGGACGCGCTGTCACCGCATCGGCGCGCGCCAGACAAAGCGGCCCTCGCCGTCTTCGTCGGTGAAAAGCGGGATCGCGTGGCCGATCACCGCCGAGGCGGGGAACGGGCCGAAATAGCGGCCGTCGAGGCTGTCGCCGACGTCCGGGTTCATCAGGAACACTTCGCCCTCGGCGATGACGCGACAGCCCTGCCAGACCGGCAGGTCTCGGCCGAAGCTGTCGTGGTCGCGCGCCTCGCCGAGCGGAACGCCGTCGACGATAATGGCGCGGCCATCGCGGCACAGGCGCTGTCCGGGCAGGCCGAGAACGTGCTTCAGAAGCGGCACGTCGCGTGCGACGTAGCCGCGCTCGACCATAAACGAGGCGAAGGGTTCGGGTGGGATGACGGCGACCAGATCGGGCACCGCGATCCGGTCGTCGGGTGCGACAGTATAGAACCCGATCGGCACGCTGGCCGATGCGTTCCAGACCAGCCTTGGCGCAGTCGGAACGAATCCGGCAAAGGCGATCCCGAGCGTGGCAACCGTCGTCACCATGACATAGCGAAAGCGCGTCATGGGGCGATCTCCCGCCGCCAGAGCCATGCCTGATGACGCTCCGCGGTGTAGGGACGCGGCGCTTCGCCTGCGTTTATCCAGTGGGAGACGTGCCGCCAATGATCGGGATCGACTTGGGCCGGATCGACACCTATGGCCTCGATCCCGTCGACATGGCGAAGGACAGCCTCGACCTTCGGCCAGCCTTCGATCTTCAGCAGGATTTCGCCGCCTGGACGGACGAAGGGCAGCGTCTGATAGGACTGGCCCGGCGCAACCGCGCGCAGGATGTCGAGGCGCGAAATGATCGTGCCGTGGTCGTTCGCCGCCCAGCGGACGAACGCAAACACCGTGCCGGGATGGAAGAATACAACACGCCGGTTGCGATCGAGGATCTGCTCACCAGTCGCATGGCCGAATCTGATCCAGTATTCGGTCTTGCCTTCCACCCAGGTCAGTTCCGCGCGGGTCAGATCGCCGTCATGGGCGTCGATGCCGATCATGGGCGGTCTCCCCCTATGTCGGGAAACTCGCGCGCCAGCAGGTCGCGCAGCATGTCGGCGACGGTGATGCCGCGCTGGAAGGCCGCGATCTTGATGCGGCCGCGCAGCGCCGGCGTGATGTCCACGGTCAGCCGCGCCGAATAGGCGTCGGCGGTATCCGTGCGCTTTGGCGGCGCGTCGCCGGCCTTGATCCAGCTATCGGGATCGGCCGGGCGCGTAGCGAAGCTGCGCTTCTCGGTGCGCGCCGTCATGACGAAATTCCGTCATGGAATGGCAGCACGGTGGCGATGCGCGCCCGCGCGCACTCGGCCATGTCGGGGTCGATCTCGCAGCCGAGATAGCGCCGGCCGGAAAGCCGGCAGGCTTCCCCGACCGCGCCGGAACCGGCGAACCAGTCGCCGACCAGGCCGCCTTCGGGGCAGCTCGTGCGGATCAGGATCTCCAGGAGCGCCGACGGCTTTTCGGTCGGATGGATGGCGCGGCCGTGGCAGTTGCGCAGGTAGATGACCGAGCGCATGAGGCGCGGCCCGCCGTCATGGCTGACATAATGGCCGGCGTCGATCTGGCCGGTATGGGGCGGGCGCTGCTTGCGCCGCACCGTGCGGGCCGTCGCGTCGGGCGTGGTCTGGACGTCGTTGTAGATGTCACGCCAAGCGGTCTCGGCGGGATAGAACTGGACGGCCAGTTCATGCACCCGCTTGAAGCGGTCGGCATGAAAGCCGGTGCCGTTCTGCTTTTCCCAGACGATCTCCTGCGCGATCCGCAAGCCGGCGTCAGTGAAGCGGTCGGCGGTCGCCATGAAGCTGCGCAGCGAGCCGAAGACCCAGAGCGAGCCGGTCGGCCTGAGGGCGGCGCGCGCCAGCACGACCCAGCCCTCGACGCGCCGATCCCAGGCGAGCGAAGTGTCGCCATAGGGCGGATCGGCGATGATCATGTCGTAGGGTGCGTGCCAGGGCATTTCTTCGCGGCAGTCGCCGGTAAGGATCGTCATGCCGATACCCTCCCGATCCCCAGCAGGCCGATCTCGGCGGCCAGGGCGGCAATCTCGCGCGCGGCGGGTGATCGGCGCCCGATCTCGCGGACGAGCCGCCCGGTCTGCGCGGCGTCGGCGAAGACGACGCGCTGGCCGATGGCGCTGGTGAGCACGGGAGGATCGTGGTCCGCCAGCGTCTCGGCGGTCTCGCGGGCGATGACGGTGCGGGCACCGCAGCGGTTGAGCACGAAGCGGGCAACGAGCTGGGGCCGGTAGATGCGCGCCTCCGCCAGGAGGGCGAGCATCTCCGCCGAAGCCCAGCCGTCGAACGGCGATGGCTGCACCGGGATCAGCACGAGATCGGCGGCGAGCAGCGCGGAGCGCATGAGGCCGGCGACGCGCGGTGGCCCGTCGATGACGATGCGATCGACATCGCGGGCGAGTTCGGGCGCTTCGCGATGCAGCGTGTCGCGGGCCAGGCCAACGGTGCCGAAGGCGCGTGGCAGGCCCTCACGCGCGCGTTGTTGCGACCAGTCGAGGGCGGAGCCTTGCGGATCGGCGTCGATCAGGGTGACGCGCTTGCCACCCTGAGCCAGTTCACCGGCAAGATGCAGCGCCAGCGTCGTCTTGCCGACACCGCCCTTCTGGTTGAGGAGCGCGATGATCATTTGCACCCCCCCGGCAGATCGAGAGGCAGGCGGGGTCTTTCTGCAGATTCAGGAGCCTCGGTTGCGCCTCGATCAGATGCCGGTCGAGGCGATGCCGGGGCGTCGGATGCCCTCTTCTTAGCGGCTCTACCAAGGCTTCTGGCGGTGTCGCGGATGAGGTTTTCCACATCGCGCGCGCGCTCTTCAAAGTTAGACTCTTTGTTAGACTCTAAGTTAAGGGCGCGATTTCCTGAATGGGTTCCGGGTGTTAAGCCCGGTTTCGGTTCCTGATAGCACGAGCCTCCGGTTCCCGATAGCACGATAGTCCGGGTTCCTGATAGCACGAGGCCATCCACAGGTTTTCCACAGGGCGCGACCGGCTCGAAGGCCAGCAGCATCCGCCCGCCAACCTCAGCTTCGAGAAACAGCGAATAGCCCGGCAGAGGCTGGCGCCGGATGATGTCGCGCAGCTCGAAGGCGAAGCGCTTGAACGGCGACAGGCTGCCGGATTTCTGGTGAAGGTGACGGAAATCGAACCGCCAGCCATCGCGCTGGCGGCCGCCGTGCTTGCGCACCAGGCGGTAGAGCCAGCGGTCGAGGCCGCCGGTGAGATCGAAATAGGTCCGGTCGATGGTCAGCACGAGCGCATCGTCGAGGACGGCTTGGTAGAACCAGTCCGGCACGATCATCTCGATGCCGTCGGGTCGGCCGTTGCGGTCGGTGCGCTCCTGCCATTCGTTGATCCACGAGAAACGATGACGGCGGCCTTCGGTCGGCTGGCGGATCGAGGTGGAAATCGTGGTCGATTGCAGCCGGTCGAGCGCCGCCTTCAGCCGCTGGTAGTCGCGAAGCGACGTGCCGCGCCCGACATAGGTGAGAATCTCATAGGGCGTGGCGGCCATCAGCCGGGAGGTGCGAAGCCCGGCATCGCGGGCTTCGACGATCTGGCTCGCGGCCCAGATCAGGATGTCGGCGTCCCAGATCGTGGCCATGCCATGATCGGGAACCGCCTCGACCCGGATGGTCACGCTGCCGGCAGCGAAGTCGATGGGCGCGATGCGCTTCGACTTGGCGAGGGAGAAGAAGGGATAGGCCATGAGATCCTGCGCGTCTCGTGGCGCGAAGTCGCCGGGGAGCGCCCGGAACAGGTCGAGCTGCCCGCGCTCAGAAAGGGATCGGCGTCGCACCGTCATGAAGGGAACCGGCTGCGATCAGCGGGCGTAACGACCGGCCTGCGGGCCGGACGGAAGCGACTGACGCTTGGCGGGCAGCACTGAGCCACGCGGATCGGAGGTGGAGGTCACCGCGCCGCGCTCGGTCCAGGCCTCGAGATCGTCGATGGCATAGACCACACGGCCGCCGAGCTTGCGATAGGCAGGCCCGGTTCCGTAGGTGCGGTGCTTTGGACTTGCCCTTATTTAGTGGAGAGGTTCTGTCACTAATT
>NZ_NNRN01000040.1:0-2500 GCF_002252535.1 Brucella lupini
GATGGATATTGTAAATGGGAGTGATCAAGTCGATCGAGCTATTAGTACCGGTAAGCTACATGCGTTGCCGCACTTCCACACCCGGCCTATCAACGTGGTAGTCTTCCACGGCTCTGATAGGGAATACTCGTTTTTAGGTGGGTTTCCCGCTTAGATGCCTTCAGCGGTTATCCCGTCCGTATATAGCTACCCTGCTATGCCGTTGGCACGACAACAGGTCCACCAGAGATACGTCCATCCCGGTCCTCTCGTACTAGGGACAGATCCTATCAATATTCCTACACCCACGGCAGATAGGGACCGAACTGTCTCACGACGTTCTGAACCCAACTCACGTACCGCTTTAAATGGCGAACAGCCATACCCTTGGGACCTGCTCCAGCCCCAGGATGCGATGAGTCGACATCGAGGTGCCAAACAACCCCGTCGATATGGACTCTTGGGGGTCATCAGCCTGTTATCCCCGGCGTACCTTTTATCCGTTGAGCGATGGCCCTTCCACGCGGGACCACCGGATCACTATGACCGACTTTCGTCTCTGCTCGACTTGTCAGTCTTGCAGTCAGGCAGGCTTATGCCATTGCACTCGACGAACGATTTCCGACCGTTCTGAGCCTACCATCGCGCGCCTCCGTTACTCTTTAGGAGGCGACCGCCCCAGTCAAACTACCCACCATACACGGTCCTGGACCCGGATAACGGGCCGCAGTTAGACATCCATATAGGCAAGGGTGGTATTTCAAGGATGACTCCACAATGGCTGGCGCCACTGCTTCAAAGTCTACCACCTATCCTACACATGCCGACACGAATGCCAGTGTAAAGCTATAGTAAAGGTGCACGGGGTCTTTCCGTCTAACCGCAGGAACCCCGCATCTTCACGGGGAATTCAATTTCACTGAGTCTGCGTTGGAGACAGCGGGGAAGTCGTTACGCCATTCGTGCAGGTCGGAACTTACCCGACAAGGAATTTCGCTACCTTAGGACCGTTATAGTTACGGCCGCCGTTTACTGGGGCTTCAATTCAATGCTTGCACATCTCCTCTTAACCTTCCAGCACCGGGCAGGCGTCAGACCCTATACGTCGTCTTGCGACTTCGCAGAGCCCTGTGTTTTTGGTAAACAGTCGCTACCCCCTGGTCTGTGCCACCCCCACCTAGTTGCCTAAATGGAGGTCACGCTTCTTCCGAAGTTACGCGTGCATTTTGCCGAGTTCCTTCAACGCAGTTCTCTCAAGCGCCTTGGTATTCTCTACCAGTCCACCAGTGTCGGTTTAGGGTACGGTCTATATGCAGGAGCTATTTCCTGGAACCGCTTCGCTGCAAGATCAATCCAATAAGACCTTACAACACACGCGATCCGTCACTACCTGCAGGCCCACGAATATTAACGTGGTTCCCATCGACTACGCCTTTCGGCCTCGCCTTAGGGGCCGGCTAACCCTGCTCAGATTAACTTTAAGCAGGAACCCTTGGACTTTCGGCGAGGGAGTCTCTCACTCCCTTTATCGTTACTCATGTCAGCATTCTCACTTCCGATACCTCCAGGATGTCTCACGACTGTCCCTTCACAGGCTTACGGAACGCTCCGCTACCACGCACAAATGTGCATCCACAGCTTCGGTGTATGGCTTTAGCCCCGGTACATTTTCGGCGCAAAGACCCTTATTTAGACCAGTGAGCTGTTACGCTTTCTTTAAATGATGGCTGCTTCTAAGCCAACATCCTGGTTGTTTTGGGATCCTCACATCCTTTCCCACTTAGCCATAACTTAGGGACCTTAGATGGTGGTCAGGGTTGTTGCCCTCTCCACGACGGACGTTAGCACCCGCCGTGTGTCTGCCCAGTAGTACTCCCCGGTATTCGGAGTTTGATTAGGATCAGTAAGACGGTGAGTCCCCATAGCCCATTCAGTGCTCTACCCCCGGGGGTATTCGCTGGACGCTCTACCTAAATAGATTTCGCGGAGAACCAGCTATCTCCAAGTTTGATTGGCCTTTCACCCCTAGCCACAAGTCATCCCGATCTATTGCAACAGATATGGGTTCGGTCCTCCAGTACGTGTTACCGTACCTTCAACCTGCTCATGGCTAGATCACTTGGTTTCGGGTCTAATGCATCGAACTGAACGCCCTGTTCAGACTCGCTTTCGCTGCGCCTACACCTACCGGCTTAAGCTTGCTCGATACACTAAGTCGCTGACCCATTATACAAAAGGTACGCTGTCACCCAGGACGAACCTTGGGCTCCAACTGTTTGTAGGCATCCGGTTTCAGGTACTGTTTCACTCCCCTCGTCGGGGTGCTTTTCACCTTTCCCTCACGGTACTGGTTCGCTATCGGTCATGCACGAGTACTTAGGCTTGGATCGTGGTCGACCCATGTTCAGACAGGATTTCACGTGTCCCGCCCTACTCAAGGACAACAGGTGTTCTACGTGTACGGGGCTATCACCCACTTCGGCAAACCTTTCCAGGTTCTTCCACTTTATTCCCTATTGCC
>NZ_NNRN01000004.1:0-16263 GCF_002252535.1 Brucella lupini
AAACTCTCATTATAAACGGTCCAGTTTTAAGGGAGCAGAGCATTGGAACATAAAATTCTTGAAGGTCGCCATCGATGTTAAACCAAAGTTGTTGCATGTTACCCTCTTAAGCGAGTGCGCTAAACCATCTTTACAATGCCTAGTCCAGACAGATTCGACTGTCAGCGCTACGCCATCCACACTTGTAAGCATACCTTTGCGCCAAGCTGCATTCGTCATTGGCGGCAGTCGTCAAGGGGCAGAATATCGACAGGACGGTCGAGCAACCGAGGAATATACAGGCCTTTGCCAATTTGGCTGTTGGCTTGCCTCCTTCGATATCCACAATGAATCTGACTTAGACGCCGGACGGGCCGGCCAGATTTTCCTGCCGCAGATTTTGCCCTTTGCGCGCGCTTCGGACCAGGGCTTCAATATCAACTGATGTTCTGACTTGTTTTGGCATCATGATCTTCTCGCCCGGAAACCTATCGACGGGATCAGGCTCTTGTCGAGCACAAATTTCTCGATCAGGAAATTCATTCGAACGTTGATTGCAAGACAAGGTTCGGCTGATGGGGAATGTGCTGCCCGCTGATTGGGAACGATCACAATGCTTGCGCTTTATGAAGCCTGTACACTCCCCATAAACAATCGGATTTCGGTCCAATTTTCCTCGGTATGCTGGATGCCGGTGCGACACAACCGCGTCAATGAGCGCGGGAGGTTTCGACCCCGTCAGCAGCAGCATCTTACCGGTCTTCATTTCCAGGATTTGATCTGCTGTCATTAGCTTTTGGCGCTGCTCGGCGGTAGAGGTTTTGCGGCTTTCACCGAACTTCGCGGCCGAATGTTTGGTGCGGGTTAGTACTGTTTGGTCGCCAAGGGCCTTGGCGGCCCAATTGGCGGTCTCGAATTCGGCGCGGCCTAGACCGAAAATACGGGTTGTGACGCAGGAGCCGAGAATGCTGGCGGTGTCGCCCTTGCCGTAGACGCTTTCGATCTGGCCCTTGTCCTGGGTTATGAACAACGCCTCGATGCCGCAGCCGGCGGCGACGTTGGCGATGTTGATCAGCTTTTCCATGCGACCGAGACGAACAAACTCGTCCAAAACCAGCAGCACGTTCCTTTTCGGCTTCCTGGCACCCTCTAGGCGTACTGCCATACCGAGAATGATGTTCGTCAGCAGCCGGAGAAAGACAGCTTGAGCGTCAACCTGATCGAGCGGCACGACCATAAAGAGATCAGCGCGGCCTTCGAACAGGTTTTCGAGCGAGCATGTAGAGGCGCTGAGGAAGCCGCGCATTTCATCGGAGCGCGCCCAATCGAAGGCCTTCTTGATGGTCGTCTTGATTGCGCCGCGCTCGTTCTCGCCGGCCTCGAGGAAAGTCGCAGCGGCGGCGGCCGGGCGTGTGCCAAAGGTTTTCGGTGCAGCGGCCCATTCCGTCAGCGTCTTTTCAAAGCCGGCGGAAAACAACAAGTCCATGACCGTGATCAGGTTGCGATCGGCCTCGACACGTCTGGTCATCACGACCTCGATCACGGCGGCAATCATGGATTTCGCCATTTCGGCGAAGTGCGCGCCGTTTCCGCCTTCCGGTCGCACAAGCCCTTCGGCAATGACCTCGATATCGCGGACGAGGTGCGCTTGCCGGATATAGTCGAGCGGATTGAACTGGTCCTTCGACGGCTCGATGACGCCGAAGGGATTGAGAACCACCACCTGACGGCCGAGCGATCGGCGATAGCGGCGGGTTACGGCGAAGTTTTCGCCCTTGATGTCGAGGACCGCGACCGGCCCGTCATGGTCGATGATGGCGGGAATGACGACGGACACGCCTTTTCCGGCGCGGGTGCCGGCGATGGCGACATGATGGCCAGCGCGCCATCCGGTCTTCGTGTTGGGTCGGTAGCGCAGCATTGCCCTGCCGGAAAGACCGAGTGGCAAGCCTGTATCGTTGTGCCGGAGCTGGCGCAGTTCGCTCCGGTTCATCCACCGGGCACGCCATGGGCCTTGTTTGGAAATGCGGCTGGATGATGCCGGGGCGGCTATCGAAATTGCCCGCAGAACGAGGAATAGCGGCACAGGCAGGCCGATGGCGAGGCTGGTTTGCACGCCAAGCTTTTGCGCCTCGGTGAAGCGATCCCATGTCGAAATCATGCCTCGGATGCTCTCGATTCCGGAATAGCCGGCATTGCGCCAACTCTTGAAGCTGTCGAGCAGGACGCCTGCCGCAATGGTCGGGTCGGTAAGGGCGAGAGCAGACGCGGCAAGGAGGGCAGCCCCCACAGCTAAGCCCGACGCGCTGCGGATGCGGCCCTGGGTGTCTCCCACCAATGCCAGCAGCGCAAACCCGAGAAACATGACCAAGATCGCGGCGCGCGCGTTCTGGTAGATGGGTGGCCAGAACAAAGGTGCGGTTTCCATCAGCAGGAAACCGCCTGCCACAACGGCGACGGCAAGGGCATAGCGATGGGGCTGAATGATGAAATTCATGGATAGAAACTCCCGACGGAAATGAGGATCAGTTGCGGCCGCGATTTGGCGCAGGCAGTCGTGCTGTCACGTCTGTGGCTCGACCGCCTACAGCATCGCTTCGGCTTGCTCCAGCAGGGCGAACGCTTCCGCCAGCTCGGTCGAGGCCGTGCCGCTGGAATGATTGCCGGAGGCGAGCCAGGCGTTCATGAACGTAGCCTGTGACGCGATGAGCGATTTCAGCGATCCTTCCAAAGCCGCTTGCCGATTTTCGATCATGTCGGTCGAGCGTTTCTCCAGCGCCTCGAACTGCACGGTTCCGCTCTGCAAGGCGTTCATCAACGTCTCGACGTAACCCAGCAATTCGCGCTCCAGCGGCGACAGGCTCTCGGGCGTCGGTGGTCTGGTGGTTTCGGTCATCGATTAATTTCCCTGGACGATCTTCAGGCATGGCGTTTTGTCGGTCCCGGCCTGGCAGGTGATCAGCTGAAGGCGGTTGACGTCCCAGGTCAGGACTTTGCCGCTGCTGGTCTGGTTGACCTGCAATCCCATCTGCCAGAGGCTGGCGCTCTGGGCGCGGTCGATCATTAGCCCCGCCCAAAACCAGCTCGCGGTGAAGCTCAGGAGGACGATCAGCAAGGCCACCGCGCTCATGGTCAGAAAGAACGGCTGCACCATCGACCGGAGCCGGTTCACGTCCGCCTCGGTCATCGCCAGTGCCTCGCTCAAGTGCCAGCGGTTCGCGTCCGCGAAGCTGCGGATATCGGTCTCGATTGTAGCTTGCGCGCGCTTCAAGGCTTCGGTCCAATCGGTCTCGAAGCTCGTCGAGGGCGATCGCGTCGAGCCGGCTTCCGGAGCGGCTGGGCTCGCCAACCGATCTTTCAAGCGCTCGCTCAAGGGTATTCTCTCGGGTCCAGTCTTCACGGAACAGGTCTCCTTTCAAACGCCAGCGCTCGTCCGTCTCCGGATCGCGCACGGTGATGTAGTTTTTGCTGGCGCGCGGCAGGTCGAAACCTGCCGCCGTCAAAGCCTCGGTCATGCTCTGGCGGTCATGGATTTGGTCGGTCTCGATGCGCTGGACGATCCAGTCATGGATCAGCTCGCGGGCATCGCCGCGCCTGACGCTCTCGATGAGGCTGACGGTCTCGCGGGCGCGCTCCAGCGCCATCGGATCGTTCCAGCCGTGTTCCTTGTTCAGAACATCGCGCAGGGCGTCGTAGTGCTTCTGGTAGCCAGGCGGCGCGATGTTGAGGCTGCGCCCGCTCACAAGCTCCATGCGCGGCGTTACGAAATGCAGCTCGACGCGGCCCTCATGGGTGTGGCGGACCCAAAGCATATCGCGCTGATCGGATTCGAGGCCGGCAAAGGCAAGGCTCTCGAAGGCGTCCATCACCTGCCGTTGCTGGGCATGGCTCGGCGCGTCTTCAGCCGTGAAGGCGATGACGCCGGCGCGATAGGTCCACTGGTGCGGGCAGGCGTCGATCAGCGCGAGCATGCGGTCTGCATCGCCGCACAGCACTTCCGGCAGGGGCTCGCGGGCAAATAGCATGATCTGGCCACGCTCGTCGCGGATCGCGTTGCGGTTCTGGTCGTAAGCGACGACGTCGCGCTCGACCAGGTAGTCAACCGGTCCCGATCCGCCGCCCTGACCGTTGCGGAAGAACTTGATCAGCACGGCGCACCATCCTTGGCCGTGAACTGCTCAAGTGTTTCCGAAAGCGCCCGCTCGATTGCAACCAGGCGGGCGGCAACCGTGATTGCTTCTATGGCAGATAGCTGGCCCTGAACCTGGGCCGTGTTCAGCCATCGGGCGGTCTGGTTGAGGTTGCCGCCGATCCGGGCGACCGCGCGCACCAGATCTGGGTCCACCTTGGGAACCGGACGGCGACGGCGCGCCTCGGTGAGGCCGAGCGCTTCCCGCATCAGCGTGGCGAAGGGCAGACCGGCCCGTGCCGCGCGTGCGGTCAGCGCCTGCTTTTCCGATACCGTGCAGCGGAAAACCACGACGGCATTGAGTTCGCCCTTGGGCGATCGCCGGGTTATCTTGGTGGGGTTTGAAGGGGAGGCTTGCCTCCCCTCACAAGGCTCCCTGTCGGACGGCTCGCCGTATGACAGGGGTCGCCTTGCTCCCTTCAGATCGCCGGCCGTCATGACGCCCTCCGAAAGTCGGTTTCCCGGGCGGCTTCTTGGGCGATGTGGTCACCGCGTCGGCTGAAGTAGGTGACCCAGTCGAGTGTGCTCGGACTGGTTTCATCCGGTGGCCAGTAGCCCGGCAAGGCATAACCCGGCTTGCCGGTTTTTACCGTTCGAAGGCCTAAGGCGTCGATCGAGGGAAAGCCGTGATCGCGCAACCAGGAGCGCCACTGATCGACCTGATCCGCCTTCGTCTCGGCCACGAAGACGAGCGGGACGGCTCGCCGCGTCTCGACGCGCGGCGGGGCGTCCTCGCGCGGGTTAGGTTTATTTATTTTTTCTTTCTCTAAGTTTGGTGGACATATTTGTCCCCCTTCGCCGGACACATCTGACCGCCTTTCCGGACGATTTTGACCCCTTTTGTCAGGGTAAAGGGTGACAACTTTGTCCGTCTTTTCGCGGGCGTCCGATGCGCGTAAAATCGATGCCGCTGAGGGACGATATTCCGTGTTGTGCCCGACGCCATTTCCGCGCTGGACCTCGAACCATCCCTTGACCTCAAGTTCACGGACGGCACGCTGAATGGTCTTGACGCTTTTGCCGGTCGCGTCGGCAATCGTTTGATAGGACGGCCACGCCTTTTCGGTGTGGCCGTTCAAATGCGTGGTGACGATATAGAGCGCCACGGACCGCGCGCTGTCGCTCAAATCCTTGTCGCAGCTCAACTGCTGAAGCCATTGCAGCTTCACGTCTCGAAATGGCCGCACCCCGCTCATGTGCGCCTCCCAGGCCGCAATACGACCGGGAAAGAAGGGGCGGAAACGGCCGGAAAAAGTGGGACGGCGGCTTTACTAAGCCATTGATTTTTATAAAATGGGGTCTTCGTCCCACACAGGGTTAAGCTGCTAATTTTCTTGGAATTCGGCAGGCCCTCCGGGCCCACCATTTTCTCCCTCAGTAATTTATTTGGCTTATCTTTGGCGAGTTCGCCGTTCTGTGCGTTCGTTTGCAACTCTAAACGAGACTCAGCCGAACCATGTCCAGTTGGTGCAAGTAAAGCGGCTATTCAAGTTGATATTTACAGCAATTAGTTTTTGCATATGATGAGCATATTCAAGCTCTTTTAAAGAGTATTATGCTGGACTGATACGGATGCCGAATAATCGTTTTCGCTGATCCCGCAGATTCGTATGAGAAGCACTGATTTCGTTGAAACAGACAGATGAAACATCCGTTCTGATTAGCAAAGTGGCTTTGGGTGACAAAGACGCTTTCGCCTCACTTTATAAGGATACTAGCCCGAAACTATTCGCGATTTGCCTTCGTATATTGAAAGACAGATCGGAGGCAGAGGAAGCCCTTCAAGACGTCTATATCAAGATTTGGAAACGTTCGAGTACGTTTGGGATTGGTGAAAGCGTGGCTTCAGCTTGGTTGGCAACTATCGCCCGCAATCATTCAATAGATGTCATTCGAGCAAGAAAACCTGTTACGGAGGATCTTGACGAAGTTCATGATCTGGCTGACGACGTCAATCCAAGCCCCGAGAAGGAGGTGTTGGCAAGAGACGAAGGACGCCGGATAGATGATTGCATGCGAGAGCTCGATCAAGTTCATGCGAAAGCGGTTCGGCAAGCTTATGTGGAAGGTCTCAGCTATCTTGAGCTCGCCCAGGAATTACAAGTGCCTTTGAATACTGTACGCACTTGGTTGCGACGCAGTCTATTGAAACTGAGAGAGTGCATGCAGCGATGACATCAAGCGAGCAAAATCATGGCAAACGCGGTCAGGATGACGTGCTGGCTGGTGAATACGTGCTCGGCGTTTTGTCAAATGAGAAGCGTCGCCAAGTAGAGCAAAGGATGCTTCATGACAAGGAATTCGCGTTACTAGTTGAGCGATGGCAGATCAGTTTCTCGCGTTTCAATGACGACTATCAAGAATTGCCAGTGAATGAAAATATATTCGGAGAGATAGAGAAGCGATTGTTTGGATCGACACAGGATGCAGGGCATACTGTGTCGTTATGGAGTTCTGTTACCTTCTGGCGATGGGTTTCTTTGGCAACAACAATCGCTGCCGGTGTAGCGATTATCTTCGCTTTCGGCGGTAATCTAACATCTAAGAACAGCGGTCCTCTGGTTGCCGAACTGTCAGCAACAGACGTACGTGTGAATTTGCTCGCTTCCTATGATCCGGCCAGCGGATATCTTCAAGTCATCCCTGTTGCAGCTGGAGCCTCCGGCGAGAAATCGCTTGAACTTTGGTTGGTACTGCAAAAAGGCAACCCCGTTTCGCTGGGTATCTTTAAGCCAGGCAAACAAGGGGAACTTACCATTCCGCTTGAACTACGCGACGATATTACAGCGGGTACGACACTCGCCGTCAGTCTTGAACCATTTGGCGGGTCTCCAACCGGGGTACCATCTGGCCCAATCGTGGCTAGTGGTATTGTGCGCCCATTGTAAAGTGCCGCAAGTTTGGCTTGGCTCCTGAAACTTTTCTCTTTCTAATCTCGTCTTCCTCATTGGCTACCTTTTCAGGAGCTTCTGGGCAGGTGTTATCTCCCAGAATTGTTTGCTTTAGGAGGAGACAGACTATGAACCCCTTTACGTTCCGTGCACTTTCGGCAGCAACTGTAATGCTGGTTGCTGCCACATCTGCTTATGCCGAAAACCCCAATGTCGGCGGCTCGCCAATGTATGCGAACAAAAACATAGTTGAAAATGCGATGAACTCCAAAGACCACACTACACTGGTTGCAGCAGTAAAGGCCGCAGACCTTGTGGAAACGCTGAAAGGTAAGGGGCCATTTACAGTGTTTGCACCAACAAACGAAGCGTTTGCCGCACTTCCAAAAGGCACTGTTGATGATCTGCTTAAGCCTGAAAACAAGGCAAAGCTAACCAAGGTTTTGACTTGCCACGTCGTTGCAGCGGACGCGATGTCAAAGAACATCAAGAAGATGATTGCCGATGACAACGGCTCGCATGATGTGAAGACAGTCGGTGGTTGTATTCTCAAGGCAAAGGAAAGCGGCGCTAAGATTACGTTAACCGACGAGAATGGCAATGTTGCGAACGTAACCATTGCTGATGTGAAGCAGTCAAATGGCGTTATTCATGTAATTGATAAGGTCTTGCTGCCAAAGATGTAATCAACGCGTAACATTGAGATATGCCGATCTACATATATACGTGGTCGGCATGTCTTCATGGACTTTTTTGAACTTAACTGTATTCGCAACTGTCGGGTGCCGCGTTATCCTGTGCAATGCAGGCAAAAACGGCAATGTGGTACCAGACCAAATATTTCGGGAGGTCCAAGGCGGCTTCTTGGGGGGTGCGATGTCTCCTTCAATCAATTTTGTCGCGATGCGCAATATTTCCATTGGAGCTGTTACCTTGTGCGGTATCCGGTCTGTTCCAACAGACCGGTGTTTTTGGTTTCCATCGCAAACTTTCAACAAATTTTAGCAGTTCGTTAAGAAAATAGTAACGCAATGAAACAATTTTTTAAGTGACGTGAACTGGCGACAAAATGGAGGTTTTGGGCGATGAGAAAAAATGCAACCACCGTTGCGCTGGCATTGGCAGGGTTGGTGGCGAGCTCTCTCGCGGCTTCAGCGAAGACGAGTTATTTGGGTGAATTCCGCGATTGGGGCGTTTACCAGAACACCGAGCTTGCGGGTAACAAATGCTATGCTTTGACTGTACCGATCAATTTTCAGCCGACCGGCGTGCAGCACGGTGATAATTTCGTGATTATTTCCAAGGCGGATGGCCAGTATAGCCCTCAATTGGTGATGGGATATCAGCTGAAAGCCAACAGTTCGGTCAATGTGATGGTGGATGGCGCGCGCTTTCCGTTCTTCAGCGAGGGCAATCGCGCCTGGGCGGAAAATGTTGCCGATGAAGCGAAGCTGATGCGGGCAATGCGCGCGGGCAAAACGCTCAATGTGCAGGCAACATCGGCACGCGGTACGCAGACCCGCTATACCTTCTCCCTGATGGGGCTTTCCGCCTCTCTGCAGCGCGTGGATGGCTGCCGGTGATAATTGAAAAAGCCCTGCCAATGGGCAGGGCTTTCTCTTGAAGGATGCGGCTTTATGAAAGCCAGGTCTGGCGATTGTACCAATCATCCATTTCAGAACGCACGCGGTCTTTTTCTATGCCGTAGCGTTCCTGGATTTTGCCTTCCAACTGCTCGCGCCGGCCATTGATCTGGTCGAGATCGTCATCGGTGAGTTTACCCCACTGTTCCTTGATCTTGCCCTTGGCCTGTTTCCAGTTTCCTTCAACGCGATTCCAGTCCATTGGTTGGTCCTCCGTTCTGGGTTGGTTATGGATAACTAACGCAACGGAGCGTGATTGGTTCAGCAAAAAACTGTAGAACCAGCTCAAAGACCGAGGAACTTGAAGGGCTCGCTTTCCTTGAAACTGTCGTTGACGACGCCATTGAACGTGTTGGTCTGATTGACGCCGAGGTCGAGTTTCTTGACCTTGCCGGTTTCTGGCGAAAAGTCGATTTCCTTGAGATCAACCCAGAAGACATTGGGTGTCAAAGCCGATTCGAAGAAATACAGCATGCGCTTCTGGTCGGCCACCGTCCGCCAGCGTGTCGAGGAAATGTTCGGCTGGTCAGGTGTTGTCAGGCCGAAAGGCACCGAGGTGTTCCGGATGACGCTGAAAACACTGGCAATCGACTCAACAGGGTCGTCGGTTTTCGGGACGGCGTTTACATAGAACGATGCGCGCGCAAAACGGTCGGCGGCGCGATTGGTGCCCGGCAGCATGACAGTGCCGCCGATCTGGGTCCAATAGGAGTTGAGCGCAAGCTGCTCGTCGAATGTCGGCGAATTGGTCATCACCTGATATTGCTTGCCGTGATGGATCACCTGCTTGCCGTTGATATATTCGATGACCGCGCTGTCGCCGCTGGAATCGGATATGGCCAGATGCAACGTGGCCAGTCTGTCTTCACCGGGGACCTTGTCCGTCACGATGGTGAAAGGCTCTGCGCGCAGAGTTTTGACCGCCTCGTCGACTGTGGCAAAGTTATCAAGCACATATTGCGCCCAAGCCGCGATGCTGAGGCCCGGTGTGGTGCCGTCATATTTCGGATATTCCGATTCAACCAGCCACAATGCGCCAACGGAAAGTCCTGCTTCGTTCAGTCCATCTGTCGTGGAAATGTCGTAACCGGAGGCGATCACACTGCCATATTTGGATGTCCACTGAAGCGAGTTCTTGCCGGCCTCGCCGGAACGTTTCATGCCGCGTGGAAAGACCCAGAGATTGGTTGCAACATCCACTTTCCAATCCATGGATCGGGCGGTCATCACCTGATCGTTGGCCCCGTGATACACGAAACGTGTGCAGGCTTCGGCAATCGGTGCGGCAAGCATGCTGCCTGCAACGAGCGCTGTAGTGCAGATGCTGGAAAAAGACCGCTTCAAAATCGGCATGGATCGTCCCCTCTGTGATGCCCGGTAATCTCTAGGGCAGGATGCCCGTTCGCTATTGAGTGAATGCCCTTCGCAGGGCGATATAAGGCAGTGATTGTAAGTGGAAAGACGGGCGGACGGGTTTTAACGCTCGCCCATATAACCGCGCTGCTTCCATTGCTGCAGTGGCATGATGTCTGGCGGTCCGCCGCCTGCCTCATACCATGAATCGACGGCCCATTTCTGGCCCTGCTTGTCTTCGACAACTGCCGTCCAGTGCGGATATCGTCCATCGAAGAAAGCGCCGCGGGACGTGCGTCGCGCGACAGTGTGGTGCTTCAGCCAGCCGCGTGATTGCAGGTAGCGCAGGAAGTTATCGGTATTGGTCGATTCATCGATGCAATCCATCTGGCCCTTGATGCGGGCCTTGCCGAATTGCATTCTCGGCTTGTCCCGGACGCCAATCGCTGCGGTGCCGCGCTGTTCGAAGATAGCAACTGCCGTTCGCAGTGCTTTCCGTTCGCCATCTGCGCTGCGACTGCCATTTTGCAGAAGGTTCCGGATACGCTGTTGGTCCTTCGCGGTCAGCGTAACTTTGGTCCGGTAATGGCATTCATAACCGTGGCAGACGCTGAAGGTTTGTGCAGAAGCCATTCCGACCGGGAAGGCCAAGCCTATGAGGGCGCCAGCGCCCAGCAGTTTCATCAAATCGCTGCTCCGCGTTCGATTGAGAAGATTTCCCTGCAATTTCAGCAGGATAAAATAAATCGAATCTTCAGCTATCTTAACCGTGCTTGTGGCTGGTGAAAAGCAGGGACGGTTCAAGGCGTTCCAGCCCCTGATAGGGATTGGCGTGGATTGCGAGAATCCAGAGGCAGAATGAGGCTGTCAGCGAATAAATGACGAGCGCCTTTACACCAGCTCGCACACGGTCCGCATGGGTCGCTGCAATGGTTATCGCCGTGAGGAATGTAAGAGAAAGCACGAGATACCATTTGTAATAGTCGATTGAGGTTGATCCGACAGCCAGACGGGTATTGCGCGCGTCCTGCAATTCATCGAAATCGTTGATGAGTTGGGAGATAACGGGTGACGGCACGTCGGCGCGTGCCAGATTGATGATCTCGCGCCGGATACTCTGCAACGCCGTTTCAACGGAAGCTGCTGGCTCGACATTGATCTTTTCGCGCCATTCGTCATCGATTACGGCAAGGCGATAGCCGGTGAGGGCGGCAGTAAGTTCAGGCGCATTCAATATCTCGGCCCTGGACGTTCCGATCAGACGGGAAATGGCCGAGCGTTCTTCACTGATCGCCTGATCTGCCCGGGAATTGACGCTCCAGATATCAGCGGCAACAAAACCGAGCGACAAGGCCCAGGCCGTCGCAATGGTGCTGATGAAAGCACCGATCGGAATGGACAGAACGTCGCTGGCTGCATGTTTGGACAGCATGTCGAGCGCGAAACGTCCAACCGCATAGAACACAATTCCAAGTACGGCGAAGGCCGTAAAAGAAAGATAGATCGGCAGCTCGAAGATATAGGTCATTCATTCCCCCACATTATTCCCCGCTTATTATTACCGGAAGTCGTTGAATTTTACTTAGAGCTGATCAAGGGGAGAGAATAGCAAAAAACCCGCCGGTTTTGCCGGCGGGTCAAACAACAGAAACTAATTTGTTGTGAACTAGAACGAGACGGAGAAACCAACGACTGGCCCATGCTGGGTCACGTCATACTTGAAATTCTCAACCGTATCGTTGTCCTTGTAGTCCTGATAAAGCGCCCGGTAGCCGACACGGAATGTCGTGGGAATATCGAAAACCATTGTTCGATATCCAAGATAGATTTGGCCATTGGCGCTGAGTTTGGTTCCAGCTCCGAAACCACCAATGTCGGCTTCTGCAAAAATGTTCCACCGGTCGTTGATGTCGTAGAAGACACGCGCGCCTACGAAAGGATCAGTCCATTCTACCTTGCGCGATCCGCTGTAAGGGCCAACTTCAAGTCCGGCCTCCAGTCTTGTCCAGCGAACACCCACGGTTGGTTCAATCGCGAAAATCCGCTGGTTTCCGAAGAGCGTCGTTCCCTCGAGCTGCTGTTCATAGACGCGATAATAAGCACCAGCTGCCAAGGTGGTTGTCTTGATATCGAGGGCGAGTTCGTTGTCGCGGAGGTTTTCATCCTGACTGGTCTTGACGTACTGACCGTCGATGAAAAAACCAACTGTGCCGTTGCTGATATCGACATTGCCCATGAAAGTCATATCGAGATTATCGAAAATCTCGCGAAAGGGGACGTTAACATCGGTGCTGCGGCCCAGCAGACCAGCGGTGCCGTTCAGCGATGCACCCCAGACATATGGGCTGAAAATCACGCGCCAGCGCTGCTGGTCCTGAATTTCTGGTTGTGGTGTCACGGCATCTGCCGCGAACGATGTCGCTGACATACCTATTAAAACAGCTGATGCTAATATAATACTTCTGGAAAATTTTAACAGTAAATTCCCGTTCTGGTTACGCGATCTTCCGTCTTTCACCGAAAAAACCCCCTGGATTATGTCTTAGCAATTTCAATAATACATCAGATTTAAATCTTTCTCCATATATATGTTAATCATTCAGGGAAATAAACTGAAAATTGATACTTATATTAAGGTTTGTTCTGTTGACTTTCATCAGGTGCAACCATTTATTCGGAATGGGAGCGGCGCCTCTTTTCTCATTGAGGTGAGGCGAGGAAGTTATTTTGGCAATTCTTAATATGACAAATCGTGGAGTAACGAGGTCATCATGAAAACGAAACAATCTATCTGGAAGTCGTCTCGCCGGATGTTTGCGCGGGGCGCTGCAACCGCTCTCATCGCTGCAGCTCTGGTCGTTCCTCAGGCAGCTTTCGCCTGCACCAGCTTCGTTCTCCCGACGAGCGACGGTGGTATGGTCTATGCGCGCACGATGGAATTCGGGTTCGAACTCAAGTCCGATATGATTGTCGTTCCGCGAAACTATGCTTTCACGGCGACCGCCGCCGATGCGAAACCCGGCAAGCAATGGAAGAGCAAATATGCCGTGATCGGCATGAATGCATTCGGCATTCCGGCTCTCACGGATGGCATGAATGAGAAGGGACTTGCGGGCGGCATCCTCTATTTCCCGGATTACGCCAAGTTCCAGGATCCTTCCACGGCCAAGGCGGAAGACAGCCTTGCTCCTTGGGATGTTCTGAGCTGGGCCCTGACCAATTTCTCCACCGTGGCGGAAGTGAAGGCAGCTCTTGGCAGCATTGCCGTCATTGATGTCAAGCAACCCAATATGGGTTTCGCACCACCGGTGCATTATACACTGCACGATGCGACGGGTGCATCGATTGTCATTGAACCCATCGATGGCAAGCTGAAGGTTTATGACAATCCGCTCGGAGTGATGACGAATTCGCCGTCCTTCGACTGGCACATGACCAATCTGCGCAATTATGTTCACCTGTCGCCGGACAATACCAAGCCGCTCAAGGTCAATGGCGCTACTTTCACGCCATTGGGTGAAGGATCGGGTATGCTGGGCGTGCCTGGAGACACGACGCCTCCATCAAGGTTTGTGCGCGCAACCGCTTTCGTTCTGTCGGCGGCAAAGGTGCCGAGCGGGCCGCAAAGCGTTCGTCTGGCCGAGCATATCGCCAACAACTTTGATATTCCCAAGGGCTGGATCGTGGACCCGGCAACGCCGCTCGAATACACGCAGTGGACGACCATTGCCGACATGAAGAACATGACTTACTACGTCAAGACCTATGACGATCAGGTTCTTCGCGGTGCTGCTTTCAAAGATTATAATCTTGAAGCCAAGGATCTGGTGACGATCAAGATGCAGGAGCGTCTGAATCCGCCAGCCCTGACTGACAAGTAAGTCTTTTCAGGAATTGAGAGTCTGGAGCGCCGATCTGATTGAACCGGGTCGGCGCTCCAACTATTTACGCGGTCGTTTTCAGGACGCGCTATCGAAAAGCCTGCGCTTGCTACGGCACCTCGTCGGAGGCAGTCGGGCCGCCCTCGTTCTCCAGATTGGCAATGCGTTTGGTCTCCGAACGATTGAATTTCAGGCGTACCCCGACACCGCCACCATTTTCGGGAATGAATTGCGCACCGGCTTTTTCCAGCGCATTGGCCAATGCCTGTATCTGTTCGCCTGTTGGCGTACCGAGCTTGCGCTCAAACTGCTCGATGGTCGCTGCTTCAATCCCCGATAGTTGGGCCAGACGGTCGCGTGAGAATTCCACAAGCGCTCTGGCTGCACGGCATTGAGGTCCGGTTATCATCATCTGTGTCTCCCCTTGCAGTCATGTATCGAAAGAAAATACTGGAAATGCGCTCTAAATGTTTGTTCTAACGCACATCTAATGATGGTCGGAGTTGCCGACCTTTTTCCCAGCGCCATTGATAATCGTTTCGAGCAGCCAGGGCTTGTGGTCGATTATTTCGGAAAGCTCCTGCAGACCTATTTGCGAACCGGCTTCCTTCAGCAGTGCGTCGGCCACCGAGGCTGATCCGTTCTTGCCTTCCTGCGCCAAACGATGCGCCCGCCGGATCAGAAGTTCCGGTTGTGAAAAACTGCTCTCGGCAAGTCTTTTTTCTATTCGGCGCTGTAGCTCTTCCGGAGCAATCATCTGTTGAATTCCCTTATTCCTGAAAGGCCCGCAACCGGCAGCGGTGCGCAGCCCACATTATAAATCTATGTTGTGATGAAGTTTTTGCCACGTGACAATTCGTACAAATCTGACGTTCCGGCAGATTTTACTATAAGGGCGAGTAGGTGGAGCTGTGAGGCTGTTCTACTTTAGTATCACGGAATAGTAACGAAATATTTCAGCACATCAAATCCGCAAATTGGCCAAATTATTGCCACGCTTTCTCTTGTTTGCATCTGGCAAGCTACTTACATAGCCGGTACGCCTTGGCGGGAAGAGCAGTGGTCAGGTAGCGCGCGCGACGGGAAGCGGATTTCGCTTCACGGCAGTGTGCTGTAGCGGCCAGTGTCTGTTTCCGTTTGATAAACAATAAGAATTCAATGGTTTGAAATGGCCACTCTTCGTTACTTTATTTGGCCCATGGTTTTTACCGTACTGGGTCTCGCTGGTGCCGTTTGGCTCGGTTTCGAAATGACCGGCACTTTTGGGGGAATGGTCTCCGTCTTCATCATCTGCGCAGTTTTGAGCGTTCTCGAAATATCGCTTTCTTTCGATAACGCTATCGTCAATGCGCGCATCCTGCGCGACATGACGCCGGAATGGCAACATCGCTTCCTGACTTGGGGCATTATCATTGCCGTTTTCGGCATGCGCATCATCTTCCCGCTTGCCATTGTCGCCGTTGCCATGTGGACCGATCCGATCTCTGCATTGAAACTCGCGATCTGGCAGCCGGATGAATATGCTCGCGTGATCTCGGAATCCCATACAGGTATTGCTGCCTTTGGCGGTACATTTCTGCTGATGGTCGGCATGAAGTACTTCTTTGATGTCGAGAAGGACGTGCACTGGATCAAGGCCATCGAAAGCCGTATGTCGAAGTTTGCTTCGGTGCAGGGGGTCGAGATCGGTGTGGCAATCGCTCTGATCATCTTCTTCTCGTACCAGCTTGATGCCGAACATTCGCACACCTTCCTGATCGCAGCCCTGTTCGGTCTCCTGACCTTCCTCGCTGTCGAAGGACTGGGCGAGGTTCTGGATGCGACGCAGGAGCAGATGGATATGGTCCATCGCGGTGGTCTCGGCGCCTTCATCTATCTTGAAGTGCTGGATGCCAGCTTCTCGTTCGACGGTGTTATCGGTGCGTTCGCGCTGACCACGAACCTGTTCATCATCGCTATCGGTCTCGGTATTGGTGCATTCTATGTGCGTTCGCTCACTATCATGCTTGTCGAGCGCAAGACGCTGGGTCAGTACCGTTACCTCGAACATGGTGCTTTCTATGCGATCCTGGTTCTGGCGGTCATCATGTATGTCCAGACGCTGGTACATATTCCGGAAGTCATTACCGGCCTTATCGGCGCGGCTTTGATCGGTCTCTCGTTTATGTCTTCGCTGCGCTACAACCGGCTCAATCCGAACTGGCAGGAAGAAGCCGAAGAGGTGACAGGGCACTAGTTGGCCTTGTATCCCTGGATTAGAAGGGCAGCTTCGGCTGCCCTTTTTGTTGGGTGCGCCGAGCATGGCGCGTGGTGCGCAAGCATCGCTC
>NZ_NNRN01000041.1:0-94864 GCF_002252535.1 Brucella lupini
CGCAGTTTCGTAAAAAAGAAGGAATTTTCTTTCCACAGCCAACGATCAAAAAGCAGACCCATTGCGCTTTAGGCAGAGAGCCATCCCATGCGATCCGCCACATCATTCGCAAGAGCGCGCACACGCTTGCCCATATCTTCTATAATGTCAGGACGAGCCTCAGCCGCCATCATGGACAGAGCGATACCGGCCGTTGGGTGGAAAGGCCGGTCACAGATCGCAGCGCCGATGCAGAACATGCCTTCGCGCAACTGGCCGTTATCCAGTGAATAGCCTCTTGCTTTCGCCTCTGCCATCTCGGCCTCCAGTGCCTTGAGCGAAGGCGCGCTGGCCGGCGTGATCAGCTCGGGCCATTCGGGCGGCAGGTGACGGGCCAACTCCTGCGGCGACATCGCTGCCAGCATGGCCTTGCCAGTCGCGGTAAAGACAGCGGGAACCCGCATACCGATGCGGAATGTGATTCCCAATGGCGCGGTCGAGTTGCGGCACGAAAGATAAATGACATCCGGTCCTTCCAGATGCGAAAGCGTCAATGTATGCGCGCCAAGCCCATCGGCATCCGCAACCGCCTCATGAAATGCATCGACAATGTCGCTGCCAGCCATGAACACATTGGCCCAGCGCACTGATTGCGATCCCATGCTGAAGCTTCCGTCACCGTTGAGCTTCAGCAGCTTGAGATGCACCAGCGTTTGGCAAAGTCCGTGCACACTGCTTTTCGGCAAGCCAGTCCGACGGGCCAGATCGGAAAGCTTGAGCCCGTCCGCAGACCCCTTGCCGCCTTCCTGCGTGGATTTCGCGATCTGATCCAGAATTTGCGCCGCACGCATAACTGCCGGCACCAGTTTCTGGGAACTCTCTTCGTCGCTCACCGTTTTCGTCATAGCTTTGCGTTCACCTGATCGACCGCCTGATTAACCGTTTGACTTTGATTATTACGGGCTGTTTAATTCAAAATATCGTAAGCTGTTCAGTATACTGAACAAGCTTTCTCTGCAAGACCGGGATGGAACATCAATATGCTCGCTTTGAAAGACCCCTCACTGCTCAAATCGCAATGCCTCGTTGACGGGCACTGGATCGACGCCACGGACGGCACCAAGATCGACGTGACCAATCCGGCAGACGGTTCGGTCATCGGCACAGTTCCCTCTCTTTCTGTCGCGACCATCAAGGAAGCCATCGACGCTTCCGCAAAGGCTTTCCCGGCATGGGCCGCCAAGACCGCCAAGGAGCGCACAGCGGTCCTGCGTAAATGGTTCGATCTCATCGTTGCCAATGCCGATGATATTGCTCTTATCATGACATCGGAACAGGGCAAGCCGCTTGCCGAGGCACGCGGCGAAGTTCTTTATGCGGCATCATTCATCGAATGGTTCGCTGAAGAAGCAAAACGCGTTTATGGAGACACTATCCCTGCCCCGCAGGCCGGGCAGCGCCTGACGGTCATCCGCCAGCCGGTCGGCGTCACTGCCGCAATCACCCCTTGGAACTTCCCGGCGGCGATGATTACCCGCAAGGCAGCACCTGCCCTTGCGGCCGGTTGCACCATGATCGTGCGCCCCGCCGATCTCACGCCTCTGACGGCACTGGCGCTTGGCGTTCTTGCCGAAAAGGCAGGCATCCCGGCTGGCGTTCTCCAGATCGTTACAGGCAAGGCACGTGAAATTGGCGCTGAACTGACAAGCAATGATATTGTGCGCAAGCTCTCCTTCACCGGCTCGACGGAAGTCGGACGCCTGCTGATGGCGCAATGCGCCCCGACCATCAAGCGCATCTCGCTGGAACTTGGCGGCAATGCGCCGTTCATCGTGTTCGACGATGCCGATTTGGACGCAGCCGTCGACGGCGCCATGATTTCCAAATACCGCAATGCGGGCCAGACCTGTGTCTGCGCCAACCGCATCTATGTGCAGCGCGGGATCTACGACAAGTTCGCTGAGAAGCTCGCGGCCAAGGTCAAGGAACTCAAGGTCGGCAATGGCACAGAACCAGGTGTCGTCATCGGCCCAATGATCGAACCGAAGGCCATCACCAAGGTCAAGGCACATATTGACGATGCCGTATCCAAGGGCGCGAAGCTCATCACCGGCGGTAAAGAACTGGGCGGTCTGTTCTTCGAACCGGGCGTGCTGACGGGCGTAACGCCTGACATGATCGTAGCCAAGGAAGAAACTTTCGGCCCGCTGGCCCCACTCTTCGCCTTCGACACGGAAGAAGAAGTCATCGCCATGGCCAATGATACGATCTTCGGTCTGGCGGCTTATTTCTATACGGAGAATTTCAGCCGCGCGATCCGCGTCAGCGAAGGACTGGAATACGGCATGGTTGGTCACAATACCGGGCTCATTTCCAACGAAGTCGCGCCCTTTGGCGGCGTGAAGCAGTCAGGCCTCGGTCGTGAAGGCTCCAAATACGGCATCGAGGAATATCTCGAGACCAAATATATCTGCAGCGCCTACAAGCGTTAAAAACCGCTGTTTTCCATACCGTTCCCTGGAAAGCAGTGTCAAAAAAGATGGCGCGCATTGTTCGCGCCATCTTTTTTATTTATAGACGGTGCAACTACTAATATGGCTTCCGCCAAAGATAATCCGGAAAATATATGCTGCGCCGCCTTTACGACTGGACGATTTCGCTTGCCGCAAGAAAATCCGCCGAATGGTGGCTCGCCATCATCGCCTTTGTAGAAAGCTCGGTCTTTCTTGTCCCCGCCGACGTCCTGTTTCTGCCCATGGCACTTGCCCGCCCCGAACGCGCCTGGCGTTATGCCTTCATCGCAACAGTGGCTTCCGTCCTTGGCGGCATTGCGGGCTGGTATCTCGGCTATCATGCCTACGAGCAGATCGCCAAACCGGTACTCGAGATGTACGGCAAGCTCGACACGTTCGAGCAATTGCGCGGTACAACCAGCGCCGACACCATTCTATTGATGCTGATCACCTCCGGCCTTGCACATCTGCCGCCGATCAAGGTGGTGACGATCCTGTCCGGTGCAGCTGGCATCAATATCTGGCTCTTCATCGCATCGGCGATCGTTGCGCGCGGTGCGCGTTTCTATTTCCTCGCCTGGCTGCTGCGCCGTTATGGCGAACCGATCCGCGATTTCATCGAAAAGCGTCTTGGCCTGATCGCAAGTCTCGTAGCTGTCGTCCTGATCGCGCTCTTCTTTGCTGTGAAATATCTTCACGCCTGAGCGGTTCGCCCAAACTCGGTCAAAATAAATTGCTTGGAGACAAGCAAGCAGTTTGCCTTAAGAATAAGAGAGCCTTTTCAGGGAATCCCATATGGCGTTTGCACTCAATAATCCGGTCGGCAAAACACAGGCATGGACCGCAGGCATCATGACCATCGGCCTCGCCGCAACTGTCGGCACGGCACTGGGCTTCGAGCATCTGGCTGGCTTCATGCCCTGCAAGCTCTGTCTCGAACAGCGCACGCCTTACTATATCGGCGTTCCGGTTCTGGCTGCAGCTTGGGTCTCCTACGGCCTGAAATGGCCCCCGATCCTGACGCGCGGTCTTATCCTGATCGGCGCACTCTTGATGACCTTCGGGCTGGCGCTTGCCATCTATCATACCGGCGTTGAACTGAAATACTGGCCGGGACCGGTTGATTGCAGTGCCGCGACAATGAAAGTCACGCTGGATGCAGGCAATCTCCTGAGCGACCTCAATTCGACGCGTCCGCCCGCATGCGACAGCGCGCCGGGCCACTTCCTCGGCCTGTCCTTTGCCGGATGGAACGTCGTCGCAAGCCTGCTCTTTGCAGCTATCGGCTACTACGGCGCTTTTGCGAAAAGTGGGAAGTAAAAGCGGGAAACTATAGGGATCAGGGCTCCAGTTCGACATCCCAGTACAGAAAATCGAGCCAGCTATCGTGCAGATGGTTGGGTGGGAAAAGGCGGCCGTTATTGTGCAGGTCCTGCACAGTCGGCATGGCTGGCTTCTGGCGCGGCCACATATGCGCGACGGCAGGCATCATGCCGCCCTTGCGCAGATTGCATGGTGAACAGGCGGCGACCACATTTTCCCACGTCGTCTCGCCGCCATGGCAACGCGGGGTAACGTGATCGAAAGTCAGGTCATGCGGCGAGCCGCAATACTGGCACTCGAAACGATCACGCAAAAAGACGTTGAAGCGCGTGAACGCAGGATAGCGCGGCGGCTTCACATAATCCTTCAGGCAAATCACGCTCGGAACGCGCATGGAGAACGATGGTGAGGAAACGATGTGATCGTATTCCGCCACAATGTTCACGCGTTCGAGAAACACCGCCTTGATCGCATCCTGCCAGGACCAGAGCGACAGGGGATAATAGCTGAGCGGACGGTAATCAGCGTTCAGAACCAGCGCGGGCAAGCCACTGGTCGAGACGGTTCTGGGCGAGACGGCAACAGTCAAGGGCGCACCTCCTTCAGAGCAACTCCGAAAAAGGGCGAAATGGCTCTCCATGCGGAATTGCGCTTTCATCGAAGCGCCGCGCGTCCATTTGGGCGCAACAACGACGCTCCAACCTTCCACGCATCGGTCCAAAAATCGAAATCGATTTTTGAAAAGCCCGATGCGTATTCTCAAATAATTAGAGCACCTTTGTGCGCCCCATAGGGCGCACGGCGCTCTAAGGACGGGACTGCAATCAGCAGAAAATCAAGCTTCCGCGAATCGAAATTCCGTCATCAGCCGATGCGGATAATGTAAGCCCGACGTGACAGGATTGTGAAGCGGAAACGCATTTATGCTTCGGGAAACACGCAAGTTTTACAGCAGCATCTATAAAAGTGGCGCCGCTTCACGCCCCTTGATCGCCGCATAATAAGCCCAGAACAATCGCGCCGCCACGCCGCGCCATGGCGCCCAGTCTTCCGCCAGCTTGCGAAGGGCAACAGCATCAGGCCGGATCTCATGTGCAAAGGCGTGGCCAACAGCCGTCTGCAAGGCCACATCGCCAGCCGGAAACACGTCCGGATGACCGGCAGCAAACAGAAGATAGACCTCCGCCGTCCATGGGCCGATGCCTTTGATGGCCGTCAGTGCCGCGATCGCTTCTTCGGCAGGCAGATCGCAAAGCCCATGCAGGTCGATTGCCCCTTCTGCCAAAGCTTCACTCAAGGCAAACAGCGTTCTCTGCTTGGGACGCGAGAGACCAGCAAAACGCCAAGCCTCCTCCCCGCCCGCAATATAGGTTTCGGGCGTCAGCGGATCGATGGCCTGTTTCAGCCGGGCCCAGATCGCGGTGGCACTGGCCGTCGAAACCTGTTGTGCGACAATGATGGATGCCAGACTTTCAAATCCGGGTTCGGACCGGCGTAGCGGCACCGCATGGGACCGGCTCCGAATATCGGCCAGCCGAATATCGGCGAGAACCAGAGCCTCCAGCCCCGCCTCAATATCGCTCAATGTATCGATCCGCCGCATCGCACAGCCTTTCATTCTCTCGGTGCACAACGTACCAATGGAATCAGATGACATTCAACTGACACCGGCAACTGACATTGAAAACACCATGACCGCACCTGTGTTCCGCTTTGCTCCGAGTCCCAATGGCCAGCTTCACCTTGGCCATGCCTATTCCGCTCTTCTGAACGCAGATATGGCCAAAAAGAGCAACGGGCGCTTCCTGCTGCGCATGGAAGATATCGACACAGCACGCTGTACGCCTGCGCTGGAACAAGGCATTTACGACGATCTCCGCTGGCTTGGCCTGACATGGGAAACCCCTGTGCGCCGCCAGTCGGAACATTTCGGCGAATATCGCAACGCCCTGACCAAACTTGCCGACAAGGGCCTCGTCTATCCGGCATTTCTCAGCCGGGGCGAAGTTCGCGAGCGGATCGGCGAAGCTTTCGCCAAGGGCAAGGACTGGCCTTCCGACCCGGATGGAACACCGCTCTATCCGCAAAGCGAGCGCGATCTGACCGAAAAGGAACAGATGGAGCGTATCGCCTCAGGCATGTCCTATGCCTGGCGGCTCAATATGGAGAAAGCACTCGACATGGCTGGCGAAGCGCTCTTCTGGAACGAAAGCGGCGCGGGGCCGGATGGCGAGACCGGACGCGTGAACGCCGATCCAGCACAATGGGGCGACGTGGTGATTGCCCGCAAGGACACACCAACCAGCTATCACCTCTCCGTTGTCGTGGACGATGCCTTGCAGGGCATCACCCATGTCGTGCGCGGGCACGATCTGTTTCACGCGACATCCGTGCACCGGCTGCTGCAGAAGCTGCTCGGCCTGCCCGAGCCGCTTTATCACCATCACGATCTGGTGCTGGGCGACGACGGGATGAAACTATCGAAAAGCCGGCAGGATACAGCGCTCGCATCATTGCGCGAACAAGGCTTTACGCCCGACGATATTCGCGCCAAGCTGTCCCTATAAAAGCTATTTTCGCCGCAGCGTCACAGATGATGTGCCCACGCACCGATTGACGAAAGCACACCAAAGCGGTTCAAAGGCAACATGATAGCTGGCACTGAAGAGTGCCGGCGGTAGATTTGTTTATTTTGAAGGAGGCAGAGCCATGGTTTCTCAGAAAGCCGGTAATTACGTTGAGATAGAAGGCTTGCGCGTTGCCCCTGAACTGGTGGAATTTCTGGCCAAGGAAGCTGCTCCCGGAACCGGTGTGGAGCCGGAAAAGTTTTGGAAGGGCTTTGCCGCCATCATCCGCGATCTCGCACCGAAGAACCGCGCCCTCCTTGCCAAGCGTGACGACCTGCAGGCCAAGATCGATGCCTGGTACAAGCAGAACCGCGACAAGGGCTACAGCCAGGCGGATTACCAGCAGTTCCTGAAGGACATCGGCTATCTCCTGCCGGAAGGCGGTGAGTTCTCGGTTTCGACCACCAATGTCGATCCGGAAATCACCCATATCGCTGGCCCGCAGCTTGTCGTTCCGGTGATGAATGCCCGCTACGCGCTCAACGCCGCTAATGCGCGCTGGGGTTCGCTCTATGATGCGCTCTACGGCACCGACGCGATTTCCGATGCCGACGGTGCGGAAAAGGGCAAGGGCTACAATCCGAAGCGTGGCGAAAAGGTCATCGCCTGGGCGAAAAATTTCCTCGATGAAAGCGCACCGCTTACCACCGGCAACTGGGCCAATGTCGCCGGTCTCGCCGTCAAGGACGGTAAACTTGAAATCAAGCTGACCGACGGTTCGGCAGCGGCGCTGAAGGATGCCAACCAGTTCAAGGGTTATAATGGCGACGCAGCCGCCCCGACCAATGTACTGCTGGCGAAGAACAACATGCATGTCGATATCGTCGTCAATGCGGACCATCCGATCGGCAAGACCGATCCGGCCCATATTGCCGATGTGGTTCTGGAATCTGCCGTCAGCACGATTCAAGATTGCGAAGATTCGATTGCTGCCGTCGATGCCGAAGACAAGGTTGCGGTTTATCGCAACTGGCTCGGCCTGATGAACGGCAAGCTGGAAGACACGTTCGAGAAGAACGGCAAGCAGATGACCCGCCGCCTCAATGGCGACCGCAGCTACAAGGCTGCGGACGGTTCCACGCTGTCGCTCAAGGGCCGCTCCCTGATGCTGGTGCGCAATGTCGGCCACCTCATGACCAATCCGGCAATCATTGATGCCGACGGCCATGAAGTGCCGGAAGGTATCATGGATGCAGCCTTCACCAGCCTGATCGCGCTGCACGATATCGGCCCCAATGGTCGCCACATGAATTCGCGCGAAGGCTCGGTCTATATCGTAAAGCCGAAGATGCACGGCCCGGAAGAAGTGGCTTTCGCCAACGAAATCTTCACCCGTACCGAAGAAATGCTCGGCATGAAGCCGAACACGCTTAAAATCGGCATCATGGACGAGGAACGCCGCACCACGGTTAACCTCAAGGAAGCGATCCGCGCCGCCAAGGAACGTGTCGTCTTCATCAATACCGGCTTCCTTGACCGCACCGGCGACGAGATCCATACCTCGATGGAAGCAGGCCCGATGATCCGCAAGGGCGATATGAAGCAGGCCGCTTGGATCGGTGCTTACGAACAGTGGAATGTCGATATCGGTCTCGAATGCGGCCTTTCCGGCCATGCGCAGATTGGCAAGGGCATGTGGGCCATGCCGGACCTGATGGCAGCCATGCTGGAACAGAAAATCGCCCATCCGAAGGCCGGAGCGAATACCGCATGGGTGCCGTCGCCGACCGCTGCCACCCTTCACGCGACCCACTATCATCAGGTGGATGTTGCTGCCGTTCAGGCAAAGCTGAAGAGCCGTCCGCGCGCCAAGCTCGACGACATTCTGTCGGTGCCGGTCGCAACCCGCCCGAACTGGACGCCGGAAGACATCCAGCACGAAATCGACAATAACGCGCAAGGCATTCTGGGCTACGTCGTGCGCTGGGTCGATCAGGGCGTTGGCTGCTCGAAGGTTCCGGACATCAACAATGTCGGCCTGATGGAAGACCGCGCAACGCTGCGCATCTCCGCACAGCACATCGCCAACTGGCTCTATCATGGCGTCGTTTCGGAAGCCCAAGTGATGGAAACCATGAAGCGCATGGCAGCCGTCGTCGACAAGCAGAACGAAGGCGATGCCCTCTACCGCCCGATGGCCGCTGACTTCGACAAGTCGATTGCCTTCCAGGCCGCATGCGATCTGGTCTTCAAGGGCCGCGAGCAGCCGAACGGCTACACCGAACCAGTCCTGCATCGCCGCCGTCTGGAGCTGAAAGCTCAAGGGTGATTCTTTTCACTTGCAAATGATCGGATACGGCGGGAGAAATCCCGCCGTTTTCTTGTTCAATAAGGCTTTGAAATGACCCTCCTCATCCGCCACGCGACGGAAACCGATCTCCCTGCCCTGCTCGCCATCTATAATGATGCGGTAGAGAACACGCTCGCCATCTGGAATGAAACGCTCGTCGATCTGGAAAACCGTCGTGAATGGCTCAAAGCCCGCAATCGTGACGGCTTTCCGGTGCTGGTGGCCGAGCGTGAGGGGCAGGTCGTCGGCTATGCGAGCTATGGCCCGTTTCGCCCGTTCGAGGGTTTCCGCCATTCCTCCGAACTTTCGATCTATGTGGCGAGCGACGCACGCGGTGGCGGCATCGGACGCGCTCTCCTGACCGAGCTTGTGGAAGAAGCGCGCGAGCGAAAGGTGCATGTACTGATTGCCGGTATCGAAGCAGGCAATGCTGCGTCCATCGCGCTACACAAATCGCAGGGCTTTGAAGACTGCGGCACGCTGAAACAGGTCGGCCAGAAATTCGGGCGCTGGCTCGATCTTACCTTCATGCAGAAGATACTCTGATTGAAAAAGGGCCGCTTTCGCGGCCCTTTTTATCAGTTCGGCTGTGGAACAGCAGTCCCGACCGACAGCTCAGTCAGACCGATTTCGCCTTCGACCTGATCGCTGCGAGCCATCAGGTAAAGACCAAGGCCACAGGTCAGGGCAGCGATGAACACCAGATACCAGGCATGTGCCATCGGATTGACCGCCAGAAGCGACGTCACGATCACCGGCGTCAGACCACCAAAGACCGCATAGGAAACATTGTAGGAAAATGACAGACCCGAGAAGCGAACCGGTGCCGGGAATGCGCGTACCATCACATAAGGCACTGCACCAACCATGCCGACCGAAAGCCCCATCACAGCGTAAAGTGCAAACAGGACCGGCAGGGAAACCGCCGCATAGGTGTAGAACACGAAAGTCGCAATACCGAAGAAAATGCCTGCAACAGCGAAGAAACGTCCGCTGCCAATGCGGTCGACAATCGCGCCTGCGCTCACAGTTCCGAACATCAGGAACAGCGTGCCGAAGCTTGTGGCGGCAAGCGACTGCAAAGGCGTGTAGCCATAAAGTTTCTGCAGGAAAGTTGCGGTCATCAGCGTGGTGACCACGATGCCTGCCGACAAGATCCATGTCAGCAGCACGGAAATGATAACGCCATGCATGTGGTTGCGCAGAACAGTGCCGAGCGGCAGCTTATCCTTGAGCAGATGGCTGTTCTTCATCTCGGTGAAGATCGGCGTTTCAGCCAGCCAGCGGCGCAGATAAACGGCAAACAGGCCGAAGATTCCGCCAATGAAAAATGGAATACGCCATGCATAAGTAGCCAGTTCTTCAGGTGTGAAAATCCAATTGATGGCAGTGGCGATCAGCGAGCCGATCATAATGCCGAGCGTGAGGCCAGAGCACAGGAAACCGCACGCCATGCCGACACGATTGGCAGGCACATGCTCGGCCACGAAGGTCCATGCGCCCGGAACTTCACCGCCAATGGCGGCACCCTGCAACATGCGGAAGACGATCAGCAGGATCGGCGCGCCAACGCCCAGCGTCGCATAGGTCGGCAGGCAGGCCATGGCCAGTGTCGAAATCGACATCAGAAACACCGAGAAGGCGAAGACGCGCTTGCGGCCGAACTTGTCACCGAAATGCGCCAGCACGATGCCGCCAATCGGGCGCACCAGATAACCGGCTGCGAAAATACCGAACGTCTGGATCAGCACCAGCCAGTCGGGCATGTCAGGCGGAAAAAACAGATGGCCTATGACGCTCGCAAAGAACACGAAAATGATGAAATCATAAAACTCCAGCGCACCGCCAAGGGCCGAAAGGCCGAGCGTGCGGAAATCCTGCCGGTTAAGCGGACGGGGACTGTTGCTTGCGTGGAGATTCGTCGATGCCATCGATTCGATTCTTTTCTGGTGGTTTACGCAGTGGGGCCGATCTTTTCGGGTGGGTTTTAATGCGCCAATTGTGCATGCACTGCAAGGCTTGACTTCCAGATGTCGAAGCCTATTTTAGAACTATTCTAAACTTTGGATTCCATGATGCTCAGCCGATTCTTCCGCAACGACCGTCGCCCTTTCGATTCGCTTTCCGAACAGGAAATTCTGGCGCTTGCCATATCCTCCGAAGAAGACGACGCACGCATCTATCTCGCCTATGCCGACGGCTTGCGTGACGAGTTTCCGCAATCGGCGAAAATCTTCGAACAGATGGCGGCAGAAGAACACGGACATCGCGATGCGCTGATCGAACGCCACAAAGCCCGCTTTGGCGACCGGATTCCGCTGATCCGCCGCGAGCATGTCAGCGGCTATTACGATCGCAAGCCGGACTGGCTGGTGCGTCCGCTTGGCATCGATAAGGTGCGTGAAGCTGCATCGGAAATGGAGGAACAGGCCTACCGCTTCTATGTCGAGGCGGCCAAGCGCGTCAGCGATGCAGACACCCGCAAATTGCTGGGCGACCTTGCCCAGCAGGAAAAGCAGCATGAAGCCAAGGCCGAGTCACTGGAACACACACTGACGCCGGACGATGTGCAGGATGAGGAGCGCGCCGCCGAGCGCAAGCAGTTCATCCTCACCTATGTCCAACCCGGGCTTGCTGGCCTGATGGACGGATCGGTTTCAACGCTTGCCCCGATCTTCGCCGCCGCCTTTGCGACCCAGGATACCTGGCAGACCTTTCTGGTCGGCCTGTCCGCCTCGGTCGGCGCCGGTATTTCGATGGGCTTCACCGAAGCCATCCACGATGACGGCAAGCTCTCGGGCCGAGGCTCGCCGATCAAGCGCGGCCTGTCCTGCGGCATCATGACGACGCTGGGCGGCCTTGGTCATACTCTGCCCTACCTGATCAAGGATTTCTGGACCGCCACAAGCATCGCAGCGATTCTGGTCTTCTTCGAACTCTGGGCCATCGCCTTCATCCAGAACCGCTATATGGAAACACCGTTCCTCCGCTCTGTGCTTCAGGTGGTACTGGGCGGCGGCCTCGTGCTGGCGGCAGGCATATTGATCGGGAACGCCTAAACCGTCACAGCATCCTGCGGCCGGGAAATTGGTTCCTCAAAGCTCTCGATCGCAATGCGGCCTTGCCGGGAGACAGTAACAAAACTGTTTGCCGGCACCGCCATCCAGTTGGCGGCTTCACCGTCCAGCGGCTCCGACACCACGCATATGCCGGACGATCCGCCAAGTGTCGCCGTATAAAGCGTCGGCGCGAAAGCATCGGTCGCATAGCGGATCGCGTAAAGCTGATTCCCGTCGGAAAACGCCGCAGTCAGCCGCAGAAATGGCGGCACACCGCCGCGAACTGCTTCCTCGACAACCGTTGCCACCATGCGCTTCATGGCCAGCACTGGATCAGTGTCGAGACCGAATTCCAGCATCAGAAGAAAGATCAGTTCCGAATCGGTTGCGCCATGTTTCTGGCCATAGACGTCGTCGCTCAAATGGCTTTCCAGCCTGCGACGCAGCCGGTCGAAATGACCGATCTGGCCGTTATGCATGAAGCTCCAGCGTCCGGAAACGAAGGGATGGCAGTTGGAACGGCTGGTCAGCCCGCCGGTCGAGGCCCGCACATGCGCAAGGAAAAGGCGCGACTGAATTTGCCGCGCAAGGCTGCGAAGATTCTGGTCGGACCATGCGGGCAGAATATCCCGATAAAGGCCCGGTTCATCGCGATTGCCATACCAGGCAACGCCGAAGCCGTCGCCATTGGTACGTGTTTTGGCTTCATGCGCATCGTGGCTTTGCGCCACGAGCGAATGGCAGGGAGACGATATGATGTCTTCCAGATAGGTTTCAGGTCCGAGATAGGCGGCCCAACGACACATTTGCGATCCGGTATTTACCGGCCCCGGTTATGCGTCCGCTCATAAAGCTGGCGGACGATTGTGCTCGCCGTCTTCTCGAACAAAAATGGCAAAATTGCATGGATCAGTGCTGCAAAGGCCGCACAAAAAAGCTTGAACGAAAAACGTCCGGCAAAGGCCATATGTTCAAAATAGGTCTCGTCAACCGATTGAGGGTGTTCGGTGAAGAGGCGCGTGATGCGAGTGGTCATTGGAAATACTCCCGTCAATGAGTAAGTTGTTCCCGTTATACGGCGCATATCGCGCCTTTCTGGAAAATCATTCTAGCAAATGCATCTGAGATGAAATCTCAAAATATCCTTGATAATTACTATTTATTGGGACAATCATCCCACTATGAAACCAGTTCTCGACGAAATTGACCGTAAAATCCTGGATCAACTGCAAATCGACGGGACCCTGTCCGTTGATTCTCTCTCTGAGCGGGTACACTTATCGCGCAATGCCTGCTGGCGCCGGGTCAAGCGCATGGAGGATGAAGGGATCATCAAGGCGCGTGTCGCTCTTGTCGATGCCGAGATGGCCGGTTGCGGTCTGTCCGTCTTTATTCTGGTTCGCACATCAAGCCACGACCCCGATTGGCTGGGCAAATTTCGCGGTGCCATGGGGCGCTTTCCAGAGATCGTCGGGGTTTATCGCATGACCGGCGATCTGGACTATGTGCTGAAGGCGCGCGTTTCCGACGTCAAGGCCTATGACCGTCTTTACCAGCGGCTGATCGCCAGTGTTCCCCTGTCAGATGTTTCGGCTTCGTTCGTCATGGAAGAGATCAAGGAAACGACCGCCGTGCCGTTGGAGCGGGATTAAATCCCTCGCGGAGGGCAACTCATCGTGTAAAAGCATGATCCTGTGCCGCACTATCATTGCAAAACAGCAAATAGACGGTACACCTTTCATTGGTTTTCACGTATGAGCGTCGCCAATTTAGAGCGCATCCTGAAAAGTGTGAAACGGTTTCAGACAAGATGCGCGATGAAACAATGTTCCGCAAGAAAGGCCCCCTCATGACCGTAGCATCCGCACAAGCGCCAACGCTCGGCATCATCCGCCTCGAACATGCGAAAGGCCTCGAACTCCCGGCCTATGAGACAACGGGTTCGGCTGGCATGGACCTGCGGGCAGCCGTTGCCGAAGATCGCCAGATCGTTCTCCTGCCGGGACGGCGCACGCTGGTGCCGACAGGGCTGATCTTCGAAATTCCCGAAGGTTTTGAAGTGCAGATTCGTCCGCGCTCGGGCCTTGCCTTCAAGAACGGCATCACCTGCCTCAATACGCCCGGCACCATCGATTCCGATTATCGTGGCGAGGTGAAGGTTCTTCTCATCAATCTGGGCGATGACGATTTCCGCATCGAACGCGGTATGCGTATTGCACAGGCTGTTTTCGCACCAGTCGTCCAGCCGAAGATTGAAGAGCGCGCCCAAGTAACCGAGACGGCGCGCGGCGCTGGCGGCTTCGGTTCGACCGGCACGGCATAAGCGAACAAATCGCACGAAAAAGCCCGGCTGAGCCGGGCTTTTTTATTGCCTGTTTTTTACTGCGTCAGCGCCGCACGCTGACAAAGTACGCCAGTGACCTGAACGTCAGCCTCACCCAATTTGACGCCGAGCAGGTCGAGAATTCCGAAAACAAGATTGTCGATCAGAGGCGCTACCGGGGTCAGCAAGACTCCCACCAGCCCCACCACATCCCCCAGCGGCAGCTTGATTATTCCCAGCAGATTGAGATCTATTTCCATATTCTTGAGAAGAGAGCTCGAAAGAGAAGACACCAAATCGCTTGAATAAGCGGTCTTGATCCTTCTATTCTGTATATCGCTGTAGTTGAATGATAGAGAAGTCGTCTTTTCTCCCAGTTTCACTTCAGCTTTCGCTTCAAGATCGATAAGATCAACTTGAATTCCTAAAAGATACAGCTTCGCATTTGCTATTTTCGTTCGGCTCGCGGAGGGTTTCCGGTTCAAATCGTAAAAGGAGGAGCCGGTTTCTCCAAGATAGATACCAGCGATACCGGGTTTTGCTGCAATCGCGACATTGGCGCTCGTCGGGCCCGATGGACAGCTTATGCTCCTGAGTTCTCCCTCGGCCGAAGCAATATCGATTGCAAGTGGCAGGTTGAGATCAAGAAGCTTAACCCCAATCAGCGGGTTACCCGATTCACCACCGACGCGGATACCAAGTTTCAACCGAATCTGCGCCGTACGAACGAAGGAGCCTGCTGCGCCAACCCGGAAAAAAGGAGTGTTCAGCGGCGGTTCTCCCACCAGCACCTCCACGGTAACACCCAGTAATCCCGGGATGTTCAACCCTGAGTCGATATTGATTTGATGCTTGCCCCCAATCATGACCGCTGCCGAAACAAGCTGCAGAACATTCGCGGTTATGTTATATCCGGAACCGGAACCTATTGAGGCGTTCGCCAACGACCCGAGCCCCACAACTTTCCGACCGGCAGTTTCGTAGCCAGTGCAACTGCATCCTTGCCCAGAATGCCGAGTGCTGCTTTCGCCGTTGGATTGTTCGTCACCACTTCAGCCAACACATTTGCCAGCATCCCGACTGAAACATCCGTGTTTAGCAACTGGTTATAGGTCCCGGCCGTCAATCCCACCTTAGGAGCCAGCTTGTCCAGAAAGCCGAGCAGGTTGATATCGGTCGCAGCCAGAGCGTTATAGTCGACCAGCTTCAGATTAAGAGTGGTACCCAACAGACCACCCAGAAGTCCGTTCAACACACTCTGATCGGTATTCAGGCTCAACAGTCGCGAACCGATCCAAAACGCGGCTTCCGCCTTCGTGGCCGCCATGCCGGTAGCGCCAAGTGCGGGCCGATTGATGAATGCCTGTCCGAAATAGAGATTGCCCGGACGCGCCAGCCGGACGCGAACCGCATCGGGACTGGTGCCGCCGGCGACAAAACGGTTCGCGACCGCACGGTTCTTATCGGGAAAATAGTTGCCCTTCTCCACCCAGACGCGCGTCTTGTTGTCGGTCTTTCCATTGACGACAGAAGGATCGTAAGCGCCGGTCATCAGCACCGGATCAAGACCGTTCGCCCGCAATTGCCGCAGTACCGCATCATTGGCCTGCGAAAGGGAAGCCGCACCGGCAACGGCGGCAAAATCCGCCATGCTCTGCAGCTGGCGCCGCTCCAGAAACAGCGAACTTGTGTCCACGCTGAAAGCCGCCACCGCCAGAAATATGGGGGATACCAGCGCCGCCATTGTCGCCAGATTGCCGCCCCGTGCACGCAGGAAACGCGATACCAGACCCCGCATATCGAATACCCCCACCCTGTGTCAGATTCCGCCAAGCCTTATTGTCGATGCCCTTGTAATGGTCGTGTCTGGAAGCGGCAGCCCCGTCATCAGGTTCCAGATCGGCAGGTTTTGCGCATTGTAGCGGATCGTCACCGTGAACTGGTTCGGATCGGACTGGGCATTGTCGACACTCACCTGCATCTTCGATGGATCGATCAGTGAATATTTTGCCGCGTTTTTCTGGATGTAGGTTGTCGCTAGCGTCAACCGCTCCGGGGGATCGATACCCGCCAGCGCCGTCCGCGTGGCATCTGCCGCAAGCTGCTGGACGGCATTCGCCACGCCCAGATAAAGACCGAAGGCGATCATACCCATCAGGATCAGAAGAAAAACCGGCGCCAATATTGCGAATTCGACCGCTGCCGTGCCGCTTTTATTTCGCTTGAAAAATAACAATGAAGGTATTCTTCGATGCAGGTTTGAAAACCTGTCCGATATGAATGAAAACCTTTTTCGCCCCATAATAAGGTAAGCCATTTGCCCTCCCGTCAAAGAGCATTGAAACCTTATTCCCATGTTAATTCGAAGCAACATGCATCATGCATGCGCCGACCATCCGCCTTTGCGGACAGGTCACGTTCTAAATTCTTCCATCTACTTTCAGATGTGATTTCCCGATCTTATTTAATCAGGAGATAATTTAAGAACACTTAATTACTTTAAGAATCCTGTTTTATTTTGCGACTTCCAAAAGAATAACTGCAAGTTGTATATTGGTGCCAACTTGGTTCTCTTCATCGCTTGCTTTCGCACCATGACCGGAAGGAACCAGAAGCATCCATCCCTTTGTGTCACCGACAATTATTGCATGACAAATAATTAAGATGAAATCCTGAGCGGAGAAGCATAGATATCCCGTTAGCAATCCATAGTGGGCAAGTATTGTCTCGCTTTGGTTGTATGCGACAGAGAATTGGCGGGACATATTGATAAATCTCCGGAGATCGGAGGTTCTGAAAGTTAGAGGGTTTGACGGTGCTTACATCTTCCGATTCTTCCAAAACCGGGCAGCGAACAGCACCTTCGCAGAAGCGCGCGCGCAGCAAGGCGCGCCGCTGGTGGCTCTGGCTTCCCGTCGCGGCAATCGTGGCCGGCGCGGGCTGGTATTTTTACGGCTCCGGTGAAGCTGGAGGCCAGAAGACCAGCTATCTCGCCGAAACGGTCACGCGCGGCGATATCGAAAACGCGATTACCGCCGTCGGCACACTCAGCGCGCTGCGCAGCATCAATGTCGGCGCGCAGGTCTCGGGCCAGCTTAAAAGCGTGAAAGTCGAAGTGGGTGATCAGGTCAAGCAGGGCGAGCTTATCGCCGAAATCGATCCATCGCCCTTTGAGAAGAAGGTGGAAATATCAAGCGCCCAGCTCGACAATCTCAAGGCACAGCTTCTCAGCAAGCAAGCTCAGCTTACCCTGAAAAAGGCCAATGCGGCACGCCAACGCTCGCTTCTGGCCACACGCGGCGTATCACAATCCACCGTTGATCAGGCCGATGCCGATCTCGCCATGGCCGATGCGGATGTGAAGGCGCTCGGCGCGCAAATCCGCCAGCAGGAAGCCCAGCTTGCCAGCGACAAGGTCGATCTCGGCTACACCAAGATTTACAGCCCCATGGAAGGCACAGTCGTCGATCAGGCCGCCAAGGAAGGCGAAACGCTGAATGCCGTACAGAGCGCGCCGACCATCGTGACCGTGGCTGATCTCAAGGTCATGACGGTGGAAGCACAGGTTTCGGAAGCCGACATCGGCAGGCTGAAGCCCGGAATGCCGGTCTATTTCACCCTGCTTGGCCAGCCGGAGAAGCGTTTTACCGGCACGCTGCGCCAGATCAAGCCGACGCCTGCGACCGAGAACAATGTCGTGCTCTATTATGCACTGTTCGACGTCCCGAACCCGACCGGCGAGCTGATGATCAACATGAGCACACAGGTCTATTTCATTCTCGATGAGGCGAAGGACGTGTTGATCGTCCCCTCCTCCGCGCTGAACTACAAGCGCGAAGGCCCCCAGAACCAGAGAGGCAAGCCGCAGATTTCGGTCAAGGTCGTGAGCGACAACGGCTCGATCACCGAACGTCAGGTTCAGATCGGCGTGCGCAATCGCGTGCAGACAGAGATCAAGAGCGGCCTTGAGGAAGGCGACAAGGTCGTCGTCACCAGCGCGTCCAGCGGAGCTGAAGCCGCCGCAGGACAGCGTGGCCGCAGGCCCGGCATGCGCCTGTTCTGATGAGCCGTCTCATGACCGAAAATCCCGTAACTGACACGCCCCTCATCAGACTGGATGATATCCGCAAGACCTATCACAATGGCGACCTTGCTGTTGAGGTGTTGCACGGCATCACGCTCGATATTCAGGCTGGAGAGTTCGTCGCGATCATGGGCGCGTCGGGCTCCGGCAAATCGACGCTGATGAACATTCTGGGCTGTCTCGACAGCCCGAGCGGCGGACAATATCTGCTCGACGGCGAGGACGTCTCGACACTGGATGCCGATGCGCTGGCAGCATTGCGTCGCCGAACCTTTGGCTTCGTCTTCCAGAGCTACAACCTCATCTCGACCTCGACCGCGCAGGAAAACGTCGAAGTGCCCGCGATCTATGCAGGTCTGCCCGCATCGGAGCGCCATGCGCGTGCCGCCGAACTGCTTAATTCGCTGAAACTCGGCGACCGCCTCGATCATCGCCCGAACCAGCTTTCCGGCGGCCAGCAGCAGCGCGTTTCCATCGCCCGTGCACTCATGAATGGCGGGCGCATCATTCTTGCCGACGAGCCGACAGGCGCACTCGACAGCCAGAGCGGCGAAGATGTGATGGAACTGCTGCGCTCCATGCACGCGCAGGGTCATACCGTCATCGTCATCACACATGCCCGCGAAGTGGCCGAACGCGCCGACCGGCTGATCGAAATCCGCGACGGCCAGATCCTTTCGGATACGGTAAAACGAGCTATTCCCGATACGCAGGCGCCGTTCCGGTTGCGGGAGAGCCTTGAAGGCAGTTCCGCCCGCATCGCCGATATTTCGGAAGCGGTGAAGATGGCGATGCGCGCCTTGCGGGCCAACATCTTCCGAACGATCCTTACTCTCCTCGGCATCATCATCGGCGTCAGTTCCGTTGTGACGATGCTCGCCATCGGTACCGGCGCGCAAAACTCGATTCTCGACCGCATCAATGCGATGGGCACCGATCTCATTCTGGTACGCCCGTCCATGGCGGGCTTCCGGGGAACAGGCTCGATAGCGACACTGGTTCCCGAAGATGCCACCGCCATTCTGGAACTGCCGAACATCAGAACCGCGGTCCCCGAAGTCACCGGCACCGTGACGCTGCGGCGTGGCAATGTCGACTACCAGTCGCAGGCAAACGGCACTGTCCCTGCCTTTTCCGAAGCCAAATCGTGGAAGGTTGCCATCGGCGACTTCATCAGCCAGAGCGATCTGGACAACTATGCGCCGGTCGCAGTGCTGGGCAAAACGGTCGTCAACACCCTGTTCCCCGACGGCAGTAATCCCATCGGCCAATATATTCTGATTCAGAAGATTCCATTTCAGGTGATCGGAACCCTGGAGCCAAAGGGTGCAGGCTTTGGCGGCTCGGATCAGGACGACGTGGTGATAGTGCCGCTTTCCACCGGCAATCTGCGGCTGTTCGGCCAGAAATACGTGCGCACCATCACGGTGCAGGTGAAGGATTCCGACCTTATCAACACGACGCAGGAACAGATTCAGGACCTGCTCGACCAGCGCCACAAGAAGCAGGACACGATGATAACCAACATGTCCTCCATCCGCGAGGATGCGACGGCGATGGGCAATACGATGACGCTGTTTCTGGGATCGGTCGCAGCAATCTCGCTTCTGGTCGGCGGCATCGGCGTCATGAACATCATGCTGGTAAGCGTGACGGAGCGCACCCGCGAGATCGGCGTGCGGATGGCGACCGGCGCAAGGCGGCGCGATATTCTGCTGCAGTTCATCACCGAAGCGCTGACCGTCTCGGCAATTGGCGGTGCATTTGGCGTGGTGATCGGACTGGGCGCTGCTGCCGTCGCAGGCTGGGCCGGGCTTTCAGTCGGCTACAGCTTGGGACCCGTCCTGCTGGCCTTCGCCTGTGCTTTCGCCACTGGCCTGATCTTCGGTTTCCTGCCTGCGCGCAAGGCTTCTCGCCTGCTCCCGGCTGTGGCACTGTCTTCCGAATAGAAAAACACTGATTGGGAGGCAGTGCAGCGATGATTCTCCTGAAGCGAGGCCTCTCCGTCGCAGCCATAGCGCTTGCTGCTACAGCTGCGCTGGCGCAGCCCGGCCGCACGGAGACCTGCAACCGCCAAACCTTTGAAAGTACAAACTACATCATCTGCGATGCAAAGGCGGACGGCACAGGCTTGCATCTGTTCTGGAAAAATTCCGACGATGAGCCCTATCGCAATTTTTCGAAAATAGCCGACGCTGCCGCAAGCCGCGGTGAGACACTGGTTTTCGCGCTCAATGCCGGAATGTATCAGCCTGATTTTTCGCCGATGGGTCTCTACGTCGAAAATGGCCGTGAGCTTCGCCCGGCAAGCAAGACGACACCTGTTCGTGGGTCCGGGCCCGTACCGAACTTTTACAAGAAGCCGAACGGCATCTTCTACCTCGGCGACAAGGGTGCCGAAATCCTGCCGACAGACCGTTTCCTGAAACAAAAGATCAAGCCGCAACTGGCCACCCAGTCCGGGCCGATGCTGGTTATCCGCAACAGGATCAATCCGATTTTCATCGTCGGCTCAACCGACAAGACCCGGCGCAGCGGTATCGGCATTTGCAGTGGCGGTGCTATCCGATTCGCAGTCAGCGAAGACGCGGTCAATTTCCACGATTTCGCAAAATTGTTTCGAGACCATCTCCAATGCCCCAACGCCCTGTTTCTTGACGGCGGCGGCGGTGCTGGCATTTACGTTCCAGCGCTGGGACGGAATGATGTCTCGTGGCACGGCGGTTACGGCCCGATCTTCGGGTTTGTGGAGTAATGTTGAATCGGCAGAAAATGAAAAGGCCGATCTGATTTTCAGACCGGCCTTTCAGATAACACATTCTGCACTGCTTACTTGAACAGCAGCGGCAAGGTGATCGGCATACGCGCCTTGGCAATAGCTGCCGGCGGGGCAGGCACAGGCGAAGCTCGACGCGCTGCTTCCAGTGCAAGCTGATCGACTTCCGAATTACCGGACGAACCGGCCAGCTTGACCGAAAGCACGTTGCCAGACGGATCAATCACAAAGTTGATGACCACGCGTCCTTTGGCGTTGCGTGCCTTGCGCTGCATGAAACGCGTGTTACGCGCCATATGCGCATTCATCTTCGCCTGCCATTTGTTGGAGGCGACGCCCGCCGACGCAGAATTCTCGCCACGACGGTTCGCAGCAGCCTTCTCGCCCGCATCTGCATCCATGCGCGGCGCAGCAGCCTGACGGGTTTCTGGCGCCTTCTCGGCCTTCTTGGGCTTGGGCTTCTCGACCTTGGGTTGCTTCGGCTTTTCCGGTTTCGGCTTCTCAACCTTTTTCGGTTCTGGCTTCGGCTCCGGCTTGGGTTCCGGTTTCACTTCCGGCTTTTCGACCGGCAACGGAACAGCCACTTCGGGCTTTTCTGCCTCGACCACATCCGGAATGACTTCTTCCGGTTCCTGAACGGCTTGTGGTTCCGGCTCAGGCTCGGGCGGTTTCACCTCTTCCGGTTCAGGTGGTGTCGGTTCTTCCTGCACCGGTTCTGGCTGCGGGGCCGGTTCCGGCTCTGCCTGTTCCTGCGGTGCTTCAGCCGTTTCCGGCTGGGCTTCTTCCGCAACCTGTTCTTCCATCGGCGCTTCCGGCTCCAGCGCAAGTTCCACCACCATGGCGGCAACCTGCGAACCGTCAGGCTGATCCTGCTCCTGCGCCATATGGATGGCATAGGCACCGGCAGCATGAACGGTCAGGACAAGAATACCCGCACCGAGCCAGCGCCCCGCATCATGCCAGAAGGAATGATGATGAGTGTCAGCCGAAGCCACCTTTACAGGAGGATGGTCGGGCGGAAGTGCGTTCATTGCGCGGCTCCCTGCGCTGCGGGAGTTTGCGAGGCGGGGGCCGGTTGCGCAGGCACACCGGTGGGTGCGGCTCCGCTCTGATCCGCACCGACGGTTTCAAGACCGACCAGCGCAATCTTCAGATAACCGGCTTCACGCAGAAGATTCATCACACGCATCAATTCGCCATAGCCGACATTCTTGTCGGCACGCAGGAAGATACGCGCTTCCTTGTTTTTCTCCGACAGGCTGTCCAGCGCCACACCGAGGCGCTCGCGGGCAACGGTGTCATTGCCGACACTGATGCTGAGATCGTCCTTCAGGGTCACATAAAGCGGCTTGTCGGGACGGGGTGCAGGCGCTGCCGTCGAGGCAGGCAGATCCACCTTCACGTCCACAGTCGCCAGAGGCGCTGCCACCATGAAAATGATGAGCAGAACCAACATGACGTCGATGAATGGCGTCACATTGATCTCGTGGTTCAGCTCGAGATCGTCACCGCCGCCTTCGCGAACTTTACCAGCCATGGTGCCTACTCCGCTGCGTGCAGCGTGCCTTCACGCACACCGGCCGTTCTGAAATCCAGATCGCGGCTGACAAGGCGCTCGACCCCTGCCGAAGCATCGGCCAGCAGCGACCGGTAGCCGGTAATGGAACGGGCGAACACATTGTAGATAACCACAGCAGGGATAGCTGCGACGAGACCGATGGCAGTTGCAAGCAAGGCTTCGGCAATACCCGGCGCCACGACGGCGAGGTTCGTCGTCTGCGCCTGGCTGATATTGATGAACGAATTCATGATGCCCCAGACCGTGCCGAACAGACCGACAAACGGCGCAACCGAACCGATGGTCGCAAGAATGCCAGTACCCTTGGAAAGACGGCGTCCGGCCTTGGCCTCGATACGCGACAGGCGCGAGGAAACACGCTCCTTGAGGCCTTCGCCACCGGCGCGCGCCAGCGCAGGACCCGACAAGCGCACCTCATCTTCTGCAGCACGGACCAGAACTGCACCCGGTCCCTTTGCACCGTCCAACGCATGGACTGCTTCGGCAAGCGTTGCCGAATGACCGATAACTTTCAATGCTTTGGTAGCACGGCGGCGCGCACCGGCCAGTTCAAGCGTCTTGGCGAACCAGACCGTCCATGTGGCAAGCGAAGCGATCGCGAGACCAATCATCACGGCCTTCACGACCCAGTCGGCAGCCATGAACATGCCCCATGGCGAAAGATCGTGCGGGAGGATCAAACCGTTCTCGCTTTCGACAGGTGCAGCAGCAGGCGCAGCTGTCTGGGACTGGATCAGTTCAGGCGAAGGTGCCGTAGCCGGTGTGGTTGCGGCCGGGGCAGACGCTCCCGGTTCGTTCGCAGGCGCCGGAGCAGCGACAGGCGCTGTATTGGCTGGTGCAGAACTGGAAGGCGCCTCTGCGGCGGGGGCGGCCGGGGCATTCGTCGATGGGGTTACGTCCTGGGCCAATGCAGAAGCCGCACCCAGCAAGCCGATGCCCATCGCCGCAGCCATGAAGCCTTTTCGCCAGAAACCAGTCATTTTGATCGCCTTTTGATTGTTCAAATCCGCGAGCACATGACTAAACCCTCATGCAGGCCGTCGCGCCGCTTGTTGGGCCTCTTCTTAACTCCCAATAACATGATGGCGCAAGTCATGTTTTCATTTTAAGGGCATTTTCGTCTTGCAATCCAAGGATTAGCGAACATTTTTCGCCTCTCGGCTTTTTGCCAGTTGCACATTCGTGCCAAATCAGACCTGATATGGTTAACCGCAGCGCTTGAGGATTGGATTTAAGAACAAATTCCGGGTGCTCGGGAGGAAATGCAGTTCCGGCCAAGCCGGAATCCGGAGGACATGCCTATGATGCTCAAGGATATCCAGACACTTGAACATGCGGCCCGTACTGCCATGGCAGGAAATGATGATCCGCTGCCGGTACAACAGCGTTCGCTGAAGCCATCACATGTGGGACTGGCCTTTATCATGCTGGCCGGTGCGGCTTACCTGATACTGGCCTGATGCTTGCTTGAGCCAGAAACTTTCAACTCAAAAGCGTTGTTTGCCCCATTTTTGCCATTGAAAAGACGCGGGTTTCACAATTTTGACGTTTGAATAACACAGATTTTGAGCGGAACGGAAACCGTTTCCCCTCGTTTTTTCTCCTGTAGACGGTGAGATTGCCTCTCGCCTTCGGTTTGCCTTAATTACCGACAGGAGTTTCCATGAAAAGACTTCTCGCCTCCACGGCTCTTGCCGCGCTGATTGCCTTGCCCGCCTTCGCGCAGGGTGGTTCACCGATCTTCTCCGACGAGAAACAGGAAAAGCCGATTGCCAGCGAGAACGGGTATTTCGTGGCGTCCCCCGGCCAGCTTCTGGTGTCAGGCTTCATCGGACAGGCGGTTTATAACGGCCCATCCAACGATGCCGCGAATATCGGGACGGTCAATGACATGATCCTCGGTGCCGATGGCAGCCCGCAGGCAGTGGTGATCGGGGTCGGCGGCTTTCTCGGTGTCGGGGAAAAGAACGTCGCAATCGGCTTCGATCACGTGTCATGGGTGGTTCGCGAAGACGGCAAGCGCTGGCTGATCGTGGATGCCACCAAGGAACAGCTCGAAAAGGCGCCGGCATTCGACCGCAGCGCAGCTTTCGAAGCAGATGGCGTACCACGCGCCGAACCGCCAGCCGCCGAAAAGACCATTACCACGCAGAAGGCGGACAGAATCATGCCTGATGGCATGAAGCCGGTTCCCTCCGAGGGACTAAGTGCGGACAAGCTCATCGGAGCCACGGTTTTCGGTGCGGATGAAACGAAGATCGGAACGGTCGGCGATGTCCTGATGACCGCCGACGGGCAGACAGAGGCATTCGTTGTCGACGTGGGCGGTTTCCTTGGCATCAATTCCAAGCCGGTGGCCGTTTCCATCGCCAATCTCGACGTTGCGACCGGCAAGGACGACAAGCTGAACGTCTTCACGCAGTTCACCAAGGAACAGCTGCAGGCACAGTCCGCCTATTCGGACGAAGCCTACAAGAAGGACCCGGAAGGCACGATCCTTCATGGCGAAGCGGAGTAAGGCTTCACGATATTTGCGGAGGCATTATCTGTAGTGCTTCCGCACTTTCCCGCCATTTACCCCGCCATTTACCCCGCCATTTACCATGACTTGCAACAACCGGCTGGTCTTGTTGCCGCTGATGGCTTGGCATGCAACCATTAAGCCAGCCGCACGTTATCCAAACGATAACCAGAGACTGAACAGGAGAGCTGATATGGCGCGTGCATCCGCGAAAACGAGCAAGATCGAAGAAAAGATCGAGGAAGCGCTGACCGATGCCAGCACGGAAGACCTGCAGGCCCAGGTCGAGCAGCTGAAGGAAGATATCGCTGCCATTGCGGCAACACTTGCCAATCTCGGTTCGCAGACCGTCCGCGACGCAAAACGCAGTGCGAAGGAAACCTACAAGAGCGCTTATATTCAGGGCGAGGACGCCATCGATGATCTGCGCAACAAGGCGCAGGATGTTGAAGCCCAGCTGACGGCAACGGTGCGCGAACGCCCGATTGCCGCACTCGCCACTGCACTCGGCGTCGGCTATCTGCTGGCCCTGCTCTCGCGCCGCTGAGGCGGATCATGCTGAAAGCTCTCATGCCCCTATTGTCTGCGATGGCAGGCGAAGAACTGAAATTCGTCGCGGGTCAAACGAAACGTGCAGCGATTTTCGGTGCGGCCATCGCCGTCTTCGCAATCATCGCGATCACCTTTTTCTGCGTCGCCGCCTTTCTGGCGCTGGCGCAGAACTATGGCGGGCCGCTGGCGGCTCTCATTCTGGCTGCATTGTCGCTGATCGTGGCACTTCTCATTCTCGCAGTCCTGAAAATTCAGGCTGCGTCCGAGGCCAAAAAGCGCAAGCAGAAAATGGAAGCGGACAAATCGGCGATGGTTGCAGCCGCAGCAATCGCGACCGTGCCTGCCATCCTCAAACGCCCCATACTCGCCGCCGCCCTGCCGCTTGCAGGCATTGCTCTGGTCTCGCTGCTTTCTGACAAGAAAAAGCGCCCGCCGCAGAGCTGATAGCTTCAAGCAAACGCAAAAACGTCGGCTTCAAGCCGGCGTTTTGTTTTCCGCCTTCACCGCCAGCTTTATTTGCCAACCGGCATTTCGCCTTCTTCGGCTAGTGGTCTCATGAATCTACTGGATTTTTCGAATTTGACGTTTGAAACGAGATTTGTATCGGACGGGTATCAAACGTCAAATTCAATCCACTAGCGACGACAAGCGGACAATCACTCTGGTTCCGACACCATCATCGGTCTTGCAGTAGACGGGCTTTTCGCCGAACTGCATGCAAAGCTGTTCGATCACCAGCGTACCGAGACCGTTCTTCTCGCCGGATTTCTGCTGGTCCTTGTCGAAGCCCACACCGTCATCTTCCACGACCAGCACCGGGATAGCATCTTCACCCGGCTTCAGGCTGATCCGGATATGCCCTTCCGGACGTCCCTTGAAAGCATGCTTGATCGCGTTGGTGACAAGCTCGCCCAGAATGATGCCAATTGTCGTCACATCGCGCGCCTTCAGATCAAGCGGCGCGAAATCGGTCGAAAATTCGATCTTGCGATCCTGACCGATAGCGGTTCGGATATCGTTGATGACGGTTCCGAGAAAATCGTCGACGCGGGCCGATTCCATATCCTCGCCGAGACGCAAGCGCCGGTGCGCTGTCGATACCGTCTGGACGCGATCGCGAGCGGCGGCGAGAGCCGCGCGAGCATCCTCGCTGCGCGTCTGCCGCATCTGAAGGCCAAGCAGGGATGAAACGGTGGCCAATGAATTGCCGATGCGATGATTGGTGTCCTGCAGCAGAAGCTCGACCCGCTGGCGCTCCCGCTCGGCGATGCGGCGCTCGTGCTCAAGCTCGGCGGTCCGTTCCTGTACACGCTGTTCCAGCAATTGCTTTTCCGAACGCAGCGCCGTTTGCCCCTCGAACATCGACCGCGCATAACGCTGAACCCGGCTGAACAGCAGAAGCGCCAGCATGGCAGCGGAAGCCAGCGCCACGATAGACGTCGCCGTCATCCAGTAGCGCATGCGGTTGATCCGCTTGTTGCGTTCAAGAAGCTGTTGTTCTTCCGCATCGATGAATTGCGTGACTGTATTGGCAAGCTGATCCATCAGCACCTTGCCCTCATCGCCGCGCACTTTTTCAACCGCTGCCGCCACATCACCCGACTGGGCAAGATTGACCGTCTCGCGCACATCTTCCTGTTCGCGTTCGACCAGCGCGCGGATCTGCTGAACCCGCGCATCCTGCAGCGGGCTCTGATCTGTCAGGGCTTCGAGGTCAGCAAGCGTCTTGTCGACGCTCAGAATCGTGTTGCGATACAGATCGAGATAAGTCTCATCCAGCGTCAGAAGATAGCCGCGACGGCTCATCTCGATATTGCTGGCAAGGCGCGCAACCTTGTCGACCTGCTGGCGCAAGGCATAATTGCGGGAAATATCGACGACCTGATGATTGACCCCGGACGACAGAAACAACGTCATGATGGCCGACAGCAGCACAAGGCCGAGCGAAACGATAACCGCAACCGGCTTCGATGACGATTGAAGCAGTTTTTGCAACAAGGCTGATGGCAAGAACGCAACCCACAAACAAACGATCACTTTGCCGACAGGAAATATCAGCAGCTGCTAACCTACAAGTGGCAGGATAAAAAGCAATCGTTGTGGGCGAAAACAGGCGAAGGTTTGAGGTTTTAGCGCGATAAGCCCCCCTTTCATGGGAAAGAGGGGCAATTGATCATGCGTTATGCAAAGCTTCTCAAGGTCGCCCGCGATGAATCGGCATCCGGACCGTAGTCGCCTTCGCCTTCGATCTTGAGGATCTCCTGCAAGCGCGTGCGAGCACGGCTGACACGGCTCTTGATCGTGCCGACAGCACAGCCGCAGATTTCCGCAGCTTCCTCATAGGCAAAGCCCGAAGCGCCGATCAGAATGATCGCTTCGCGCTGATCGTCGGGCAATTGCTCTAATGCTGCGCGGAAATCCTGCAGATCAAGCGTGCCATATTGCGAAGGATGCACGGCGAGCTGTTCGCTGAACACGCCATCCGTGTCCTGCACTTCGCGGCCACGCTTGCGCATCTGCGTGTAGAATTCATTGCGCAGGATGGTGAAAAGCCAAGCCTTCATATTGGTCCCCATTTCAAAGGACTCCTGCTTGGCCCATGCTTTCATGATCGTATCTTGTACGAGATCATCCGCCTTGTCGTGCTGTCCAATCAGCGACACCGCAAAGGCGCGCAGGCTCGGCAGCGATGACAGAAGCTCTCGCTTGAACTGTGCATTACTCTCAACCGACGGACCGGGTGCTGTGTTCACGCATACTCTCCTGTTCAGCCTGATCGAGTTTTTGGAGAAGATCGAGGAAGCGATCCGGGATCGTCTCGTCCTGTATCGAGGTGTACAGTGCCTTTAGTTTCAATCCGACTTCACAATTTGGTCCTAGTATATCCTTCTGAACGCGACGGGACGACCTGACCCCGGCTCCGTTCATGTGAAGGTTCTCTTTTTCTGCCATATCTTGATCGTTCCGGGCTAAATGCCCTACCCTATTAATCTAAGCCCCTGCTTGTCCGGGAAATGCGCGGCTTACCAAAAAGTTCCCTAATATATCTCCCAATCTCGGAACTTTTTTCAAAGCGCCCCGTTTAGAGTACCATAATGCTGCGCTCAAAGCATGGGCGGGAGGGGTCTAGAACCGTGTCCGCCAATGTGCATTCAATGAACGAAAGCGGCAGTTGAGGAGTTCCAATACCATGACGTTATCGACGCGTATCGCGCCGCACCTTCCCTATCTCCGTCGTTTTTCTCGTGCTCTTACCGGCTCCCAGGCTTCCGGCGACGCCTATGTTGCAGCTGCCCTTGAAGCCCTGATTGCCGATGTGAGCATTTTTCCGGACGCCTCGTCCGACCGGATCGGCCTTTATCGCCTTTTCTGCGATCTTTATAAGACGGCCTCGGTTCGCGTACCGGAACCAGCATCGGAATTTGCATGGGAACAGCAGGCTGCAAGAAATCTTTCGCATATCGCGCCCCTTCCGCGACAGGCATTCCTGCTTGTGGCGGTGGAAGGTTTTTCCGACAAGGAAGCCGCCGAAATTCTCGAACTGGACGATGTTGAACTGAGCCGCGTTCTCTCGGCTGCATCGACCGAGATTTCGCGTCAGGTGGCGACGCGCATCATGATTATCGAGGACGAACCGCTGATCGCGATGGATATCGAGCAGATGGTAGAAAGTCTCGGCCATGAAGTCGTCGGCATTGCGCGCACCAAGGATGAGGCCCTGGCGCTCTACAAACAGGAAAAGCCGCGTATGGTTCTGGCTGATATCCAGCTGGCCGATGGAAGCTCGGGCATCGATGCAGTGAATGAAATCCTGCAGAACGACACGATCCCGGTCATTTTCATCACCGCTTTCCCGGAACGTCTGCTGACGGGCGAGCGCCCGGAACCGACCTTCCTCGTCACCAAGCCGTTCAATCCGGATATGGTGAAGGCGCTGATCAGCCAGGCACTCTTCTTCGAAGAAGCCTCGCAGGTCGCAGCTTAAATCCAAAGGTCATAAACTCCCGAAAGGCGGCAGCTTTCGGGAGTTTAATGTTGGCGCTTCAATACACCGCCAAATCACACCGCCTTAGGTCCTGACATGAGTATTTAGAGTTGTGAGCGCCTTAATTTACCCGGAAGCACGGAACCAACCTGGCCTGGATGTCGTTTCTCCTTCACACAATAAAAAGGAGACCGGACATGCTTTATTATGCGCTCGTATTTCTTGTGGTGGCACTCGTAGCAGGTGCGCTCGGTTTCGGCGGCATCGCTGGTGCGTCAGCCGGTATAGCGCAGATTCTGTTCTTCGTGTTCCTTGCTCTGCTCGTTATTTCGCTCATCGCTTCGGCGATCCGCAAGGCGTAACTGATATAAAATCAAAGGCTGTTTTTGACCTTCTGACTCACCAGCCTATATTGCTTCTTAATGAAATTCGCCGCCGCATCACGTCATGCGGCGGTTTATTGGTTCCAGAATTCGGGCCAGTTCAAGGATCACAAGACGATCACTCGATCGAGACCCGCCGACCAGTCGATGAAATGGATGCCATGGCACGCAAATTTCCGCATAACTTTTCCGGAGCTTTTGCCGCTTTGCCAATGCGCGACCCAAATATTTGTTTCGTCGCATTCTCCTACGCAAAACCGCTTCGCACTTTTGCTGGAAATGCTCTGAATTCGGTTGCGGGATAATCGGGGCAGACATGACCGCTGGCGCAAAAGTTACCCTGCAAGAAACGGAACCTGACGCAGCCCGGCTGCGGGCCTTGCTGAGGGCCGTGCGCAACAGCAATGTCTGCGTTCTCTACCAGACACCCGATCTGATCTATTCCTGGGGGGAAAACATCCCGCTCTACTGGCAGGAAAAGTGGAAAATCGGTGGAAGTGACTGCGATTTCATTTTCTCCGTCACCTTGCACAAACTCGACGGCGCGAAACGCGCGGCGCTGGATACCGGCGAAGCGCAGAATGTGGAGATCGCCATCAATGATGGCGACAAGCTGCGCTGGATCGAATTTCACATCGACTGCGATCGTGACGATAACGGCAATATACTGGGCCTTGTCACCACGGCTATTGAAATCAGCGAACTGAAGCGACGCGAGCAGGTGCTGAAGACCCTCTTGCGTGAAGTCAGTCATCGCTCCAAGAACCTTCTGGCCATCGTGCAAAGCATTGCCAGCCAGACGGCACGCTTCACCGATTCCATCGACGACTTTCTGTTGAAGTTCCGCGGACGCATTCAGTCCCTATCCTATTCACAGGATCTGGTGACCGATTCGAACTGGCGCGGCGCACTGTTTCGCGATCTCGTGCATTCACAGGTCGAAAAATATATCGACGTCAGCGACGAACGCCTGAGCATCGATGGCGACAATCCCTATCTGTTCCCAGGCGCCGCATTGCATGTCGGCCTCGCGCTGCATGAACTGGTGGTCAACGCCACTTCCTTCGGCGGCCTCTCGATCCCTTATGGCCGGGTAAAGATTTCGGCGAAGGTCATCCATGTCGCCAGCGGCGATGACAGGCTGGAATTCCGCTGGGAAGAAACCAATCCGGCAATGCCCGAGGTTTTCGAGCACGATCCGCGCTTCGGCAGCGCGGTGCTGCAACGCATCGTCCCCGCCTCCGTCAATGGTCACGCCGATTATCGTATCGACGGAACCGGGGCCGTTTATTCGCTCGTCATCCCGACCGAACAGTTCGACGCCTGATCAGGCGCTAGCTCCTCAACGGCCACAAAAAAAGCCGCCATGGTCAGACCTGGGCCTGAACCACGGCGGCTTGCTCTGAATTTGCGGAACGCCAGCTGCATAACGTTTGACGGTTAGCGCGGCATTCTCGCCGCTCGCCTCGTGCGGGGAGGTTGAGGCGAACTCTGAAGGCCGCGTTGTGGGGGCGGGGTCACGACCTTCATGCGCGCTTAACGCCGCAGAAGAAACTTGGTTCCGTCAGTTTCGTATTTTTTTGCAATAAAGTTCCAGCCGGTGATGCACAATCTCGTAACCGAGCGATCGGGCGATCTCTTCCTGCAGTTTTTCGATCTTGTCGGAGCGGAATTCCACCACATCGCCGGAATCCATATCGATGATGTGATCATGATGCGCGCCGCTTGCCTGTTCGAAACGCGAAGGCCCTCCGGCGAAGGCGTGCCGGTGGATGGCACCGCGTTCTTCGAGAAGCTTCATCGTGCGATAAACGGTCGAAAGCGAGATGCTGCTGTCGATCTCGACCGCGCGGCGAAAAATCTCCAGCGCGTCGGGATGATCTTCCGTCTCGGTCAATATGTTCAGGATGATCCGGCGCGGCCGCGTGATGCGGACACCTGCCTGACGCAGTTCCTGTTCATAATCGGGTTTCTTGTATGATTCACTCATGCCCCGATTATGCACCGTCGCACCGCCAGTTGCAAATTTTTGCAACTGGACCAACCCCAATCTCCCCAACCCATTCCTGTGAATGTACTTTAGTGACTAAGATCCACTAAGCGTTCGAAATCGAACCCGACAGCCTTGTCGTTCAGATGGTATTGTCCCCTGCCCACCCGCACGAAAAGCGCGTTGCCTTCCGGTTGGTTGTCTGTGCAGTTTTCGGCAAGGAACGAGAAGTATCTGGAATAAGGCCAGCCTGGAGCAACCCGGCGCACATCTCTAGGCGAGAAAGGTTCGGAAAGAATACCTTTCACCCGGACAGCATTATGGATTTGAGGATAAATATTCGATCCATTTTTCCACATGCATTAACTTTACCACCAGTACGCGCAACATTCATATCCCGCGAACACGGGATAATTGCAGATTTTCCGAATATAACGTCCAGACTTCGCCGCCAAAACGCTCATGTAATCATCTGTGATCTAGCGCTACTTTTTGTCTCCCGTTCTATTGCGAATGCGCTGTATCGGATTGTGAAATACGCTTATCCGGTAACTACGGAGAAATTCATGAAAGCAAAAATCTTATTCTTTGGAATGGCAATTGCAGCTCTCACGTCTTTCGGTGCGATGGCCCAGTCCAACGGCAATATAGCGCCAAACCAAACAAAACTACCGACGCCATACAAGACCGCAAGTCTGCTGATAGTTCCCGGACAGTCTGGCCAATGCTATTACGCCACGGGTACTGACTGCGTAAGCCAATGCGACATGGGCATCTGCAAGAAATGCCGAAATGGCTATTACGCATGTACTAAATTTGATCCGCCTCCCGTCAAGAAGTGATCCCTTGTTTAGAGTTCCGCAACGGCGGAACTCTTCTCCCAAATCCACGAATGAAGGGCATGGAAAAATCAGAAAATGCTCAGATAGATGAGCGGAGACAGACAGAGGAAGAGGGCGATGAACGCAACAAAACTGCGCCGATAAAACAGACCCCAAAGGCCGAAGACTATCGCCACAGGCGCAGTATAGATGCTGAATATGACAAGATATCCATCATCGCCGACGCCAAAAAGCACGATATAGAAGAATATGAGTGCCGTCGCAGCACCAAAAGCCAGCGACACCACAGCAGAAAAGCACCAGTCCCGCTTGCGCACTAATCGGTGCGTACCCGCTTTATCCAAAGCCATTGCCAGCGATTATCAATCGGCTGGAGCAAGCACGGTAAAGAGCGCTGCTCCGTCGCGATCCAGCTCTTCGACTGCCACCGGATAGATGTCGCCTTCATGTGATCGGAGGCCGACCGCCGATGCCCCCATCGCGTCGGATATTGCATCCTTGCTGCCCCAGAACTTGCCGCGCTTTGTGAGGTCCACGCCGTCATCGGGAATAGCGACGCTATATTCCACCGCACCTTTATCGATACCATCACAGATGAGGTTCGCCGATCCGGTCTTGATTGAAACGCTCATCGTTCCTCCGCGCCTGGTTGATCTCTTGTCGGGATCGACCCTAACGCGCATCCGCGAAAGTGTAAAATACTGTCTCCGGAAGAAGTGATGGTACGCCCAAGGGGAATCGAACCCCTGTTTGCGCCGTGAGAGGGCGCCGTCCTGACCGCTAGACGATGGGCGCTTAAGCCATGTCGCTGATATAATCGCCAAAGAGAAAAAGTGCAATCCTCGAAGGGAGAAACAAACAAGGCGGCAATCATGCCGCCCTGATCAGCCTCTATCCGCTTCATAGCAGGGCGCTGAGATGCTAACGCTATCCACGCCCTGAAAATGCTCAGTCGCCGCACGGGCTTAACCAAGTCTCGGTGAGTCAAACTCAACGCGACTTGGTATTATTCGACATTGCCGAGCTTGATGCGCCCGATGATGCGCGATTCGCGATAGTCATAGATGATGAGTTCCGTACCGCCATCCGGCAGCAGCGTTTCCAGCGAAAGTTCGTTGCCGGAAAGGCTTTGCGAGAGAAGACGGGTGCCCGGCGTCAGGTTGATCTGCGATTCGATCAGCTTCGGCGGTTCCGGCTTTGCCGGAGCGGACGCAGCCTGTCCGGGGATATCGGAACGGGCTTCTTCCGCTGGCGGGGTTTCCGGCGCGCGATTGATCTTGTAGACAACAGCGACAAGCACGGCCATAAGACCGATCAGCATGACACCGATGGAGACGGCCAGAAGCCGGATCATTTTGCGGCGCACACGTTCCATGGCTGGATCAAGCTGGGGCTCGGCCTGTTCTTCCGGGTAATAGCCCTGCTGATAGTCCTGATAGCCTGAATCCTGATGATTCTGGTATCTCGGATAGTGTGGATCCTGCATTCAACGACTCCGGTTCGAACTTCGCCATGTTATGGCGTGTGCCGCGTGATAGAGCATTTTGCAGCCAAATGGAAACATTTGACGCCGCATAAATGCGGTAAAACCAAGAGATAGAGCTGTTCTGACGATTTCGTTAAAACACGCCCGCTCTCATAGAGGCCCATTCTCTTAAAGGAAAGACACGAGTGAAAGAGCTTACGACCGACTCCGATGCCACAGGCAAGCGTCTCGACCAGTGGCTGGCCGCAGCATTGGGGCCGGAACTCTCGCGCAGCCGCGTTCAGTCCCTGATTGCCGAAGGCCATGTGACCATCGACGGCGCACCCGCCCGTGAAGCCAAGCAAAAGCTGCGCGAAGGCATGACAATCGCCATCGTGCTGCCTGAGCCGGAACCAGCCGAACCCATCGCCGAGAACATACCGCTCGATATTCTTTACGAGGATGATGATCTCATCGTGATCAACAAGCCCGCCGGGCTTGTCGTTCACCCAGGCAACGGCAACTGGACGGGAACACTCGTCAATGCCCTTATATATCATTGTGGCGATAGCTTGTCGGGCATCGGTGGAATTCGCCGCCCCGGCATCGTTCATCGTCTCGACAAGGACACGAGCGGCGTCATGGTCGTGGCCAAGAATGACCGTTCGCATCGGCATTTGAGCGAACAATTTGCCGACCATGGCCGCACCGGCGATCTGGAACGCGCCTATCTCGCACTCGTCTGGGGCATGACAGAGCGCCCGCAGGGCTTCATCGATGCGCATCTTGGACGCTCGCATCGCGACCGCACCAAGCAGGCCGTGGTCAATGAAGAGCGCGAGGATGCCCGACACGCCATCACCCATTATGTGACGGTCGAAAAATTCGCCCCCCTTGAAGATGCAACCGCACTGGCCTCGCTCGTCGAATGCCGCCTTGAGACCGGTCGCACCCACCAGATCCGCGTGCACATGGCGCATATCGGCCATCCGCTTGTCGGCGACATGGACTATGGCAGCGCCTACAAGACCAAGGCCAACAAGCTGCCGGAACCGTTGAAAGAGGCCGTGCGCGGTTTCCACCGGCAGGCACTGCATGCCTGGCTGCTCGCCTTCACCCATCCGGCCACGGAGGAACTGATGCGTTTCGAAGCGCCGGTGCCGGAAGATATGGAGCACCTCCTGGAAAATTTCCGGAAGCATTCTATATAATACTGGCAACTATCGTGGTTGGCCGAAAGGATGGATAGCTGATAAACAACAGGCTGTTTCCATCATCAAGATCGGGGGCGCGGCTGCAGTGAAAGCCGCTCTCTTGCCGCAAAAAACAATTCATTTCAGACCAAAGCGCATCCCGAAAAGTGGGAACCGGTTTTCGGGACAAGATGCGCGCAAAATAAAAAGACAGGGTATTTTCTGTGTTTCAGGAAATGCAGAAGATGCTCCAGCCACGCAACCTTTGGCCCTGAGCAGCGTTCACATTGTAGTGACAGATTGTTTCATGAGTTAAAGGATCGTGTTTTCGCCAAAATCATGCCTATATATGAGGGCTCGCGAGAGGGAAGTGCAGGAGGCAGCCCCCGCGACAGGTTCGCCAAACGGGAACCTGAAATTATAAAGGAGGGTGCTCTATGGCCCAGATGAATCTCCCAAGCATCACGTCCGGTGACGGTGGCCTTACCCGTTATCTGGAAGAAATTCGTCGCTTTCCCATGCTTGAGCCGCAGGAAGAATACATGCTGGCCAAGCGCTACCACGAACATACCGATCCCAAGGCTGCCCACAGGCTGGTGACAAGCCACCTGCGTCTCGTGGCCAAGATCGCCATGGGCTATCGCGGCTACGGCCTGCCGATTGGTGAAGTAATTTCCGAAGGCAATGTCGGTCTCATGCAGGCCGTGAAGCGTTTTGAACCTGAACGCGGTTTCCGTCTTGCCACCTATGCCATGTGGTGGATCAAGGCCTCGATCCAGGAATATATCCTGCGTTCTTGGAGCCTTGTGAAGATGGGAACGACCGCCAATCAGAAGCGCCTGTTCTTCAATCTGCGCAAGATGAAGAGCAAGATTCAGGCGCTCGATGATGGCGATCTTAACCCGGATCAGGTCAAGCAGATCGCAACCAAGCTCAAGGTCAGCGAAGACGAAGTGGTTTCCATGAACCGCCGTCTGTCCGGTGACGCGTCGCTGAATGCGCCCCTGCGCGCTTCGGAAGGCGAATCCGGCGAATGGCAGGACTGGCTGGTCGATGACAGCAGCAGCCAGGAGCAGGTTCTGATCGAGCAGGACGAGCTGGAAAACCGCCGCTCCATGCTCGAACAGGCGATGGATACGCTGAATGACCGTGAACGCCGCATTTTCGAGGCGCGCCGCCTCTCGGACGACCCGATGACGCTGGAAGACCTTTCCAGCGAGTTCGGTATCAGCCGCGAACGCGTGCGCCAGATCGAAGTGCGTGCGTTTGAAAAGGTGCAGGCCGCGGTGAAGGCCGCTGCCTACAAGCAGCAGAAGGCGCTGAACCATGTCGAGGAAGCGCACGCCTAAAGTCACAAGGCACCAAACCGACGCTGACAAGTTCTTTCTGCCGCAGACGGACAACCGTTCTGCGGCAGAATTATTTGGGCGTTACTGAGCCCCCTCGCCTTTGGCGAGTTCAAATCCTTCATCTATCCAGCCTGTCAGCCCGCCCGCCATGATCTTGACCGGCCGGTCGAGATTGGCGAGCCGCAAGGCGCCACGCGCCGCGCCATTGCAATGCGGTCCTGCACAATAGGTGACGAAAATCGTTTCCTGCGACCATTCCGCCATCTTGGACTCGATAATCTTGCCGTGCGGCAGATTGATTGCGCCCGGAATATGCGCCTCTGCAAAATGCACAGGGCTACGCACGTCGAGAAGCACGAAATCGGCTCCTTTGGACAAGGCATCGTGCACGTCCCAGCAATCCGTCTCGAATGTGAATTCGGCTGCGAAATGATCCCGCGCCAATGCGCTTGGCGCTGGCGGGATGGCAGTTACGGCTGATTTCCTGTCGGTCTTTGTCACACTATCCATGGGCGATCTCCTTTGTTTTAGGAAAGATTGTCGCCCATTCTCCAATTCACTTGCAATTGGCGTGATTGACAATATACGTAAAGATAATGACAAACCAGATACCAGACCTTAAAGGCCCACTCGTCGTAGCGCTTCTCTATGACCGGCTTTGCACCTTTGAATTCGGCATAGTCGCCGAAATCTTTGGCCTGCCCCGCCCGGAAATGGGACCGGGATGGTATCGCTTCGCCAGTTGCCCGATTGAAGACGGCCCGTTGCGTGCACATGGCGGGTTCGTCATCACGCCCGATGGCGGTCCCGATCTCATTGACGAGGCCGACATCATCATTGTCCCAGGCTGGAAAGGTGCGGACATTCCGGTGCCGGAAGCCATCAGCGAAAGGCTGCGACACGCCCACCAGCGCGGAGCGCGCCTCGCCTCCATCTGTTCAGGGGCTTTCGTCCTGGCTGCGACGGGACTGCTCGACGGTGGCACCGCCACCACGCACTGGCGCTATGCCGACGCGCTGCGTAACAAACACCCCGCAATAGATGTCGATGATGCGTCGCTCTATCGCGAACATGATCGCATCTTCACTTCGGCCGGCAGCGCAGCCGGAATAGACCTCCTCATCGAAATCGTTCGACAGGATTTCGGAGCCACCGCCGCAAATTCCGTTGCCCGACGGCTGGTCATGCCTGCTCATCGCACGGGCGGCCAGGCACAGTTTCTCGAGCGTCCGGTCACAAGGCGCGAAGGCACCGCAATCAGCCCGGTTCTGGACAGGATGCGCGCCAATCTTGCCACGGAATGGACGACCGAGCGCATGGCGGCTGCGTGCCGGATGAGCCCACGCACATTCCTGCGGCGCTTTACTGAGGCAACCGGCGCCACGCCCGGCGACTGGCTCACCATGGAGCGTATCGCGGCGGCCAGGGAATTGCTCTCTCAGGGACAGGCGAGCATTGACGATGTTGCTGCTTCAGTCGGCTTTGGAAGCGCCCACACGCTTCGCCATCATTTCCGTCAGAAGATCGGGATCAGTCCGGCGGAATATCGCAGGCGGTTCCTCGCGGAAACTGTCATCCAAGCAATATAAAACCGTCAAATCACTGTAATGGATTGGCTTTAGGGACGAGGGTGTGTTTCACCCTGGAGCGGGCCAGTTGAAACGGATTCGTCGGAACCGCTCCAGCCTTTTGTTTTTACGCATGTCTTGTTCCGAAACCGGTTCCCACTTTCGGGAGACATGCTTCAGCCCGAAGGTCATCCCATGAAAAAGCTCCTGCTCGCCGCAGCTCTTGCGCTTACCGCTGCCACCGCCGCATCTGCTTCCGAATATGTCTCCTTCCTCGATTATCCGCAGAAGGAACAGGACGGGACGGAGTTCTTCACAGCCATCGAAATCCCGCAAGGCAGCTTCACCAAATATGAAATCGATGACAAGACCGGTCACATCGTCGTCGATCGCTACCAGTCCATGCCTGTGATTTATCCGGCCAATTACGGCTCGATCACCAGCACGCTTGCTGGCGACGGCGATCCGCTCGACGCGCTCATCTATACGCGTGAACCGATTGTTCCCGGCGCGATCATCAAGGTTCGTCCCATCGGCGTCCTGAAGATGATCGATGGTGGCGACCAGGACGACAAGATCGTCGCCGTCCCGACCAAGGACATCGATCCGACCTATGACAACATCAAGGAAATCACCGATCTGCCGAAGATCGAACAGCAGCGTCTCGAAGCTTTCTTCCGCGTCTACAAGCAGTTGCCGGAAGGCCGTAAGGTCGTTGAACTGGGCGGCTTCGACAGCGCCGAAGCAGCCCGAAACGAAATCGCCAAGGCCATCAAGGCTTTCGCTGAAAAGAAGTAACCGGCACCATCCCGGCTCGCGTCAAAATAAAAAAGGCCGCTTAAAGCGGCCTTTTTCTGTTTCGATATGTAAGACTAGTTCGTGCCGAGCACGTCGTTGAACGCCTTCTCGCCCGGCACGCCCTTTTCAAGGCTGATAAGGGCGCGGCGACCGTTGCGATAGGAGATCGGAATATCGATCCATTGCAGGCGGCGCATCAGTGAAAGATTGGTGTCCTGCGCCGTGCGGGCGTCGTTCAGCCACACGATAAAGAAGTTATCGCCGATCTTCGACGGCACGGCAATCAGCGGATTGCCTGCCGCCTGTTCCGTGTCCTTGAAGGTAATGCGCTGTACATTGTCCACGACGCCACCGGTAAACCCTTCTGGCACGGTGAATACCAGCTCGATCAGATGGCTCGCCGGGATGGACTGATCCGTATTCTTGCGGATGGTCATTTTCAGCTCGACCTTGCTGGTCGGCATTGTAACGGTCGCGCGGACTGCCGGTTCAGCGGGTTGACCGTCTTCCGGGCTTTCCTCGATCGTCGACCAGACCACATTGCCACGCTCGACCGAATCCGAACCGGCGCCACCGCGTTCTTCATAAAGAAGCGCCTGCTGGCCGACGGCAACGGTCTGGTTCTGTCCGGGCTGCGCACCGGTCTGTGTATTGGTTTCAGCAGGTGCAGGCGTGGAAGCAGCGGTCGACGTACCCTCGCCGATACCGTTTGCAGCACCGGCAGATCCACTATCGGTTTCGCTGCCATCAGGCATCAGCCGCTGCGTCATTTTAGGTTCGCCTGCAGGCTGCTGCGGCTGTTCCGGTGTCTGCTCGCCACCCGTTGTCGCCGTGTTGGTGTCGGCTGGCGGAGTCGTCGAATCTTCGGGATGCGTCCCGGTATCGGAACCGGTCACAGGCGCATCGCTGCGTCCAAGGCTCGACGCCAGTTCCTGAATCTTGTCCTTGTTGGCCCAGACCGCATAGCCAGCACCGCCGAGAACCAGAACGGCGACCAGAGCTGCAATCAGCCCCTTATAGGAACGCTGCTCCTTCTTGGAGGTGCGTTCGATATATTCGCTGCGGCGGGCCTGCGCCTTTTCCTTGGCGCGGTCCAGTTTCCAGTCGTCGCTGCGCTCGGCTGCAAAGGCCGGTGCGTCATCATCTTCACTGGAGAAATTGTCGCGACGCTCATCGCGCGGTGCACTGGAGAATGCGGGTTCGTCATCATCTTCATGCGACGGTACGCGCTCTGCTGCGTCCTGATTCGCCTCCTGCAGGAAATCTTCCAGCGCATCCTCAACCGGCTCTTCCGGTACGGCGGCTGGCGGCGCATAAAAGGCTTCAACCTCGGCAATGGCATCTTCGAGAATATTGCGCTGGCGGACAGCGACAGCCTGCGAGGCATTTGCCGTAACAAGCTTTTGCTCGATCGTTGCGCGCGCTTTCGCGTAAACGCGCTGGCGCAATTCGGGCGACTTGTCCGCCTGCGCATCGATCGTCTTTTTCAGTACCGCTACAAAATCCGCCATTCCGTCTTACCCGGTTTCCGCCCGTCCAGATGAACAATAAGCACAGGATGCAATAAATGTCCCAATAATCACAATAATCAAGGGAAAGCAAAGTCTCTGGCTACGATTTAGCGAAGACTTTCAAAACGATGCGGTGAAATAGTGGCAAAATTCACCCTGATGCGAAGCTTTGTACGGCCGATTGCGTTCTTTGTACAACGGTCGAAAAAAATCGGAGCAGCTTCCGGAAAAGCTGCTCCGAACATATCGCTCATTGACTGCAAACAATCAGTCGTGGAACGGATCAGTGACGAGGATCGTGTCCTCGCGTTCCGGGCTGGTGGAGAGCATCGCCACCGGCGCGCCGATCAGTTCTTCGATGTGACGGACATATTTGACAGCCTGCGCCGGAAGATCGTTCCACGAACGCGCACCTGCGGTCGTTTCCGACCAGCCCGGCAAGGTTTCATAGATCGGCTTGACGCGTGCCTGCGCGCCCATGGAGGACGGCAGATAGTCGATGCGCTTGCCGTCGAGTTCATAGGCGACGCAGATCTTGATTTCGTCCAGACCATCGAGAACATCGAGCTTGGTGAGCGCAATGCCGGTGATGCCGGAAGTACGAACCGTCTGGCGCACAATGACGGCATCGAACCAGCCGCAGCGGCGCTTGCGACCCGTCACCACGCCGAATTCATGGCCCTTGGTGCCGAGGAATTCGCCGATCTCGTCGTTCAGTTCGGTCGGGAACGGACCTTCGCCAACGCGGGTCGTATAGGCCTTGGTGATGCCGAGCACATAACCGATGGCCGTCGGACCGAGGCCCGAACCGGCGGCAGCCTGACCGGCAACCGTGTTGGAGGACGTCACGAACGGATACGTGCCGTGGTCGTTGTCGAGCAGTGCGCCCTGCGCGCCTTCGAACAGGATGCGGTCGCCCGCCTTGCGACGTTCGTCGAGAACGCGCCAGACCTGATCGATATAGGGCAGAATCTGATCGGCAACCGAGGTCAGTTCGGTCAAAATGGTTTCAACCGCAATTTCCTCAAGACCCATGCCGCGACGCAGCAGATTGTGGTGCGCGAGCAGACGTTCGACCTTTGGCTGCAGCGTCTCCGGCTCGGCCAGATCGATGACGCGGATGGCGCGACGGCCAACCTTGTCTTCGTAGGCTGGGCCGATGCCGCGCTTGGTCGTGCCGATCTTGAGACCCGAATTGGAGCCTTCGCGCATGGCGTCGAGATCGCGATGGATGGAAAGGATGAGCGGAGCGTTTTCAGCAATACGCAGCACATCCGGGTTGATGTCGATACCCTGTGCGCGCAGCTTCTCGGTTTCAGCAACGAAATGATGCGGATCGACAACGACACCGTTGCCAATGACGCTCAGCTTGCCGCGCACGAGGCCGGATGGCAGCAGCGAAAGCTTGTAGCTGACGCCGTCGATAACAAGCGTATGACCTGCGTTATGACCACCCTGGTAGCGCACGATGACATCGGCGCGTTCGGACAGCCAGTCAACGATCTTACCCTTGCCCTCATCGCCCCATTGCGATCCGACGACAACCACATTTGCCATTGAAGAAACTCCTTGGCTTCTATTTGAAAATCCAAGGATCGAAGCGGCCCGGTCATCGCCAGTTGAGGCTACAGGGTGCTGATCCCTCGTCTCTATACAGATTGAAACGGGATTGCGCGACTCTTTCGTGCAATAAATTCGCGATTTTTAGTGCGCGGAACTAGGTCGGTAGAGATTCAGTCTCTGGGGAGGCGAAAATGGTGATCTTTGAGAACCGGCGCGCAACGTACTATGAGTACGTGAGCACCGGAAGCGCAAAAGAGCGCCATTTGCAGACCGCCAGAGACTGAATATCACCGAACCTAGCCGGCGCGGACCATATAGAGCGCATCATCCGAATAGCTCTTGAGCTTTTCCTCAAGTGCCGGAAGATCGCGGACGACAAAGCCATTCTTTTCCCAGAAGCCTTGCGAGCCGTTGACTGCAACGAGCGACATGGTGACGAAGCCGTCGCGTTCGGCTTGCGTGGCCATCAGTTCCACGACACGTGTGGCAGCGCCGCTGGAACGGGCGTCGGGCAGAAGCGCGATATCGTGGATATAGTAGGTGTTGGTATCATCCGGCAGTTCGCCCAGAACGGCGTTGAGAGCCGGAACCGTATCGAGCTTCCACGGATGGCTGATGCCATAACCAAGGATTTCGGTATCACGGGCGAGCACGAAGCAGCCCGCCGGATAGAGTTTGAAGCGGTCCCGGAAGACCGCCTCATCTTCAAAGAAGTCGAGATGGACAACATTAGCAACCGCAGTCACGCCCGCAATATCCTGCTCGTGCATGCGCCGCCATTCCGGCTGTACCATCTCTTCAACCATTTTCTCAAACTTCTCCGACGTTGAACTCAAGCGGTGTTGCCGCCTTGATTGCCTCTTGAGCCGTCAGTTCGTCAAGTGCTGCCTGTGGAATCTGTTCATCCACATAGAGCATGGCGATCGCATCGCCACCCGGATGGTCACGTCCGAGCGAGAAGTTTGCGATGTTGATATTATGCTTGCCGCAGATCGTGCCAAGCAGGCCGATCATGCCCGGAACGTCCTTGTTGGTGACGTAAAGCATGTGCGGGCCAACCTCGGCATCGAGATTGATTCCCTTGATCTGGATGAAACGCGCCTTGCCGTCCGAGAAGCAGGTTCCGGCGATGGAGCGCTCACGCAAGGTGGTCTTTACCGTCAGCTTGATATAGCCGTCGAAGATACCGGACTTGTCGCGCTTGACTTCCGAAACGATGATGCCGCGTTCCTTCACCATGATCGGTGCGGAAACCATGTTAACGTCGGCAACCTGCGGACGGATGAGACCGGCCAGAGCCGCACTCAACAATGCGCGTGTGTTCATCGTGGCGGTGGAACCGTCGAACAGCACTTCCACTTCCTGGATCGGCTCATCCGTGACCTGACCGACGAAAGCGCCAAGCACATCGGCAAGTTTTACGAACGGCTTGAGGCGCGGCGCTTCTTCCGCCGTGATCGACGGCATGTTGATCGCGTTGGAAACGGCGCCCTTCACGAGATAGTCCGACATCTGTTCGGCCACCTGAAGCGCAACATTTTCCTGCGCTTCCGAGGTCGATGCACCGAGATGCGGCGTGCAGACGACATTGGGCAGCGAGAAAAGTTCGTTTTCCGTCGCCGGTTCCGTTTCGTAAACGTCTATACCGGCACCGGCCACATGGCCGGATTTCAGCGCTGCCACCAGATCCTTTTCCACGATCAGGCCACCGCGGGCGCAATTGACTATACGCACACCCGGCTTTGTCTTGGCCAGGTTTTCCGCATTGATGATATTGCGGGTCTTGTCGGTCAATGGCGTGTGCAGCGTGATGAAATCGGCGCGGGCAAGCAGTTCGTCAAGCTCGACCTTTTCAACGCCCAGTTCCTGCGCACGAGATTCGGACAGGAACGGATCGAAAGCCACCACATGCATCTTCAGGCCGATGGCCCGGGTCGCGACAATCGAACCGATATTGCCGCAACCGACGACACCCAGCGTCTTGCCGGTGATTTCCACGCCCATGAAGCGGTTCTTTTCCCACTTGCCTGCGCGGGTGGAGGTGTCTGCCTCCGGCAATTGCCGCGCCACGGCGAACATCAGCGCAATGGCATGTTCGGCAGTGGTGATCGAGTTGCCGAACGGCGTATTCATGACAATGATACCGCGGCGCGAAGCCGCCGGAATATCGACATTGTCCACGCCGATACCGGCGCGACCAACGACCTTGAGCTTCTTGGCAGCTGCAATCAGCTTTTCCGTGACCTTGGTGGCCGAACGGATCGCCAGACCATCATAATCGCCGATGACTTCGAGAAGCTTTTCCTTGTCCTTGCCGAGATCAGGCAGGTAATCGACTTCCACGCCGCGATCCTTGAAAATCTGGACGGCAGTGGGCGAAAGCTTATCGGATACGAGAACGCGAGGTGCCATGGAGGCCTCCTTCAAACATTTTCAGACCAAACATTTCCTGTAAACACAGACCGATCTGCTTCAGGAAATGCTATGAATAATGGGGGATGCGGACCGTGGCCGCCCCAACGCGGACCACGGCGTCATGCACGAAATGCTCAGGCAGCAGCTTTCAGCGCAGCCTTCTGCGTTGCAAAAGCCCAATCCAGCCAATGCGTCAGCGCTTCCAGATCGGAAGTTTCCACCGTGGCACCGGCCCAGATGCGCAGACCCGAAGGTGCATCGCGATAAGCGCCAATGTCATAGGCAACGCCCTCCTTGTCGAGCGCAGTGACGATGCCCTTGGCAAAAGCGGCCTGCTCGTCGGCAGACGAGGCCGTTACTTCCGGATCGACAATCGTAAGGCAGACGGAAGTGTTCGAACGCGTTTCCGGCTTCACGGCCAGATTGGCAATCCACGGCGTCTTTGCGACAAAGCCGTCGAGAACTGCAAAATTCGCATCGGCGCGCGCAACCAGCGCATCGAGACCACCGAGCGATTTCGCCCATTTCAGCGCATCGAGGTAGTCTTCCACGCAGAGCATGGACGGCGTGTTGATGGTTTCGCCGACGAAGATGCCTTCGATCAGCTTGCCGCCCTTGGTCATGCGGAAAATCTTCGGCAATGGCCAAGCAGGCTTGTAGCTTTCCAGACGTTCGACAGCACGCGGGCTGAGGATCAGGATGCCATGTGCACCCTCGCCACCCAGAACCTTCTGCCAGGAGAAGGTCACGACATCGAGTTTCGGGAAGTCGAGACGCTGCGCGAAAGCGGCAGATGTTGCATCGCAGAAGGTCAGGCCCTTGCGGTCAGCCGGAATGAAATCGCCATTCGGGACGCGCGCGCCGGACGTGGTACCGTTCCAGGTGAAGACCACATCGCGGTCGAAATCGACCTGCGAAAAATCGACAATCTCACCATAAGGCGCTTCGAAGGTGCGAACATCTTCAAGCTTGAGCTGTTTGGTCACATCCGTGACCCAGCCCGAACCGAAGCTTTCCCACGCGACCATATCGACGCCGCGTGCGCCGAGCATGGACCACAGCGCCATCTCGACAGCGCCGGTGTCGGAAGCAGGCACGATACCGATACGGTAATCGGCAGGCACCTGCAGCACTTCGCGGGTAAGATCGATGGCCTCTTTGAGCTTTGTCTTGCCGATTTTCGCACGGTGCGAACGGCCAAGCGCCGCATCGACCAGCGCATTCAGCGACCAGCCGGGACGTTTTGCACAGGGACCGGATGAAAAATTAGGATTAGCCGGGCGAACTGCCGGCTTCGCAATCGTCGTCATGTTGTTTCTATCCTCTCAGATAGCACGCGTCTCGTTGGGGAGACGTGGCCCACTTACTGGGATAGCTGAAAGCGCATTTTTCATCAATACGCCTTTCTGGGAATATTTTTACCCAACCCGCCCGAGTTGCTTCGGGCGGGTAGAATTTCGTTATCGTGTCGCTGTCTTCGTTTCAGACGGCTCTTCTTCCATGCGCGCATAATAGCTCGCAATCAGCGCACCGGAGATATTGTGCCAGACACTGAAAACAGCGCTCGGCACAGCCGCCAGCGGCGAGAAATGCGCATTGGCGAGCGCCGCGCCAAGGCCACTGTTCTGCATCCCGACCTCGATGCTGATCGCCTTGCGCTTGGCAAGCGACAGACCCGCGAAGCGCGCTGCGAAATAGCCTAAAACCAGACCGAAGCTGTTATGCAGAACGACAACCGCAAAGATCAGCAGGCCAGACTGGGCGATAGCAGCCTTGTTGACAGCCACGACGGCGGAAACAATGAGCACAATGCCGATGACTGACACGAGCGGCAACATGGGCACAGCCGCCTTGACCAAACCGGGCACCAGCTTTTGCAGGATGAAACCCAGCGCCAGAGGCAGGAGAATCACCTTCACGATGCTGATGAACATGCTCATCGCATCGACCGGCAGATATTGGCTGGCGAAGAACCAGACCAGGAAAGGCGTCACGAGAGGCGCCAGCAAGGTCGTGACGCTCGTGCAGGCCACGCTTAGTGCCACGTCGCCCTTCGACAGATAGGTCATGACGTTGCTGGCCGTTCCACCGGGGCAGCAACCGACCAGAATAACGCCCGCAGCCACTTCCGGTGACATCGGGATGATACGCGTCAGCAACACGGCGAGAAGCGGCATGATGATGAACTGGGCCAGCACACCGATGGCGACCTCGAAAGGTCGTTTGGCGACTTCCGCAAAATCCTTGCCGGAAATAGTCAGGCCCATCCCGAACATGATGATGCCGAGCAGAACCACAATCCATGGCGCAAATACGCTAAACGTAGACGGCAGAACAAAGCCCAGAATGGCAAAGACAATGACCCAGATGGCAAAAGTCCGGCCTACGAAATCTGAAAATGCTGCAATTGCTTTCATAACCCTCCCCTTTTCAGGAAACGCGCTCGACGCATTCTTTCACCTGTAAGGATTCGGGTCGCATATGAAAACGAAAAATTCGACGCAACTAAAACAATAAACTGCAAAGCGGGCCGAAAGGCCCGCTGCAATTATAGCAGGGCGCTAAGATGCTAACACATCACACCCTGAAAATGCTCAATTACCGTACGGACTTAACCAGGTCTCGATGAGCCAAACTCAATGAGACTTGGTATTACCAGGTCGTGAAGCGCACACCGGCGCGCAGCTGATGGGACTGAATATCCTTGTCGCTGAGCGTGAGGCCTGCAGCACTTGCAATATCAGCACCCTCGATGACCCCATAACGATAGCCGATATCAAGCTTGATGTTGGATGCCACGTCGATGCCCACACCCGCCATCAGCGCCCAGGCGAGACGATAATCATCGTCGGTCTTGTAGTTACCATAGGCCGTATCAATGGAATAGCGCACATTGGCGAAGCCAAGGCCTGCACCCAGATAAGGTGTGAAGCCGTAATAATTGCCGAGATCGACATAGGCGTTGGCCATCATGTCCCAGCTACGAACATCGACGTCCAGGTCGTCGAAGCTCTGCTTGGAATAGCCAAGCGTCACGTCGCCGCGCAGATTATCCGTGAACTGATAACCGACACCGACGGACGGCACGACATTCTTGTCCAGATCATAGCTTTGCGATGCGCTCCAGAAAGATGTCTCTGTCTGAACCTTGACCTTGGAGGAGAGATTGTAGCCGATATCGCCGCGCAGATACCAACCGGACCCGACCTCGACCGGCTGCTGCACCGGAGCGCCCGGTTCGTAGCTGATCATATCGAGATCGGCGGCAAAAGACTGCGATGCGACGCATAATCCGGCCAGCAAAGCAGCCGACGAACAGAAAGCACGCCATTGCATAGACATGATGATATCCCCGCTTATGAATGTATCATCATGTATGAATGAACATGGTTAAGATCGCATAAATATAGGGATATGTTTACTGTACTTCTAAACAAATAAGGCCCGGATGACCGGGCCTTATTTTCATCGCGCGATTTGCAATTACTTGTAAACGGGACCGTCTACGATGGTCGAAACCTGCTGCGGAGCATAGGCCGGGCCTGCACCGCCGAACATATAGCGCAAGCCAACGCGCACATCATGCACGTTCATGCCGTTGTCGTATCCGTCACCGATCCACTGATTGCCTTCAAACATCTTGCCGCCATTGATATGGCGATAGCGATAGCCCGCATCGAGCTTGAGGTTCTGTGTGAGATCGACCGACGCACCGGCCATGAGCGCGTAGGTAAAGCGCCAGTTGGCAGCGCCTTCCTGCGTACCACCATAGCGAACATCGTCGAGATCGCCCCACTTCACCCGCGTGCCACCAATGCCAGCGCCGACATAAGGCGTGAAGCCGGCAAAATTGCCGAGATCGACATAGGCATTGGCCAGAATGGAGAGAGCCGAGAAGCGACCGCGCTCGTCGGAAGCGCAGTTGATGTCACCGTTACAGGCCGAACCATAAGTGTGGCCATCAAACTTGGCGCGGGTCATGTAGTCGACCGTCAGATCGGTACGGAAATAATCCGTCACCTGATAACCGACACCGCCGCCCACGAGGAACGACCCCTTGAGATCGCCATAAAGCGTGTTGCTGCCGAAGGTCGGCGAGCCGCCGCAGGTCGCGCAATTATCGATGGTCGCGTAGTCGGCATCCTTGAACTTGGCCTTGGAGTAACCGATATCGCCGCGCAGATACCAGCCACCAACGGCAGGCGGAACGACAACGACTTCCGGAACTTCTGGAACTGGTTCCAGAATGTCCGCAGCAAGTGCGACGGGCGCTGCAGCCATCAGGGCAACCGATGCCGTCACACCGGCAAAAAGAGCTTTCGTAAAACTTTTCATATGTCTGCCCCATCGGAGAATCGCGCCGCTGAACGCGACGGGTACGGATGTTTGAGGGGAGACTATTCGGCAAAAGTTAAATACAACTTAACCTTGTTTTTTTACCAATTTCATTAACACTCGCTAATGTATAAAATGCATTCCAAACGCAAAAGGCGCGGGACAAAACCCGCGCCTTTGCTCGCATTATCTTTAAAGGCATCAGGCCGCAGCGCTGCCCTCGGACGAGATCACGTCGATGATATCGTTGACGACCTTTTCCACCAGACCACGATCATCACCTTCTGCCATGACGCGGATAAGTGGCTCCGTGCCGGATGGGCGGATAACCAGACGGCCCTGAACGCCAAGACGCTCGGTAGCTTCGTCAATTGCGCTCTTCACGCGCTTGTTCTCCAGCGGCTTGCCGCCCGAGGTACGAACGTTCTTCAAAAGCTGCGGCACAGGATCAAACTTGCGGCAGATTTCGCTGATCGGCTTGCCCTGCTCCTGCGCGACGGCAAGGATCTGCAATGCCGAGATGAGACCATCGCCCGTCGTCGCATAATCGGACAGAACAATATGGCCGGACTGCTCGCCACCGACATTGAAGCCATGTTCGCGCATATGTTCGACCACATAGCGGTCGCCCACTTTGGTGCGGGCCAGCGTCAGATGACGGTCGGCAAGGAAGCGCTCCAGTCCAAGGTTGGACATGACGGTTGCCACGATGCCGCCGCCTTCGAGACGATCGCTTGCAGCCCAGCTTTCAGCGATCACGGCCATCAGCTGGTCGCCATCGATGACGGTACCGTTTTCATCGACCAACAGCACACGGTCCGCATCGCCGTCCAGCGCGATGCCGACATCGGCGCGCACTTCATGAACCTTCTTCATCAGGCCGATCGGATGCGTCGAACCGCAATCCTCGTTGATGTTGATGCCGTTTGGCTCGTTGTTGATGGTGATGACTTCCGCACCCAGCTCCCACAGGGCAGCAGGGGCAACCTTGTAACCAGCGCCATTCGCACAATCGACAACAATGCGCAGGCCGTTCAGGTCGATATTGCGCGGCAGTGTACGCTTCGCGAATTCGATATAGCGATAGATGTCCCCATCGACGCGCTTGGCGCGGCCAACATCACCGTGGCTGGCCAGATAAGGGGTCAGATCACCATCGATCATCGCCTCGATCTTCAGCTCGATCTCGTCAGAAAGCTTGAATCCATCCGGACCAAAAAGCTTGATGCCATTGTCATAGAATGGATTGTGTGATGCGGAAATCATGACGCCAATATCGGCACGCAGCGAGCGGCAGAGCATTGCAACGGCAGGCGTCGGGATCGGGCCAAGCAGGAAAACATCCATACCGGCAGCGGTAAAACCGGCCACCAGCGCGTTTTCGAGCATATAGCCCGAACGGCGCGTATCCTTGCCGATCACAACGCGCGAAGTCTGGCCCTTGCGGCGGAAGATGTGACCGACAGCCATACCGACTTTCATGGCAACTTCCGGTGTCATCGGGAAGCTGTTTGCCTGTCCGCGAATGCCATCGGTTCCAAAATATTTCCGTGTCATCTGTTTCGCCTTGCGCTGAGCCATGAACCGCTCTCTATGTCTTCAAATATATGCCGCCTGAATTGATCGGCGAGCAATGGCTGCCGGTTGCCGGACAGCAGATTTTCGCTGTTCTTAACGCGAAAACACCCACAAATGCAATTTCGCCTTTTGCGGCAGGTTTAACGTTCCCACGTCCTAAGTCGTAATCTGACGCAATATGATGCGCCGAAATCCTTAATGAGCCTTTGCGGTAAGCCCAAACAAAGCCAGATAACAAGAAAGCCGGGACAAGCCCGGCTTTCTTGATTTCGCTTTCAGACAGCTTATTGCGGCTGCGGCTCCATACCCGGTTCGTTGCCAGGCTCGCTGCCCTTGCGCTTGCGCGGGCTTCCAGCCTTCGGCACACCCGAACCACGCGACGGCGTATCGTTGCCCTGATCGCGCGACGGCTTATTGCCCGCAATCAGTTCCTTGATCTCGTCGCCGGAGAGCGTTTCATATTCGAGCAGACCCTCGGCAAGCGCGATCCAGTCCTTCTTCTTCTTGGTCAGGATGCGGGTCGCCTCGGCATACGCCTCGTCGATCAGGCGACGCACTTCGGCATCGATGATCTGCGCGGTTTCTTCCGAAATATTCTGCGTGCGGGACACCGAATGGCCAAGGAAGACTTCTTCCTGATTGTCGCCATAGGCCACACGGCCAAGCTTGTCGGAATAGCCCCACTGGGTCACCATCGAGCGGGCAAGCTTGGTGGCCTGCTGAATATCGGAGGAAGCACCGGAAGTGATGTTTTCCTTGCCGAACTTCAGCTCTTCGGCCACACGACCGCCCATCATGATGGCAAGACGCGATACCATCCAGGTATAGGTGGCCGAATAACGGTCGCCTTCCGGAAGCTGCATCACCATGCCGAGCGCACGACCGCGCGGAATGATCGTTGCCTTGTGGACCGGATCAGCCTTCGGCACGTTGATCGCAACGATGGCATGACCGGCTTCATGATAGGCCGTATTGGCCTTTTCTTCCTGCGTCATGGCGGAGCGGCGTTCCGCACCCATCATGATCTTGTCCTTGGCGTCTTCGAATTCCTGCATGGTCACAAGACGCTTGTTGCGGCGCGCAGCCATGAGGGCAGCTTCGTTGACGAGGTTGGCGAGATCGGCGCCGGAGAAGCCCGGCGTGCCACGTGCGACAACCCTGAGATCGACATTGGGTGCAAGCGGTACATTGCGCACATGCACTTTGAGAATCTGTTCGCGACCGACGATATCCGGGTTCGGAACCACAACTTGACGGTCGAAACGACCCGGACGCAAGAGCGCGGGATCGAGAACGTCGGGACGGTTGGTCGCCGCGATCAGGATGATCGATTCGTTGGCTTCAAAACCGTCCATCTCCACCAGAAGCTGGTTGAGGGTCTGTTCGCGTTCATCATTGCCGCCGCCAAGACCCGCGCCGCGATGACGACCGACGGCATCGATTTCGTCGATGAAGATGATGCAAGGCGCATTCTTCTTGGCCTGTTCGAACATGTCGCGGACACGGCTTGCGCCGACGCCGACGAACATTTCAACGAAGTCCGAACCGGAAATGGTGAAGAACGGCACATTGGCTTCGCCTGCTACGGAGCGCGCCAGAAGCGTCTTACCGGTGCCGGGAGGGCCCACGAGCAGCACGCCACGCGGAATCTTGCCGCCGAGACGCTGGAACTTCTGCGGATCGCGCAGGAATTCGACGATTTCTTCAAGATCCTGCTTGGCTTCGTCAACGCCAGCCACATCCTGGAAAGTCACGCGGCCATGTGCTTCCGTCAGAAGCTTGGCCTTGGACTTACCGAAGCCCATCGCACCGCGCGAGCCACCCTGCATCTGGCGCATGAAGAAAATCCATACGCCGAGGATCAGGATCATCGGAAGCCACGACAGGAGAATGCCGATCAGCGAGCTGGAACCGTCGGTTTCAGGGCGCGCAGTAATCGCGACATCCTTGCTTTCAAGGCGCGAAACAAGACCTGTATCGCCCGGCGAATAGGTCTGGAAGGTCGAGCCATTATCAGCAAACGTACCGCTGATCCGCTGGCCGGTAATCGTGACCGATTTCACGCGACCGTTGGAAACGTCGTCAATAAACTGCGAATAGGAAACTTCACGGGAATTGGAGCGCTGACCTGGGCTTTGGAACAGGTTGAACAGCGCGATCAAAAGAAGAGCAATGATCGCCCAAAGGGCGAAGTTGCGATAGTTCGGATTCATATCGGGTCCAATCGATACCACGGCCATTCCGCGGGCACGGAACGATGTTTCGGTCTAACATAGGATCGAAGGATGGCCTTGCCAAGGCGCGTTCGACCCCGCATCCTCGATTCTTCTCACTCTGGTTTACAAAAATTAGGACATTTCCGCGCAGATACGTCCGATGCGGGCTTCCACAGCCCTTGCAAGATCGAAATCATGCCCCGGCAACACGTGATCGAAGATCGCAAAATGCCGTTCGATATGAATGTCTTGCTGAAATTCTCCATCCTGCAGAAACAGCAAGGCGAACAGCCTGCCTTCCCTATAAAGAGCAGGTGAAACCAGCAAGGCCTCACGTTTTCGAGATTCGATTTCGATATTCTGCGACTTCAGGAAGTCGGCAAGTTCCTGCCGTCCCGGTGCAGCGAGCTCAAAATCCATCATGCCTTCGTTCAAGAAACGGAATCGCCCGTCCCAGACAATTGGCTTGCCCGGCTCCAGATGGAGCTTTGGCAGATTGCGTTTTTCACGAAGAAACCGATGCGGTGAGCCACTGTCGCCGCGCTCGATGAGGGCGCCGAATACGGTCAGGCGATGAGTGTCATCATCTCCAGACAGAACCCGTTCAATACGCGACCGCTCGCTATCGCCCGGCAGGAAACGGCGTCCGCCAGCGATGGCCGCAAGCAATCCTGAGAACAACCGCCTCGCATTGCCGGGAAGCGCGGCGTAAAGCTGCGGATCGACGAGCAAGGCACCGTTCGCATCAGCGCGCAGGCTCGCCGGGTTGCCCAGCGCAGCAATCAAGGCGGCATTGTCCCGCTCGCGCGCAGCACCAGCCTCGGCGATCTGGTCGAGAACCGTCTGCCTGTCAGCCTCGGCGGCAATGCCATGACGAATTCTCGGTCGTTCATATTCGGTGTTGGCATTGCTGGGATCATCCACCCAATTGATACCCCTGCCCCGCAATTCATCGCGCAGTGTCTGCCGGGAAACGGAAAGCAGAGGACGATCAAGTTCAACCGAGCCTTCGAGCCCAAGACCGTCCAGCAACGAGCGCAACGACATGGCCGCAAGCCCGCGCGCCTCGGCGTGGGCGCTACGCTCCTTGCGCATCAGAAAGGTCTCGATCTGGTCGTCCTGCGTATGGCCGGTGACAATGAAGGCTCCGCCAACATCCCGCGCGGCCTGCACCAGCAGCCGATAGCGCGCCGTCCGCGCAGCAGCGGCAAGCCCACTTGTGGGCTTCGCCTCGTCCCAGACGAGAATGCGGTGTTCAATCCCGTATTGCCGGCAAAGCAGCCCGACATTTTCGGCTTCGGCCTTCGATTCGGCGCGCAGTTGATGATCCACCGTCACAGCAATCAGCCGGGGTGGGTTCTGGAGCATGGCCATATAATCCCGGACGAGGAAAAGCAGGCCGAGAGAATCGCTGCCGCCCGAAACGGCGGCTATGACGGCCTTGGCCTGCTCAAATCCGAATGGCTCGAATAATTTGGAAATATTGCTTGGGCTAAGCCCCACGAAATAACTCCGCAATCAGCACTTTGCGCGGCTGCGCTCATCGGCAACGCGCTTCAATATCGCGGGCGCTGCCTTGGGGTAACGTTCTGGAATCTGCGCGAAGGTGGCGCAGGCGACATCGCGATTGTCCATCTTTTCAAGCGTCATGCCGAGCTTGAACATGTTTTCCGGCGCGCGTTTCGAATCGGGATAATCGCGCTGCGTATCAATGAATACCGTCGCCGCTTCCGGATAACGGCCCTGACCGTAAAGCGATTCTCCGAGCCAGAAGCGTGCTTCCGCCGTATTGGGATCAGCCGGATAACGCTTCACATGCTCGCGGAAGCCGGTTTCGGCTGCCTTGTAATCGCCCGACATCAGATACTGATAGGAAGCCTGATAGAGCGAACTGGGATTATCGTCCGTCGGAAGGGATGCAACCGTATCGCCTGCAGCATTTCCTCCCGAGGTGGCGCCGGGTGCCGCACCCGGCTGTGCCGTGCGCGGTGTGGCATCAAGCGTTTCGCCGATTACATTGCCATTGGCGTCGAACCGGATGGAACCCAGCGACTGCGGCGGCTCGCCACGTTCCGGTCCACCCTGTGCGGGTGCGTTCGAACCAATAGCCATGGAATCGGCGCCAGAAGACTGGTTGGCCGCAGTCTGCGAAGAAGCGTTGTATCCACCGTTCTGCGGGGCGCTTCCGGAAACCCCGCCAACGAGGTTTCCGTTATTGCCCTGACTGGTCCCTTGGCTGGAACCAGCATCGGCGAGCGACGTGTCGCCGCCAGCCTGCTGCACTTCCGCATCGGCGCGTTTGCCGGTTTCCAGAAACTGGAAACGGCCTTCGTTTGCTTCCTGCATCTTCTGCATCTGATCCTGCATTTCGAGGATCTGGAAGTTCATGGCTTCCGCACGCGCACCCAGCGCATCTGCTATCGCAGCGGGGTTGCCCATGCCCTGCGCGCAGAGATCGGCGCCCGGCGATGCTGCCGCGGGAGCCGCTTGAGCTGCACCACTGGAAGCAGGCGGGGTTACGCCGTTCTTCTTTTCCAGTTCTTCAAACCGGAATTCATTGTCTTCCTGCGTCTTTTGCAGCTGATTGTCGGTGAAAGAAATCTGGGCGTCCACGTCCTCGACCTTTCCGGTCAGGTTGCGCACCAGTTCCTGCTGCAGGCCGGGACTTTGATAGCCGCCGCCCTGACCGCCGCCGCTGCCATTATCACGCATGGCGTCATCGAGAATTGCTGTCGAACCGATGCTGACATGATTCTGGGCGCCGCCACGGCCCTTCTCCAAGGCCTGAAAACGCGCTTCGTTGTCGCGCTGGATTTTCAGCATCTTGTCGCGAAGCTGCAAGATGCGCGCATAGGACTGGGCGTTTTGATGTGCCAGATTGCAGACCTGCTGCGAAAACTGATCGCCGCCGGGAGCACCTGCCTGCGCGAGCTGAATCCCCCCTTGCGAAGAAACAGATGCCGCCAGAACCGGAGCACTCACCAAAAGCGGCAGCATGGCAATTGCCAGCGTCACTTTCCTCATTGGTTTCCTCATTCCCTTTTGCCCCTGCTAATTCATCCATCCGATTCACCCATCCAATTCGGGGCGAACACGATGATCGAGTGTCGCGCCTGAACAGACGCTGAACATGATTGCCGCACGATCAGCTCCGCTTTTAGAGCATTTCCCGCAAAAGTGCGAAGCGGTTTTGCGTCGGATAATGCGAAAAGCGAAGGCCTTTTGACGCTCACTATGACAAGTGCGACTTCGGCCAAAGTTTGTCGAAACGACCAAACAGGCGGTCAAAAACGAAAAAAGCGGCTCGAAAGCCGCTTTTCCGTAACACTGTCAGGTGCCCGCAGATTAGCTGCCTGCACCGTTGAGAACGGTGACGGCGCGACGGTTCTGCGACCAGCACGAGTCGGCATCGCAAACTGCGACCGGACGTTCGTTACCGTAGGAGATGGTGCGCATACGGTTGGTCGGGACGCCACGCGAAGCGAGGAAGTCGCGGGTGGCAGCTGCACGGCGCTGGCCGAGAGCAAGGTTATATTCACGCGTACCGCGTTCGTCGGCATGGCCTTCGACCGTGATCGAGTACTGCGGATAACGTTGCAGCCACTGGGCCTGCTTGGAAAGCGTCTGCTGTGCATCGGCGCGGATCAGCGAAGAATCGAGATCGAAGAAGATGCGGTCGCCAACATTGACCGTGAAGTCCTGCGAGGAACCCGGCGTTGCAGCGCCTGCACCGAGACCCAGATCACCGGCATTGTTCGGAAGGTTCTTCTTGGACGCACAACCGGCAACGGCGAGCGACATGAAAAGGGCAATAGCGATCGGGCTACGTGCAATCGACTGGATACGGCGCATGGGCCGGAGCTCCTTAAGATTTGATGTTCCTGCGTAACCATCCAATAATCATATTGAGGTTAAGACAGGCTCAAGAAGTATGGTTAATATTTTCTTGCGGCCAGATGCAACCGGCGATTTCCGGCAGCAGTTCTGGTGTTAGCCCTTGGGGGCAAAATACGGCAGAAACACGGCTTCCTGGCAATGATTGTGGCAATTTGAGCATTTCCTGCAAAAGTGCGAAGCGGTTTTGCGTGAGGATAATGCGATAAAACAAGGAGATAGAACGTTTTCCCGTTTCCGGTTGAACCGGAACCGTTCTATCCATGAAAAAGGCGCGAAACCGGAGTTTCGCGCCTTCACTTTCCATAACTATCCGCGAATCCGCTATTCGAGCAGCGGTGACCAGGCCGGATCGGATGCGAAGTTCGGCGTCTGGATCTGGCGCTCGTTGCGACCGGTCAGGTCGATGGTGAAGAGCTTCGGACCGCCTGCACCCGCCGCCTTGCGGAAGAACATCAGCACGCGACCGTTCGGAGCCCAGGTCGGGCCTTCATTGTGGAAGCCCGAGGTCAGCAGGCGTTCGCCCGAACCGTCAGTTTTCATCACACCAATGGAGAACTGGCCCTGCGACTGCTTGGTGAAGGCGATGAGATCACCGCGCGGAGACCAAACCGGCGTGGAATAGCTGCCGTCACCGGCCGAGATACGGCGCGGATTGGAGCCATCAGCACCCATGACATAGAGCTGCGGACGTCCACCACGGTCGGAGGAGAAAACAATCTGCGATCCGTCCGGTGAATAGGACGCGCTCGTATCGATCGCCTGACTGTTGGTCAGGCGCGTGGTCGAACGATTGCGCAGGTCCATCGTATAGATATTGGCGCTGCCGTCGTCCTGAAGCAGGCTCATCACAACCTTCTGGCCATCGGGCGAGAAACGCGGAGCAATGGTCATGCCGGGGAAATTGCCGACGAGTTCACGCTGGCCGGTTTCGAGCTGCAGCAGATACACCTTCGGCGAACCGCCTTCGAACGACATATAGGTGACTTCCTGACGGTTCGGCGAGAAACGCGGCGTCAGCGAAATGGCGCGACCGTCGGAAATGTAACGCACATTGGCGCCGTCCTGATCCATGATGGCAAGACGCTTGACGCGCTTCTGTGCCGGGCCGGATTCATCGACGAAAACAACACGCGTATCGAAGTAGCCCTTTTCACCGGTCAGGCGTTCGTAGATCGCATCAGCGATGATATGGGCGACGCGGCGCCAGTTGTCCGGCGTGGTGAAGAACTGCTGGCCGATCATCTGCTGGCCACCGAACGTATCCCACAGGCGGAACTCAGCCTTGAGACGGCCATCCGGCTGTTTGGTGATGCGGCCCGTGACAAGCGCCTGCGCATTGATGACCTTCCAGTCCTCGAAACGCGGAGCCGCGTCCGGATTGGAGATCTTCTCGATGAAGGCGCCCTTGTCGATCGGTGCAAAAAGACCAGACCGCTCAAGATCGGCCGCGATGACCGACGTGATATTCGGCCCGAGCTGATCAGCCGAAAGGAAATCGGTGATGGCGATCGGCAACGGTTCGATCACCCCCTTGTTGATGTTGATTTCCACGACGGCGCGCGCCGGCATGGTGCAGACAAGGCTTGCGGCAATCATACACGCGAAAGCCGAAAAGACCGTCCGGATCTTTGTATTGATGATGCCGATTTTCATGTCTTCTGGGACCTCTTTGTCCTTGCAGTAAGTTGGTTGGCGACCGGAAACCCGGTCAGAACATTTCGCTCGGGTCGAAGTTGACGATCACTTCCGACCATGAATCATATTTGTCGACTGGCAGATTGTACGGCGCGCAGCGTGCGACAGCGCGCTTGGCGCTCTCGGCTGCTGCACGACCAACACCGTCACCGCCGCCGCCCGATGTCACTTCAGGGACACCCTGAATGGAGCCATCCTGATTCAGCTTCATCTTGACGGTCACGACCAGTCCCGGCGCGTCGGCCACACCGGCAGGCACGTTCCAGCATTTGGAAATCGCACCGCGCAACGCATCCATTTCGCTCTGGCTGAGCTTGGAGCCGCCAGTATTCTTCTTGCCGCCCAGCGATGCCTGATCGGTGGAACGCTTGGCTCCGCCGCCTGCCGCCTTCTGCTTATTCAGAAGGGCAGCAACCTCATCGGCAATCGCATCATTCTTCGATTTCGAAGTCTGAGCGGCGTTCTGCGTCGGCTTCTTATCTTCCGTCGGTTTGCGGTCCGGCGTCTTTGCTGTCTGCGCCTGCGGCGGCTTCGGCTTGGCGTCGGGCGCTGGCACCTTGTCCGGCAGCTTCGGCGTTTCAGCGTCAGGGGTTTCCGCCTGTTTCTCAATGGCTTCCGCCACCGGATCAGGCTTCACTTCCTGCTTTTCTTCCGGCTTAGCCTGAACTTCCGTCGCCGGAACCGGCGTCGGCTTGGTCTCAGGCTTCTGTTCCGGTTTCGGATCAGGCTTCGGTTCCGGCTTTTTTACCGGTTCCGGTTGCGCCTTGGGTTCTTCCGCCGCCTCGATTGGCTTCGCCTTTGCATCGGGCTTTGGCGGCGTCTGGGTATCGATATCCTGATCGCCAAAATTCTCGGCGTTTGGAACAGTCTGCGGTTTGGTTGTCGGCACAGGAGCCGACTTTTCCTTCATGGGCGCAGTCTTTTCGCCCTGCTGGATTTGCGTCATCGACTCGATCGGTACGATATCAACCGGGAACGATTCCGAATCCTGCACGTCGAAAGCCTTCGGCGAGGAAAACGAAACCACTGCCAGCGCGACCGCAACGGCATGCAAGGCAACAGAAGATGTCAGGCCAGCCTTCATGATGGCGTCAGCTATCCTGCTCCTGGAGGGTCACAAGGCCGATATTTTTGAAACCGGCGGCGGAAATGCGGGCCATGACTTTCATGACGGTGCCGTAATCGGCAGCCTTGTCACCACGCACGAAAATGCGCTCTTCATAGCCCGTCTTGGCGATAGCCTGGAGTTTCGGCACCACTTCATCGATCGGAATTTCGGTTTCCTGCAGGAAGATCTTGCCTTCGCTGTTAACCGAAACAGTGATCGGCTGCGTATCGGCATTCATCGCCTTGGCCTGCGTATCGGGCAGGTCAATCGGCACGCCAACCGTCAGCAGCGGCGCGGAGACCATGAAGATGATGAGGAGAACGAGCATCACGTCGACGAATGGCGTCACGTTGATTTCGCTCATCAATGCCTTCTTGCGGCCGCGCCTGCGGCGCCCGCCCGACTGCATTCCCTGATTTCCTACCGACATGCCCATTGCAAGATTCCCGAAGGCTGAAACTACACTCGATGCTTGAAGCCGCTTAATTACGCGGCGTCAGCTTCTCATCAATTTGGCGCGACAGTATGGCGGAGAATTCATCCGCAAATCCTTCCAGCCGTCCGCCGATCTTGCCCGCATCCGCCGACAGCTTGTTGTAGGCAATAACGGCAGGAATAGCGGCGAGAAGACCGATTGCCGTTGCCAGAAGTGCTTCGGCGATACCCGGCGCCACAACGGCAAGACTGGTGTTCTTGGAAGCGGCGATTGCCTGGAACGAGGTCATGATACCGACAACCGTACCGAACAGACCGATGAAGGGGGCTGCAGAGCCGATGGTCGCCAGAAAGCCCAGACGCGAGTCGAGCTTTTCACTTTCGCGCGCCAGCGCGACATCCATGGCCTTGTCGATACGCATCTGCAGGCCAATGGGCGAGCGAGCGCCCTTCTCGAATGATTTCTTCCACTCACGCATCGCGGCCATGAAGATGGACGCCATGCCGGTGGTACGGCGTTCGCCGAGATTGCGATAGAGTTCCTCCAGCGACTGGCCGGACCAGAACGTCTGCTCGAAGCGATCAATCGCGCGCCGTGCCCGTCCGTAAGCAATCGTCTTGTCCACGATGATAGCCCAAGTCCAGATCGAGGCGAACAACAGGCCAAGCATAACCAGCTTGACGACCCAGTTCGCCTGCATGAACAGGCCCCAGAGGGTAACATCGGCGGCGGGGGCCGCTAACGCAACATTTTCCATCGATCTACCGTCCTCGAATCCAAACGCCCGGCCACATGACCGGGCGGTATCGCAAATCCGTTACTCAACGTCTGAAAACAGACGCTCCAAACCTGCGCAGCTTTTCAACTTGAAGCCGTACCTGCCCGACGAGCGGCCGACACTTCGCACCGCAACCGCCGTTCCGGATTTCAACTTTAAATCCATCACGCGCTTGTTACGGTTAATTTTGGTGAAAGGAAGGCGCTGCGCTTCAAGCCTGCCTCTCCACCGATTCCGTCAGGGTGATTAATGGAATATTATGGTTAAAGATGCGTTAGCATTCGCCCAAATAGGTATATTTGCCGCTAGCGCATCGAATTCCGCACGAACATGCCAGTGAAGACAGACATTGGAGCGGTCCTGGGACTCAGTTCTTGCGGTTGTTGGTGAAGGCTTCCCGCCATTCGTCGGGAATGCGGCGCGGATGACCTTCTTTGGTTATCATCACGGCCTCTACCTTCGCCTCCGACAGCAGACGCTCACCGCAGGTAATTTTCTGCGCCATGATGACCCGCGCGCCGCGAATTTCGCTGACGCGGGTTTCAATCAGAATAAGGTCATCCATCTTCGCGGGCGATTTGTAATCGATCTCCATGCGGCGAACGACCCAGACCATTTCTTCACCAAGCGCGCCCTCAGCCAATTCGATATGATGAACGTCCTGCAAACGCAGGAAATCCGTGCGTCCACGTTCGTAGAATTCCAGATAGCGACCGTGATAAACGAAGCCGGAAAAATCCGTATCGGCATAATAGATGCGCGCATAGAGCAGATGCGCGCCGTCTTTCAGTTCGCCAGACACAGCAGCCTGCGCCAATTGTTCCTGTCGTTCCGTCATTCGTCTTCCATGAAGAGGCCGTATTGCGACTGCTGGATGATTTCAGCAGGCGCGGGCAATCCGAGATGCTGCCAGGCGACAGCCGTCAAGACGCGACCGCGTGGCGTGCGCTGCAGGAAACCCTGCTGGATCAGATAGGGTTCGATAATGTCTTCAATTGCGTCACGCGGCTCAGACAGGCCGGCGGCAATGGTTTCGATCCCCACCGGACCGCCGCCGAAATTGCGTGCGATAATATTGAGGTAACGCCGGTCGAGTTGATCCAGCCCGCGGTTGTCCACTTCAAGGCGTGACAGCGCCTCATCAGCGATCTTGCGATCGATGACATCGGCGCCGGCGACCAGCGCGAAATCGCGCACACGGCGCAACAACCGTCCGGCGATACGTGGTGTGCCGCGCGAACGGCGGGCGACTTCCAGCGCACCATCCGGCGAAATACCCATCTGCATGATGCGCGCACCACGCCGCACGATATATTCCAGTTCCTCAACCGTATAGAAATTGAGCCGTGTCGGAATACCGAAGCGGTCCCGCAACGGCGTCGTCAGAAGCCCGAGACGGGTCGTTGCCGCAACCAGCGTGAACTTGGCAAGATCGATCTTCACCGAGCGCGCGGCAGGCCCCTCGCCGATGATCAAGTCGAGCTGGAAATCCTCCATGGCCGGATAGAGGATTTCCTCCACTGCCGGGCTGAGACGATGGATTTCGTCGATGAACAGAACGTCGCGCTCTTCCAGATTGGTCAGCAGAGCCGCAAGATCGCCCGCCTTGGCAATAACCGGGCCGGATGTGGAACGGAAATTGACGCCCAGCTCCTTGGCCATGATCTGCGCCAGCGTCGTCTTGCCTAGACCCGGAGGGCCAACGAACAGGACGTGGTCAAGCGCCTCGCCACGCACTTTGGCGGCCTCGATAAAGACTTTCAGATTTGCGCGCGCTGCCGCTTGGCCGACAAAATCGTCAAGCGTCTGCGGGCGCAGCGTATTGTCTTCGTCTACGCGTCTGTCAGCATCAATGAGAGGGTTGCGGTCGCTCATGCCATCCTCCTCGCATGAACATATCGCTCAGGCAAGTAAATCACCGCGACAATTCCTTCAGACCCAGGCGGATGAGCTTGGCCGAATCGGCATTCTCCCCCGCTTCCTTCAAGGCCGCGGCGACGGCATTGGCGGCCTGATCACGCGAGTAGCCGAGATTGGAAAGCGCCGACACCGCATCGGCAACCGGCGCCGGAGCAGCGCCCGCGCCAAGTTCCTGCTTGAGTCCGATCGTGCCGCTCGCATCACCAGCGAAGGCAGGCGCCTTGTTCTTGAGTTCGGTCACGATGCGCTCAGCAACCTTCTTGCCGACACCCGGCGCGCGCGAAACCATGGCGATGTCACGCAGTGCAATTGCATTGGCGAGTTCCGACGGCGACAACGTGCCGAGCACGGCGAGAGCCACCTTGGCGCCAACGCCCTGCACATTCTGCAACAGGCGGAACCATTCGCGCTCAAGCTGATTGGCAAAGCCATAAAGGCGGATCATGTCTTCGCGAACATAGGTTTCGATAAACAGGATGGCCGCCTCGCCCGCACCGCCCAGATTGCCGAGCGTGCGCGCCGAACAAAACGCAACATAGCCAACACCATGCACGTCGATGACGGCATGATCCTCGGCAATTTCATCGATCACACCCTTGAGCTTACCGATCATGGCCACCTACGCGATAAGTTGTTGCAACCGGCGCGCACTTGCGATGCTTTGCCGGTGATGCGCATGACAAATGGCAATGGCAAGTGCATCGGCGGCATCGCTCGTATCGAACGATGCGCGCGGCATCAGCACTTTCACCATCATATGGATTTGCTGTTTTTCACCGTGTCCAACGCCGATTACAGCCTTCTTCACGGCATTCGGCGCATATTCGGCAACGGGCAGTCCAGCCTGCGCGGGAGCCAACAAGGCAATGCCGCGCGCCTGACCAAGCTTGAGCGTCGCCGTTGCATCCTTGTTGACGAAGGTGTGTTCAACCGCCGCCTCATGCGGCATATATTCATGCAGGACTTTGGAAAGACCTTCATGCAGCTGGCAGAGGCGCGATGCAAGATCCATCTCGGCATTCGAGGTCACCGTCCCCGAACCGATGAAATGCAGTGAATTGCCTAACGATTCGACAATGCCCCAGCCGGTACGGCGCAGGCCCGGATCGATACCAATGATGCGAATCGTTTCTTTCATAAGCGAACCCTATCCTCAGACGGATTCACTTGACAGCAGAAAAGTGAACAAAAGAGAAACATGCGCCACGAAGGGCGCACATAATCAATCGTTATGAAGCGCCAAAAGCAGTTTTGAGCAATACGATCTGTTCGGAAACCGGATTGCCACGTGGAACGCCCTGCAGCGAGACCACTTCACCGTAAACTTCGCGGTCCATACGGCGCACACGCGCCTGAAGGCGCATGGAACGTTCGACCAGCTCCATGAATGCTGCAGGCAATTCGGACCAGCCTTGCGCGATTTCACCCGCCGATGGCGTATCAAGACGCACCTTGGCTTTCTCGGCTGCAACCTGCTGACGGGTCATTTCACCGTTGCGCGCCGCGCGCTGGAGCAGCAACCACGAAGCAACCTGCATCAGGCGCGTGGTCAGACGCATCGATTCGGCGGCATAGAGCGTCGCAGCCACACGCGAAAGATTGCGCGCATCCTCACGGCCTTCGCCGTCGAGATAGCTTGCCGCTTCCTCGACCATATCCATGCCTTCTGCATAGATCGGCTTGAACGAATCCGAGAAAACCATGCGCTCTGCGAGGCTGATCATATTGCTCGGCATCTGGCTCTGTTCGCTAATCACTGCTCTGCTACCTTGCATGACCGCCTGTATCGGCGGCCCATTCCGTTGCCGTATTCGTCCAGTGGGATATGCCAGACGGATACGAATGAAACCATTGAACCGCTGTTCGACCATGGGGGAGGCTGAGACGGAACAGCTGTGCTAAACAAGTCCACGATAAACTGCACCTTCATACACCGTCGCGCAAGTTTATGTTTAACATTCGGTTAACATTTTCAGAGGCTTTTGACGAAAGCCTGTAACAAAGCATGTCCCCCAAAAGTGGAAACCGGTTTTGGGACAAGGACATGCGTGAAAAAGATTAAAGCGTGTCGTTTGAATATGACAAGGCGCGACACGCTTTAGAACGGATTGGGCAGTTGTTCCGTTCCGCGCGCCTGCATGTGGAAATCGATATTCCCCCGATATGCAGCAAAAAGCGCACAAAAAAAGAGCCGCAATGGCGGCTCTCAGGAGTTTAACAGGGAGGCGTCAAACAGAGTGGCTAAACCACTCGGTAAGAATCCAGCCGAACTGGATGTAAACCATTTAACATTCTTAAGATTAATGAATGGTTAATTTCTGCGTAGCGCTGTGGATAATCTCACGCAATCCGGCACTTTTCACTCAAAGAAAAGCCGCCCGAAATGGGCGGCTGATCAGTAGTGGTTAATAGCGCTGCATCGCGGGTTTGGAGTTTGACGCAACCTGCATCTTGACGGGTTCGGCAGCAGGAACAGCGGGCTTTGCCGAAACGGGAGCCCCCTTCTTGCCCCAACCGATGGTTGGCAGCCATTCCAGATAATAGGCCAGTGCGAACTGCATCACGATGCCGGTTGCGATCAGCAAAGTGTCATAAGGCAGGCCGCCCGGGTTCACGAGCTTCATCACCTGCGCAACCATTGCCAGCAGCGTACCGGCAATGAAGACCGGCAGCGAATGCTTGCCGAGAACGGCGAGAGGATTATCCGGCGCAGTCCGGGCGATATTGTTCAGCGTCGGAACGACGGCGATGAGATAAGCAATCGCCAGCACGTGCAGCAGACGCGGACCCGACAGGAAAGTCTTGTCGAAGCCGGTAAGAACCATGGGCAAGCCCATCGACGCATCGATGCCCCAAAGCGGAATACGCACCCATGCCAGCGCCAGCACCAGATAGCCAACGGCAAGACCGATCAGCAGCGGATGCTTCGGCAGCTCGCCACCGCGACGTACATGAATCACGCCTGCAATACCGATTGCAAACAGGAACTGCCACGACAGCGGATTGAGGAACCAGACGCCTTCGGTCGGATAATTTACCGGCGCAACATGATAGAGGCCTGACAGGAACCAGACCGTGCCGGAAACACCGAGCATGAGCGGCAGGCTGATGCGCGCAAGCAGAAGCAGGATCGGGGTCAAAACCAGCATCACGGCATACATCGACAAAATGTTGTTATAGCCGAGCTGATGCCCCATCGTGACGATGCCGAACAGCGCTTCGACCGGGTGCTTGACCAGCGGCGCGATGTTGATCTGCGTAAGCAACTCCGAACGCTTCAGGAAGATAGCGGCAGCGGCGAAAATGGCGATGGTCGCCATGGTCGTCATGATGTGCGTCGTATAGAGCACACCAGCGCGGCGCCACATTTTCAGCGACAGAAGCAGGCGGTTGCCGGGAGCGAATTTAGATCCATAGGCAAGCGCCACGGCCATGCCGGAAATCAGCACGAAAGCTTCAGCCGAATCGGAGAAGCCCAGATTCTTGTGCGTGAAATGCTCGTAGATCGTGCCGGGCACATGGTTGATGAAGATCGTTAGCAGCGCGAGCGCACGAAACACGTCGATGCGCGTGTCGCGCATTTTCGTCGGTTGTGCGGGCATCGCTTCTCTAGCGGTCGCAATATTCATTTACCAGCCTGCCTATCTTTGAAGGAAAGTGCCTGCACTTGGGATTGCGAGCCTTTCCTCTTTTCTTCGTGTCATTCCGGATGGGTAGCCGGAACAGTTTCACACGTTCTGCCGGAGCGTTCAGCGCCCGGTCTTGGTGTGGTTTATATATGCGTTAATCCCGGCAGAACCGGGTTGGTTCCGATCAACTTTCGTTCCAGTGGATAACATTATGCCAGCCCGGACAGGCGCGGCCCCGAGAAGGTTTCGCCAATGAATACTTGCCGAAGCCCGGTTGCGTCGCATAAATGCGACAAAACAAATAGATAGAGCCCCGCTTCCGTTTCCGGTAAACAGAACGCCTCTATTGCCCGAATTCCATCACGTTTTTCCCGTTAGGCTTGGCTCATGAACACGCCCGCTCACCAGACTGAAACCGAACGCTGCCGCATCGTGCTGGTTGCGCCTCCACTTGCCGACGGCGCGGCCCTCGCAAAGCTTTTGACGGCTGCGCTCTCGGGTGGCGACGTTGCAAGCGTCATTCTCGACACCGGCGATCTCGACGAAGCCACTTTTCAGGCCACGGCTGAAAAGGTCATCCCCGTCATTCAGGAAAAAGGCGCCGCCGCGCTTATCCTGAACGATACGCGCATCGCGGGTCGCGTCGGTGCAGATGGCGTTCATATCGAAGGCAAGGCTGCCGATCTGGCAGATGCGATCGAAAAACATACGCCGAAGATGATCGTCGGCACCGGCAATCTGCGCGACCGCCATGGCGCAATGGAAATCGGCGAGTTGCAGCCCGATTATGTTTTCTTCGGCAAGATCGGTGCGGATAACAAGCCGGATGCCCATCCGCGCAACCTGTCGCTGGCCGAATGGTGGTCGCAGATGGTGGAAATTCCCAGCATCGCGCAAGCCGGAAGCACGCTGGAAAGCATCATCCCCGCAGCCGAAACCGGCGCGGATTTCGTTGCGCTCGGTCGGGCGGTCTTCGACGCCGAAGACCCTGCAAAAGCTGTCGCGGAAGCCAACCGGCTTCTCGATGAGAACGCGCCACGCTTTGAAAACTGATCCCTTCATCAAGGTCTTGCCGATGCCCATGAAGAACAAACTTCTTCTCGCTGCCATTTTGACAATCGCGCTGCCGGTCCTGCCTGCTCTGGCAGCGGGCGAGCCGGTGCGCGGTCAAAAGAACAGCCATCAGGGCGATCATCAGGATAAGAAAGCCGACAAGCCTGCCAAGCCGGTGATGCTGCCGCAACCGGCAACGACCGAACCGATGCCCCACATCGACCCAAGCCGTTTCGGCGACAAACCGGCAGACGAGGCTTTCGGTGCATTTCAGCGTGGCCTTTATCTGACCGCTTTCAATCTGGCCAAGCCACAGGCTGAAAAGGGCGACCCAGCATCGCAGACACTCATTGCAGAAATTTATGCGCGCGGCCTTGGCATCCCCGCCAACCAGAAACTGGCGGCGGAATGGTACGAGAAAGCAGCCAATAACGGTGTTGTAGAAGCGCAGTTCCGCTATGCCGCACTTCTGCTTCAGGGCACCTACGCCAGGAAAGACCCCGTCAAGGCAGAGGAACTGATGAAGAAGGCTGCCGAGGGTGGCAATGCCATGGCGCAGTTCAACTACGGCCAGATGCTGATGGAAAAAACGCCGGGCAAGCCGGGCATCGATCTCGCCTTCCCGTGGTTCGAGAAGGCGGCCGGGGCCACGCTGGCCGATGCACAATATGCACTCAGCCAGATTTATGCCAACGGTACCCCGACCATCCCCCGCGACGACAAGAAAGCGCGCGTCTATCTCCTGCTTGCTGCCGCACAGGGTTATGATACGGCGCAGTTCGATCTGGGCCGCTGGCTGATTGAGGGCCGCGGTGGCGACCGCGACTACGAACAGGGGTTTGGCTGGATGCGTCTTGGCGCACAGCGCGGCATGGTAATGGCGCAAGCTTGGCTCGCCCGCCTCTATCGCGATGGCATCGGCACAGAAGGCGATCTCGTCAAAGCAGCGGCCTGGTATATTGTTGCCCAGCGCGCCGGTTTTCGCTCACCAGACCTCAACGACATGATGGACGGACTGGCTGACGACCAGATTAAACAGGCCATAGAAACTGCCAACAATCTGCGTGTCCGCTGATTTTTGGGCGAATTTTGAGGCTGCATTGGCTCTCTTTTCGCGCTCAGGCTTGCGCCAAGCGCCTTTTTATGGTCTTGAGACGCCGATTATCGTGGTTCGAGTATAAGGCAGGTGCGCAATCTCCGGAATAATGCCGGACGGTTGCCTTTTCGTCGTCATGCGTCGAACCGCACATGGTTTCACATTTTCATTCCGGATCAAGCTCATGAAGATCAATGGTAACGAAATCCGCCCCGGCAATGTCATCGAACATGCTGGCGGCTTGTGGGTTGCGGTCAAGACCAACGCCGTCAAGCCTGGCAAGGGCGGCGCTTATAATCAGGTCGAACTGAAGAACCTCATCAACGGCACCAAGCTCAACGAACGTTTCCGCGCTGCAGAAACCGTCGAGCGCGTTCGTCTGGAACAGAAGGATTTCTCGTTCCTCTACGAACAGGGCGAAGCGCTGATCTTCATGGACACCGAATCCTACGAACAGCTTGAGCTGGCCAAGGATTTCGTCGGTGACCGTGCCGCTTTCCTTCAGGACGGCATGATGGTTACTGTCGAACTCTATGAAGAAAAGCCTATCGGCATTCGCCTTCCGGATCAGGTCACGCTTGCCATCACCGAAGCCGACCCGGTCGTCAAGGGCCAGACCGCTGCTTCGTCCTACAAGCCGGCTGTACTTGAAAACGGTATCCGCATCCTCGTTCCGCCGTTCATCGCATCCGGCGAACGCGTGATCGTTGATACCAACGAACTGACCTACGTCAGCCGCGCTTAATACGAAAAACGAGATTTGTGGTGCCTGAATCAGGCACCACTTTATCCATGTCGCAAAGTTTGCGACCGTTCTTTCTCAGATCGCTCAATTCCTCGACCTCCACCGAATGTGTTTCGGTTCGGATGTTCGACATTCTGTTTATGATTAACTGCTTGATCCCTTTCAAAATCCACGCTTCGGGATCGTGCTTACAAGGACAATGAAATGGCCCGCTCAGCCCTTCTCAACGTTATGGTACAGGCCGCTATGAAGGCCGGCCGCAGCCTCGCTCGCGATTTTGGTGAAGTCCAGAATCTTCAGGTTTCTCTCAAGGGCCCCGGCGACTATGTCAGCCAGGCAGACCGCCGCGCCGAACAGATCATCTATACGGAATTGAGCCGCGCCCGCCCGGATTATGGCTTCTTGATGGAAGAATCCGGCGAGGTTGAATCCAAGGACGGACAGCACCGCTGGCTGATCGATCCTCTCGACGGCACCACAAATTTCCTGCACGGCATTCCAGTTTTCGCAGTCTCCATCGCTCTCGAGCGTCAGGGGCAGATTGTCGCCGGCGTCATCTACAATCCGGCCATGGATGAGCTTTACACCGCAGAGCGCGGCGGTGGCGCATTCCTCAATGACCGTCGCCTGCGCGTCGCATCACGCAACAAGCTGGTCGATTCCGTTATCGGCACGGGTATCCCGCATCTGGGTCGCGGCCATCACGGGCATTATCTGGTCGAACTGCGCAATGTCATGGCCGAAACAGCAGGCATTCGCCGCATGGGCGCCGTTGCACTCGACCTCGCCTATGTTGCAGGCGGCCGTCTGGATGGTTTCTGGGAAGATGGCATGCATCCGTGGGATCTCGGCGCAGGCATTCTGATGATCCGCGAGGCCGGCGGTTTCGTCTCGGACAAGAATGGCGGTCAGGACATTTTCGGCACCAAGACCATCGTTGCAGGCAATGAAATCATTCAGAAGGCATTGCTGAAAACGATCAACAAACCGATCTAAAAAAGACCTGCTGCTTTGTCGATCCAATGGTTTGTTTCACCTGGGTCATCTCCAGCAATCTAGAAACAAGGCCGAGCGCTTAAATGGCTCGGCCTTTTTATTAATTTAGAGCGTATCTATAGAAAATTATGCTACAGTTGGCCGAGAAACTTTCCCAGAGCCTCAAGTATATTCCCAAGAATATTCCACCAATTCATGCTTAGTCCCTCTCACAAAGTTGAGTGTACGAAGCAATAATTATCAAAATTAGAAAACTTAAAAATAGCAACTTATAATTTATTTATTACCATCAATTATATAGGTATATATAAGAAATAAATTATATTAAGATCACGGGATTTAATATTATAAACTTTTTGCTCTACGATATTCAGACCATCCCGCGAGCCTGACAGCACACTCCACAAATCCGCGTAATTTTCTTGTTCCAATGATTCCGCTTCACGAATTAATGAAGTAGGCTTCTTTTCAAACACGCGACCATGGAGCGGAACGCATGAGCGATTTGAGAGTTTCCCGGGACCGTCTGGACGAGGGACGCGATTACGACCCCTACCGCCTGTCGAGCCCGCGCATTGTCATTCTCTCCATGGCGATCTTCCTTATTATCGTGGCTTTTCTGGCCGCGATCCTGATGCGGCAGATCCATACGTTCTTCGTCACCAATCCCGGCCTTAACGGGCTCATTCTCGGCGTTCTTCTGGTCGGTATTCTGCTGGCCTTCGGACAGGTGTTGCGACTTCTGCCAGAGATTCGCTGGGTCAACTCATTCCGCGACGGTGACCGCGACGGCACCACGCGACCGCCCGTCCTGCTTGCACCGATGCGGGCTTTGATCGGCCGCCGCCAGTCGATGGCGCTTTCCACTGCCTCCATGCGTTCGATCCTCGATTCCATCGCGACACGTCTTGATGAAAGCCGGGATATATCGCGCTATCTGATCGGGCTTCTGGTCTTTCTTGGTCTGCTCGGAACATTCTGGGGCCTTCTCGAAACGGTCGGCTCCATCGGGCGCACTATTCAGACCCTCGACCCGAATTCAGGAAGCACCGGCGATGTACTGGATGCGTTGAAGGCAGGCTTGCAGGCTCCGCTTTCCGGCATGGGCACGGCCTTCTCGTCTTCGCTGTTCGGTCTTTCAGGTTCGCTGATTCTCGGCTTCCTCGACCTTCAGGCGGGCCGCGCGCAAAACCGTTTCTATACCGAACTGGAAAACTGGCTTTCCTCCGTCACCGATATCGGAACCGAGATCGGTGCCGACCAGAATGGAGGCACGGAAGAAATCCGCGTTCTGGCCGACCGGTTGCAGAACCTGCATGGCGGCGACGCGTCCACGCAGCGCACCACGGCAGCGCTGGCCAATCTTGCCGAAGGCATACAGGGCCTCGTCAAGAACATGCGCAGCGAGCAGCAGATCATGCGCGACTGGGTGGAAAAACAGGCGGACGAGCAGAAGGCTATCCGCCAGACGCTTGATCGTCTCACCAAGGCCATCGGCGAGCGCTCGCACGACCGCAAATCCGATCGCACGGACAAGGCGGAGTAAGCAGCCATGTCCCTCGCCCGCAACCGCCGCTCCCAGAGGCATGTCGATTACTGGCCGGGCTTCGTCGATGCCCTGACGACGCTGCTGCTCGCAATCATGTTCCTGCTTACCGTCTTCGTGCTGGCGCAATTCCTGCTCAGCCGCGAGGTGAACAACAAGGATAGCGTTCTCGCACGGCTCAATAGCCAGATACAGGAACTGACACAGCTTCTGTCGCTGGAGCGCAGCAATTCGCAGGACATGCAGGACACCATCGCCAATCTGCAGGCTTCGCTGTCCAGCACGGAAAGCGAGCGTTCACGTCTGCAAAGCCTTTTGAACGAAGGCAGCGGCGCAGGTGCTGCCGCTGAAAAGCGCGCTGGCGAACTGTCCGAAAGCCTTGATGCCGAAAAGCAGGTCAGCGCTCGTGCACTCAGTCAGGTGGAACTGCTGAACCAGCAGATTTCAGCCCTTCGCCGCCAGATCGCAGCACTTGAAGATGCGCTCAACGCTTCTGAAAGCCGCGATCGCGAATCGAACGCCAAGATCGCCGATCTCGGTCGCCGCCTGAATGTCGCATTGGCGCAGCGTGTGCAGGAGCTGAACCGCTATCGTTCCGACTTCTTCGGACGCCTGCGTGAAATCCTGTCCGACAAGGAAAATATCCGTATCGTCGGCGACCGCTTCGTCTTCCAGTCGGAAGTTCTTTTCCCGACAGGCTCGGCGGATATCAATCCTGCCGGTCAGGACGAGATGAAGAAACTTGCCGATGCGGTGATCCAGCTCAACCAGGAAATCCCGGATGACATCAACTGGGTACTGCGTGTCGACGGTCACACGGATAATGTGCCTCTGACTGGCACGGGACGCTTCCGCGACAACTGGGAGCTTTCGTCAGCCCGCGCAACCGCAGTGGTCAAATTCCTGATCGCCAATGGCGTACCGGCCAACCGGCTCGTTGCAGCAGGTTTTGGGGAATATCAACCTCTCGACGCCTCCGACACAGCCGATGCCCGATCCAAGAACCGGCGCATCGAGCTGAAGCTGACCGAACGATAAGAAGAAATAACGGGGGCAACGCCCCCCGTTTCACTTCGCAGCGAAGGCTCCGGCACCTGCCTCGAATTGCAGCTTGGCGAGACGGGCATAGATGCCACCCTTCTCGACAAGGCTTTGATGTGTGCCTTCTTCGACAATATGGCCATGGTCGAGCACCAGAATGCGGTCGGCCTTGAGCACGGTCGCAAGCCGGTGCGCGACGACAAGCGTCGTGCGATCAGCCATCAGACTGTCCAGGGCCTTTTGCACCAGCATTTCGCTTTCAGCATCAAGCGCCGATGTCGCTTCATCAAGAAGAAGGATGGGCGCAGCACGCAAGATTGCCCGCGCAATGGCGATGCGCTGGCGCTGGCCCCCTGAAAGCGTCACACCGCGTTCGCCGACTTCCGTGTCATAGCCCTTGTCGAGCGCCATGATGAAATCATGCGCAAGGCCTGCCTTTGCCGCTGCCACAATCTCCTCGTCGCTCGCTCCGGGTCTACCGAAGGCGATGTTTTCGCGCACGCTGGTGGCGAAAATCGCCACATCCTGCGGCACGGTTGAGATGCGTGTCCGAACGGCCTGCGGGTCAGCATCAGGCAAAGCCACGCCGTCGATCAGGATCTTGCCTGACTGCGGATCGTAATAGCGCATGACGAGCGCGAAGATCGTGCTCTTGCCTGCACCCGAGGGACCGACAATCGCAACAGTCTCGCCGGGCTTCACGGTGAAGCTGACGCCATTGAGCGACGGTGCATCCGGACGCGTCGGATAGGAGAAATGCACGGAATCGAACACGACCTCACCGCGTGGCGGCACCGGCATGGCAACAGGTTTCAAAGGCGCGGCAATACCCGGCTGCTCGTCCAGAATTTCGACAAGCCGCTCCGTAGCCCCTGCTGCCTGCGCCAGTTCCCCACCCACTTCCGACAAGGCGCCGAAGGAGCTGCCTGCGAACACGGCATAAAGCACGAATTGACCGAGCGTACCGGCAGACATCGTGCCGGCCAGCACATCACGCGAACCGAACCAGAGCACCGCAACAATGCTGGAGAAGATCAGGAAAATGGCAAAAGCCGTCAGGATTGCACGCGCCTGAATGGAGGAACGCGCCGCCTGAAAGGCTTTTTCTACCGCGCTGCCAAAACGCCCGACCACCATATTCTCGTTGGTGAAAGCCTGCAGCGTGCGCATCGCGCCGATCTGTTCGCTGGCATAGGCATTGGCCTTCGCCAGCATGTCCTGCGTCATACGGGAACGGCGACGCACAGAGCGTCCGAAGGCGATCAGGGGCACAACGATGATCGGGATGGCAGCAATGACCAGCGCAGAAAGCTTCGGGCTGGTCACGACCATCATCGCCAGCGCGCCGACACCCAGAATCATGTTGCGCAGCGCGACAGAGGCCGTAGCGCCCACCACCGACTTGATCTGCGTCGTGTCGGACGACAGGCGCGAAACGATTTCACCCGACTGTGACCGGTCGAAGAATTCCGGCGAAAGCGCCGTCACATGCGAAAAGACCGCATTGCGCAAATCCGCGACCACTCGCTCGCCGAGCGAGATCACGAAGAAATAGCGCAGGCCCGACGCCAGCGCGAGAATGAGTGCCAGCAACACGAGCATGCCGAAGTAATTATTGACGAAGATCGCATTCGATCCCGTAAAGCCATGGTCGATCATGCGACGCAGCGCGACGGGCACGGCAAGGGTCGTTACAGCGGCCAGCACCAGCGAAAAGAGCGCGCCTGCAACCAGGACCTTATAGGGTGCCAGAAACGGCAAAACTCTCTTCAGCGGCTTCAGCGTGCGGCGTTTGCGGCCATCTTCTGCAGTCAATTCGTGATTCATATCAATTTCAGTATCCCGGTCGGCCATTCTTGTGTTTGCGCCCTTGTTATTGCCGTGCGCCTGATGTATAGGCTCGCCAACCCTTTTGGAAGCCGTTGCCTGTAGGTAATGGGTCTTCATATCTGCCATTGGGCGAAAGTGCCGCAGTTTCGATAGTCAAGGCTGCGCTTTTCACCCCAGACTTTCAGGATTGAGAAGATGAAAGCCAATATCCATCCCGACTACCACACCATCAAGGTCGTGATGACCGATGGCACCGAATACATGACCCGTTCGACCTGGGGCAAAGAAGGCGATACGATGAACCTCGATATCGACCCGACCACCCACCCAGCCTGGACAGGCGGTTCGCAGACCCTGCTCGATCGCGGCGGTCGCGTTACGAAGTTCAAGAACCGTTTCGGCAATCTCGGCATCTAATCCGATATTGCATCTGGTTGAAAAGCCCCGCCTCGGCGGGGTTTTTTTTATGCCTGAATTTTATTCATCAGGGCACAAAAAAACTCCCGGATAACCGGGAGTTTTGCATCATTGTTGTGAGCACGAGAAATCAGGCGCTCAGCTTTTCCATCACTTCGTCGCTGACTTCGAAGTTCGTGTAGACGTTCTGCACGTCGTCATCGTCTTCGAGCACGTTGAGAAGCTTGAGAACCGAACGCGCCTTTTCCTCATCCAGCTCGGTATTGGTCTGCGGCTTCCAGATCGTCTTGATCGATTCGGCTTCACCGAGAGCAGCTTCCAGAGCCTTGGACACTTCGCCGATATCTTCGAACGCGCAGATGATGACGTGTTCTTCTTCACCGGACTGCACATCGTCAGCACCGGCTTCGATGGCCGCTTCCATAACCTTGTCGGCGTCGCCGACGGAGGACTTGTAGACGATTTCGCCAACACGGTCGAACATGAAGGACACCGAACCGGTTTCGCCCAGCGCACCGCCCGACTTCGTGAAGGCTGCACGCACATTCGATGCCGTGCGGTTACGATTGTCCGTCAGTGCTTCCACGATAACCGATACGCCGCCGGGGCCACGGCCCTCGTAGCGCACTTCATCATAATTCTCGCCGTCATTACCCGCGGCCTTCTTGATGGCGCGCTCGATATTGTCTTTCGGCATGGACTGCGCCTTGGCGTTCTGGATCGCCAGACGCAGGCGCGGGTTCATCGTGGGGTCAGGCAGACCCTGCTTGGCAGCGACGGTGATTTCGCGTCCGAGCTTGGAAAACATTTTCGACCGCACCGCATCCTGACGGCCCTTGCGGTGCATGATATTCTTAAACTGTGAATGGCCGGCCATGGCACCCCTGTTCTGTTTAAAATGCTGTGCACGGAGAAAGCGTCACGCATGAAACAGAGATCAAGCAGAGAAGGGCCACATGCCGGGCCACAGTGCTTTCCGTGCAGAATGGCGGCGTTATAAGGAATTCAGGCCCATTCGTCCAGCAAAAGCGCCGGTGCCCCCCGAATCTCTGTCAACAAAAGCAATATTGCTCGACCCGCCAGGCAAAGCGGATTATCTATAAATTCATGATTCAGCCCGCCCAGAACACCCCCAGCGAAACCATCGCAGCCCGTATCAGCCGCATTCTTGCCGACCGCATCATCGCCGGTGAGATCGAGCCCGGCACGAAACTGCGACAGGATCACATTGCCGAAGAGTTCGAGACCAGCCATGTGCCGGTGCGCGAAGCATTCCGGCGACTGGAGGCTCAGGGGCTTGCTGTTTCCGAACCTCGGCGTGGCGTTCGGGTTGCATCGTTCGACATCGGCGAAATCAGGGAAGTGGCGGAAATGCGGGCCGCTCTGGAAGTCCTGGCGCTGCGCCATGCAGCCCCGCACATCACGCAGGCAACGCTTGATGCCGCCGAACAGGCCACACTGGAAGGCGACAAGTCACGCGATGTCAGAAGCTGGGAAGACGCCAATCGCCGCTTCCATCGGCTCATCCTCGAACCATGCAAGATGCCGCGCCTGCTTGCAGCCATCGATGATCTTCACGCTGCCAGCGCCCGGTTTCTCTTCGCGACCTGGCGGTCGGAATGGGAAACCCGCACCGACCACGACCATCGCGCCATATTGCAGGCGCTGCGCCAGAACGATGTCGAGAGCGCAGTGACCATTCTCGCTCGTCATGTACAATGGATTGGACACCGTCCGGTCAAGACCGCATCGGGCAAGACGCGCGATTCGTTTGCGATTGTCGGTTGATCAGGCGCTTGCACAGATAAGCACCTCTTTTTCATCGTCGCCATTCTGGTCACTCGTGCAGATTTTCGTCTGCGCGACAGAGTCTCGGCGCGCGTCTCCCACAACCACGCGCCGTTCTCTTTGCACCACCTCTTGCGTTTATCGTCAGGAGCTTTAAGAAGATATAGATCGAATCTCAATTTTATCTATAATTTGAGGAAGCTATGACGACCATCACCCAGACGCGCCCATCCTTCAGCCCGCTCAATCTGGAATCCCGCTCCCCTGCGATGCGCCTTGCGGCCGTTGCGCTTGGTACGCTGGTTCTCGCCATCTCGTCGCAGATCGAAGTTCCGATGATTCCGGTTCCGATCACGCTGCAGACCCTGATCGTTCCGCTGATCGGCGCGCTTTATGGCTGGCGTCTTGGCATGGCCACGGTTTTGGCCTGGCTCGGCGAAGCCATGCTCGGACTTCCGGTCCTTGCAGGCGGCGCTGGTGGTCTTCCGCATTTCGCAGGCCCGACCGCAGGCTATCTCGTTTCCTTCCCGATCATCGCCGCGCTGACCGGCTATCTGGCCGAACGCGGCTGGAACGGTAACCGCGTCGGCCTCGCCTTCGTTTCGTTCCTTGCCGCCAATGTGGTCTGCCTTGCTCTTGGCGCGGCCTGGCTGTCCAGCATCATTGGCCTTGAAAAGGCTGTTGCCTTCGGCGTGACGCCGTTCCTCGTCGGCGCCCTCATCAAGTCGGCTCTCGGCGCTGCGATCCTCAAGGCCATCGCCCGCGACGGCAAGGCCTGATCTGCCAGGTGACAGTACGCCTGCGCGGCCATCACCTCCTTTGCATGCTGACTTTTGTCGGCAAAGGCTACAGCCCGGCTTTCGTCGAGAACTACGACAGGATTGCCGGGCGGCTGAGCGAAGGAGAAGATATTCTTCTCGTCGATGGCCCGGACGACATTTGCGCGCCCCTGCTCTGCGGGGGCGATTGCCATTGTTACGAAGCGAGTGTTCGCGAGCGTGACCGGCTGGCATTGGAGGCCGTAGGCAAACTTCTCGGCCAGACGCTTTCCACGCAGAACCGTTTCGGGCTCGACGCAGAGCGGCTTGCCGTAATGCGCAGCGCTTTTGCAGAAGGCACACTACGCAAAGCCTGCGAGCGTTGCGAATGGTCGAACCTCTGCACGAGAATTGCCACAACAGACCAGTTTCACGGCGTTAAAATAACGAGGCCACCCGCCTCAGGATGAGACGGGTGGCCTTGTTGTATCTGGCTTTTACTGTTGGCTTTTGCGCTTTCGCCGGGCCATCATATTGAGCGCCTCGACCAGCGCCGAAAAGCCCATGGCGGCGTAGATATAGCCCTTGGGAACGTGGAAGCCGAAACCGTCGGCAATCAGCGTCATGCCGATCATCAGCAGGAAGCCCAGCGCCAGCATGACGATGGTTGGGTTCGCCGCGATGAACCGCGAAAGCGGATCGGCTGCAAGCAGCATGACGGTAACGGCTGCGACCACGGCAATGACCATAATGGCGATCTCATCGGTCATGCCGACGGCGGTGATGATCGAATCGACCGAGAAAACCAGATCAAGGATCAGGATCTGCACGATGGCGGCACCCATGGTGAGCTGAGCCACCTTGCCACCGATATTTTCCTTGCCATCATCGGGATCGACCGTGTGGTGAATTTCCTTGGTCGCCTTCCAGACAAGAAACAGGCCGCCAGCAATCAGGATGATGTCACGCCAGGAAAAGCCATGACCGAACGCCTCGAAGATCGGATCCTTGAGCTGGACGATGATCGAGATCGTGAAAAGAAGCGCCAGGCGCAGGATGAGCGCCGCGCCAATGCCGATGCGGCGGGCGCGCGCCTGCTGCGAGGCGGGCAGCTTGTTGGTAAGGATCGAGATGAAGATCAGATTGTCGATACCGAGGACGACTTCCATCGTCACCAGCGTAACCAGCGCGGCCCAGCCGGCAGGGGTCGAAAGAAATCCCAGATACTCGGCAAAAAAATCCATTGAGTTGCGTCCCCTTGCAAAAAAACTCGTTGCAAGGAGATAGTAGTCTGGAAAATCCATTCAACTGGCAGAAAGCTGCCGGATTAAAATAGCGGCCTAATTATAGATAACATCATACTTCAAGCTAAAATAAGACGTTATCGCCAGAATACCGGAATAGTTTCCTCCAGATGCGCACCGATGCGCAAGGGAGCGGCCTTTTCTGCAAGCCCCGTGCGATCCGAAATCTCTATGCCCACACCGCAGACGGTAGCCGGACCATTCGCCGCTTCGAACCGTCCTTTGGGCACTTTCGACAGGAAGCGGTTGAGTGGCTCCTCCTTGTCCATGCCGAGTGAGGAATCATAATCACCGCACATGCCTGCATCAGACATATAAGCTGTGCCATTGCGCAAAATCTGGCAATCGGCAGTCGGGACATGCGTGTGAGTCCCGACAACAGCGCTGGCGCGACCGTCGACAAAATGACCGAAACACTGCTTTTCGCTCGTCGCCTCAGCATGGAAATCGAAGAACACGGCATCAGCCTGCTCGCCAAGGGGACAGGCTTCCAGAATTTTCTCGGCCGCGATAAACGGATCATCGAGATCGGGATGCATGAACACCCGGCCCATGACGTTCGACACGAGAACGCGGGCGCCATTTTTGGCGATATAAAGCCCCTCGCCTTTTCCGGCTGTGCCTTTCGGGAAGTTTGCCGGGCGCAGAAAGCGGTCTTCGCGCTTGGAGAAATCCAGCGCCTCGCGTTGATCCCATACGTGATTGCCGGTCGTGACGACGTCGGCGCCAGCACGAATGGTATCGTGGAAAATCTCCTCCGTAATGCCGAAGCCGCCCGCGGCGTTTTCGCCGTTGACGATTATGAAGTCCAGCTTCAGATCGGAAATCAGCCCCGGCAGCTTTTCATAAACTGCATTCCGGCCCGACCGGCCCACCATATCACCAAGAAAAAGCAATCTCATGGGAGTGCCTTATAAACCTGCGCCAAGCGAACGCAAGCCGCTCTCCGTCAGGATCTGGTTGAGCGCGATATCATGCGGCTCATTTGGCACATGCTCGACTTCCTGGCAGTCGAAGGCCATGCCGATCAGAAGTGGCTGCAATCCGCGTTCCGTGAACCGCGCCAGCGCGCGGTCGTAGTGTCCTGCACCATAGCCAAGTCGATGCCCACGCTGATCAAAACCTGCAAGTGGCATCAACAGGATCGCAGGATCGACAATCGGCGCATCTGCTCCCGGTCCCATCGTGCCGAAACCCGTCTGACGCAATCTGGCATCAGGCAGATATTCACGAAAGGCAATCGTTTCCTTGTCCAGAACAACGGGGAGGCAAAGCCGGGCACCCTTGGCGCGAAGCGCCGATAATAATGGGCGTGGGTCGATTTCAGAACGGATCGGCCAATAACCAGCAATCAAGGTGCCTTTGGGAACGTCAATTGCAGCTTCACCTTTTTTGGCTGCCGCCAGCGAAGCCTCGTAATGAAAGCGCGGATCAAGCGCATCACGGACCGCCAGAACCTTGCGTCTAAGCTCCTGCTTTTCCAGACCGGGGCTGCGCTCCGTTGCCGTCATTCCAAGCCACTCCCTGCTGCCGTTTTTCACCATGCAGTGGAACCGCAAAGAGCCAATCCGTCAAGTGACCCCGCCCGCGCCATACGCGACCTTCTCCGAGCGGTCACGAATGACCTTCAAAACAACGCCGTGGAAGTCATTGAGGAACAGTTTGCCCCACAGGTCACAGTAAAAATCGATCGGCGTGGCGATCTGATAATGGGTCGTCAGCGTGAGACGCGTGTGACCATTCGTGAGAGGCTCAAGACGATAATCACCCTGCGCAAGCTTCAGATAGGTGCTGTCGACCTTGATATGCGCTTCCACCTCGGGCGGTATGGAGCCAGGGCCGAAGCGGAAATCCCACGCCAGAAGCCGATTTTCTTCCCATTGCGTGACGATTTCCTGAAAATTGACGCCATGCGTCCACTGCAAGTCGCGTACCGCTCCAACACCAGTACCGTTCAGCCTTGCATCCACCGGCTGCGGCACGCCAAGAATGCCATGGCTGAATGTCCACGACAGTTCGTCCGGGCGCACATTGCGGATTTCAACCGTCTGCTGCCAGACGACTTCCGGCGGCGCTGCGATCTCGATCACCGTGGTTACAGCGCCATCATGCGGGATGTAGGACATCTGAAGTTCGGCTGGCAGAACGAGCAGCGGCAGCGCAATCACCAGCGTCGTGGTGCGACGCGAACGAAATTGCCGGATGATCCACAAGGTCACCGTCGAACCGAGCGCCGAGAACACCATGAAAAACGGAGCGGCCATGGCCACGCAAATTCCTGCTTCATGGAAAAAGACCATGCTGATAACGACAAGCCCGGCGATGATAGCCCATCCCATACGGACATGCCGCCACAGGCTTTTTTGCGCACGCGGGTCGGAAAGGCTCGAAGCAAGGCTGGCAACAGCCATCGGTAACAGCATCAGGCCCGCAATGACGGGCATCGCATCCGCATATTGGCCCGACCAGATCATGACATAGAGCAGAAGGCCGTAGACGAATGCGATGGGTACCGCGACGGCCAGTCTTTCCGATGAATCGGGCGATGCTGTTTCAGGAGATTTCATCAAGATGCGCAAATCGTTGGAGCTTTGCGCATGTTTACGAACAAATTGTCCGTTAGATCAAGCTCATAGCTATCCTGCGACAGCCAGAGGAAAAGAAAGCGGCGACCACGACGACCGATGGTAGTGATTGATCCCGGGAACCTACAAAGTAGGTGGGCGCCATATGCGAAAGCCCGCAAGCCTTCACAGGGACAGCTCCCTTAGAGATCAATAAGGCCCCGGGGATGCTGTTACACCTGTCGGGAAGCGCAGTTCGCCAAGGCCCAATATAGTACCTGCCCGATGGGAACGCCAGTGGCTTACACCGGCTTAACAGGAAAACTTTTCAGAAAAATCTGAACGAAGTTCAGCTGTTCCGTGGTGCGATGCGCGAAGCCACCTGCTCGATGCGCGACGCCACATCCGACAGCATGCCTGTCAAGGCAGCATCGTTGCTATCAGCGCGACCAAGCGCTTCATCACGTGCACGGCGCAGCGTTTCAACTTCGCTTTCCAGACCGTTGATACGTTTCTGCATCTCGGCCATTTCGTCCATCACCATGATCCCGGCCATGACGGTCAGGCGCAGATCGCCTATCTCCCCGAAGGACGTTTTGAGATGCGTGACATATTGATCGAAACGGTCGGCAAGCCCGGACAGGTGTTCTTCCTGTCCTTCGTCGCAGGCCATGCGGTAGGCCTTGCCATCAATGGTAACGGTTACGGTCGCTATGGTAGCCTCCTATCGGTCCAGAACGGCGCGGATTGTCTCCATCGCAGTCACAAGGCGGCGTGAAACCTCGCGATTAGCAGCTTCCAGCCGCTCGGCGCGCGCTTCCGACTGATCGAGTTCCTGGGCGAGACGGCTGCGATCCGCATTCATACGCTGCACCTCCTCCTCGGCCTCGGCGAAGTCGCCTTCTTTGTCCAGCCGCAGATCGACCGCTTGTTCAAGCGTATTGAGTGCCTTTTCCAGCCGTTCCAAGACTTGCCTGAGGGTCGTTTCGGGTGCCATCCATATCCTTTCCAATGCCAATTCGCGGGCCAACTTATGGGGATCGAATCGCGCCTGCGGGACGGGCATCTTTGAAAAGATTGTAATAATCACCCGCCCGATAAGCAACAAATGAGGGGCGCATCTAAACGTTCATGCACCGTTATCGGTGCAAAAACGGCTTTTCGGTGATTGTTCTACAGCTTTCCACACAACTCAATCGATTAGTCGCGGACAGTTTATTGCCCAAAAGTCATCGGTTTATTGACTCCTTATACGCAGGTGCTATGTGTCCCGATGCCTTCTGGAGCGTGATCCCGAAACGCATGAAGCCGTTTTGGACACGGATCGTGCTCAGGCAAAAGGCATCGCCGCAACCCCGTTAACCCCTCCCAAGGAAAGACGGCTGAGACCATGACCAATTCCGACAAACAAAACCAGATGGCCAACGCGATCCGCTTCCTCTCTATGGACGCGGTAGAGAAAGCCAATTCGGGCCATCCCGGCCTGCCGATGGGTGCAGCCGATATAGCGACGACGCTTTATACCCGTTTTCTCTCGCACGACCCGCAGAACCCGCACTGGCCGGATCGCGACCGTTTCGTGCTCTCCGCAGGCCACGGCTCGATGCTGCTCTATTCGCTGCTCTATCTTTCGGGCTACGAAGACATCACCATCGACGAGATCAAGAATTTCCGTCAGCTCGGTTCGCGCACCGCAGGCCATCCGGAATATGGTCACGCCGCCGGTATCGAGACGACGACCGGCCCGCTCGGACAGGGCATCGCCAATGCCGTCGGCATGGCACTTTCCGAACGTATCCTCAATGCACAGTTCGGCGACAGCCTCGTCAACCATTACACCTATGTGATTGCCGGTGACGGCTGCCTCATGGAAGGCATCAGCCAGGAAGCCATCGCGCTTGCCGGTCATCTGAAGCTGAACAAGCTGATCGTGTTCTGGGATGACAACAACATCTCGATCGACGGTCCGGTCACGCTTTCCGACAATACCAATCAGCCAGCCCGTTTTGCCGCTTCCGGCTGGAACACCATGGCTGTTGATGGTCACGATCAGGATGCGATTGCCAAGGCAATCGAACTGGCCAAGGTTTCCGACAAGCCAACGCTCATCGCCTGCAAGACGACCATCGGCTTCGGCGCACCAAACAAGGCTGGCACCAACAAGGTGCATGGCTCGCCGCTCGGTGCTGAAGAAATCGCTGCAACCCGCAAGGCGCTCGGCTGGAGTGCTGAACCCTTCGTCGTTCCGGCAGAAGTGCTGGACGGCTGGCGCGTTGCCGGTCTGAATGCCGCCAAGAAGCGTCAGGAATGGGAAAAGCGCTTTGCTGCCGTCAACGCGGACACCCGCGCTGAATTCGAGCGCCGGATGCGTGGCGACCTGCCTTCCAACTTCGATGCAACCATCATCGAATACAAGAAGAAGCTGTCCGCGGACAAGCCGAAGGTCGCAACCCGCAAGTCTTCGGAAATGGCACTGGAAGTCATCAATGGTGTCCTGCCGGAAACCATCGGCGGCTCCGCCGATCTCACCGGTTCGAACAACACTAAGACGAGTCAGACCAAGGCCATAACGCCGGAAGACTACGGCCAGCGTTACGTCCATTACGGTATCCGTGAGCACGGCATGGCAGCAGCCATGAACGGCATGACGCTGCATGGCGGGCTGATCCCTTACGGCGGCACCTTCCTGACCTTCTCGGATTATTGCCGTCCGGCTATGCGCCTTTCCTCGCTGATGGGCATCCGCGTCGTTTACGTGATGACGCATGACTCCATCGGTCTTGGTGAAGACGGCCCGACCCACCAGCCGGTAGAACAGCTTGCCGCCTTGCGCGCCATTCCGAACCACAATGTGTTCCGCCCTGCCGACGCTGTCGAAGCGGCTGAATGCTGGCAGATTGCCCTGCAATCGAAGAAGACGCCATCGACGATGGCTCTGACTCGCCAGAACCTGCCAACGGTCCGTACCGAGCATCGCGACGAAAACCTTTCGGCTTTCGGCGCCTATGAACTTGCTGCGGCAAGCAAGGATGCCAAGGTGACGATCTTCGCGACCGGTTCGGAAGTGGAAATCGCACTCAAGGCCCGCGACCTGCTGGAAGGCAAAGGCATTGCCACCCGTGTCGTTTCGGTTCCTTGCTTCGAGCTTTTCGAACAGCAGAGCGATGCCTACAAGACCGCGACCATCGGCAATGCGCCGGTCAAGGTGGCGATCGAAGCGGCAATCTCACTCGGCTGGGAACGCTTCATCGGCGAGAACGGCATATTCATCGGCATGAAGGGCTTCGGCGCTTCGGGCGAGATCAACGATCTCTACAAGCATTTCGGCATCACGGCAGAACATGCCGCTGAAGCTGCGGAGAAGAAGCTCAACGCCGCATGATTTTAAGAACGCCGGCGTCGTAAAAACGCCGGCGTTTGAGTTTCCATTCCAGTCCGGCCGGACGAATCCTGTTCGATTTGTCCGTTCCGACGGAGTTTTGAAGCACTGCATGTGCAGTACCCTATCGGGAGATTAAGAGAAAATGGCAGTTCGCGTCGCAATTAACGGTTTTGGCCGCATCGGCCGCAACATCCTTCGCGCCATCGTCGAGTCGGGCCGCACCGATATTCAGGTCGTGGCCATCAACGACCTCGGCCCGGTCGAAACCAACGCACATCTTCTGCGTTATGACAGCGTTCATGGCCGTTTCCCCAAGGAAGTTAAGGTTGCAGGCGACACCATCGACGTCGGCTACGGCCCGATCAAGGTTCATGCCGTTCGCAACCCGGCTGAACTGCCGTGGAAGGAAGAAGGCGTCGATATCGCTCTGGAATGCACCGGCATCTTCACCTCGCGCGACAAGGCTGCGCTTCATCTTGAAGCTGGTGCAAAGCGCGTCATCGTTTCGGCTCCTGCCGACGGCGCGGACCTGACTGTCGTCTATGGCGTCAACCATGACAAGCTGACCAAGGACCATCTGGTCATTTCGAACGCTTCGTGCACCACCAACTGCCTTGCCCCGGTGGCTCAGGTTCTCAACGATGCTATCGGCATCGAAAAGGGCTTCATGACCACGATCCACTCCTATACAGGCGACCAGCCGACGCTGGACACCATGCATAAGGATCTCTACCGCGCGCGCGCAGCAGCTCTTTCGATGATCCCGACCTCGACGGGCGCAGCCAAGGCTGTCGGCCTCGTTCTGCCGGAACTGAAGGGCAAGCTCGACGGCGTTGCCATCCGCGTTCCGACCCCGAACGTCTCGGTTGTCGACCTGACCTTCATCGCCAAGCGCGCAACGACCGTCGATGAAGTCAACAACGCGATCCGTGAAGCCGCCAATGGCCGCCTCAAGGGTATCCTCGGCTACACAGATGAGCCACTCGTCTCGCACGACTTCAACCACGACTCCCATTCCTCGGTCTTCCACACGGACCAGACCAAGGTTATGGAAGGCACCATGGTGCGCATCCTGTCGTGGTACGACAATGAATGGGGCTTCTCCAGCCGCATGGGCGATACCGCTGTCGCCTTTGGCAAGCTGATCTAAGCCTCCGACCATGTTTCGCGCCCTTCTCCCCACCGTTGCGCGCTGGCGTCCGCTGGAAGAAGAAGGGCTCGAACATCTCAATATCGGCCCCGCAGGCCGCACGATCCGTGCTGAAAGCGTGATGATTGGCGACCGCGGAGACAATCCCTACGGCGTGCGCTACAGCATCGACTGCAACAGCGTCTGGCATGTCCTCCATTTCCTGATCGAAACTACAGCCGGGCACCGGCTGGAGCTTGTTTCCGACGGCGACGGTCGCTGGAGCACGATGGCTGGCGATGCATTGCCCGAGTTCGATGGCTGCATCGATATCGATCTGGCGGGAACGCCCTTCACCAACACGCTGCCCATCCGCCGCCTTGGCCTCACACCGGAAAGCGGCACCGTTCAGCTCGACATGCTTTACGTGCCGTTCGACAGTTTCCGTCCGCTGCGCGACCAGCAGCGTTATACCTGCCTTGAGGAAGGGCGGCGCTATCGCTACGAGTCTGCCGACCGCACCTTCACCGCCGAATTGCCCGTCGACGAGGACGGGCTTGTCACCGATTATCCAACCCTTTTCCGGCGCCTGCCTGTTTGAGCTCTCCTGCTCCACCGGCACCCGAAAGACAGTTCTGGGAGAAAGATCATGAGTTTCCGCACTCTCGACGATGCTGACGTCAAGTCCAAGCGCGTACTGGTCCGCGTTGACCTCAACGTGCCGATGGCGAATGGCGAAGTCACCGACCTGACCCGTATCGAGCGTATCGTTCCGACCATTGCCGAGCTTTCCAGGAAAGGCGCAAAGGTAGTTCTGCTCGCCCATTTCGGTCGCCCCAAGGGCGTTGCTTCGGACGAAAATTCGCTGAAGCATGTCGTGAAGCCGCTCTCCAAGGTGCTGGGACCCCATATTTCTGGCCGGAGTGTCCATTTTGCCGAAGACTGCATCGGCGAGCACGCCAAGGCCGCCGTCGATGCCCTGAAGGACGGCGATGTCCTGCTTCTGGAAAACACCCGTTTCCACAAGGGCGAGGAAAAGAACGATCCGGAATTCGTCGCGGCTCTGGCAGCCAATGGCGATCTTTATGTGAACGACGCGTTTTCGGCTGCCCACCGCGCCCATGCTTCGACCGAAGGCCTCGCACACGTCCTGCCCGCCTATGCGGGACGCGGCATGCAGGCCGAGCTTGAAGCGCTGGAAAAGGGCCTTGGCAATCCGGCTCGTCCGGTTGTCGCCATCGTCGGCGGCGCAAAGGTTTCGACCAAGCTCGACCTCTTGTCCAACCTGATCGAAAAGGTTGATGCGCTCGTTATCGGCGGCGGCATGGCCAATACTTTCCTGGCAGCGCAGGGACACGATGTCGGCAAATCGCTCTGCGAGCACGAGCTGGCCCACACCGCCCGCGAAATCATGGCCAAGGCCGAAACCACCAAATGCGCGATCATCCTTCCGGTCGATGCTGTCGTGGGCTGGCACTTTGCAGCCGATACGCCGAACAAGACCTATGGAGTCGATGCAGTTCCAAGCGACGGCATGATTCTCGATGCCGGGGCACTCTCGACCGATCTGATCGCCTCGGCCATCGATGATGCGGCCACGCTTGTCTGGAACGGTCCGCTCGGTGCGTTCGAACTGCGTCCGTTCGACACCGCGACGGTCAAGACCGCAAAACACGTCGCCGCCCGCACCAAGGCTGGCAAGCTGGTTTCGGTCGGCGGCGGCGGCGATACGGTCGCAGCCCTCAATCATGCTGGCGTAGCCGACGACTTCACCTATATCTCGACCGCAGGCGGCGCCTTCCTCGAATGGATGGAAGGCAAGCCCCTCCCCGGCGTTGATGTGCTGAAGAAGTAGAGCATTTCCAGCAAAAGCGTGAAGCGGTTTTGCGCGGAAGAATGTATAAGAACAAATAAAGCCCCGGAAATCCGGGGCTTTTTCTTCATGCTTTGGGGGTCAGCTTCAGGAGACGTCCCGGATTGTCATCCTCGATCAGCCAGATGGCCCCGTCGGGACCGACAGCCACATCGCGGATACGGTTTTCCATTTCAAAGCGCTCGGCTTCGTCCGCCTTGCCATCCTTGTCGATCACGACACGCACCAGCGACATGACCGAAAGCCCTCCGATCAAAGCTGAGCCGCGCCATTCGGGGAACATGTCTCCCTCGTAAAAGGCAAGCCCGGCCGGAGCGATAACCGGCGTCCAGTACACCAATGGCGGCTCGAATTCCGGACGTGTGCTATGGCGCGGGATCGGCCTGCCGCTATAATTGTCGCCATTGGAAACAACAGGCCAGCCATAATTAAGACCGGGCTTGATGAGATTGAACTCGTCACCGCCACGCGGGCCCATCTCGTGCTCCCAGAGCTTTCCATCGGGGCCGAAGGCCAGTCCGTACGGGTTGCGATGGCCGGTTGACCAGGTCAATGCCCTTACACCTCCCGCATCCGCATGCGGATTATCCTTCGGCACGGAACCATCGAGATTCATGCGGAGAATTTTCCCCATGGGAGCCTCATCGTCCTGCGCGGTTGCAGGCAACATGCGGTCGCCGACGGAAAGGAACAGATGTTTGCCATCCGGCTCGAATGCAATAATGCCGCCCGGCTGTCCGCCGCGAGCCACCGCATCCTGTTTCCAGATCGTGGTCTTGTCCTGCAGCGCTGCCTTGCCGTCACCTTCATCCAGCACAGCGCGCACCAGAACGACGCTGCTGCCGTTCTTCGCCGGTTCGTTATAGGAGAAGTAGACTGCCTTGCCCTTTTCGAAATCCGGAGCAGGCGCAATATCGAGCAGGCCGTTCTGGCCACTGAATGCCACTTCCGGCACACCATCGACAGCAGTTTTGTCACCCGATTGCGTGACGATGAAAATCTTGCCGCCCTTCTCCGTCAATAAAAGTCTGCCATCGGGCAGAAAGGCGATAGCCCAGGGCGTATCGAATTCGGCAACCGACGTTGCAGTAAACGGAGCACTTGCTTCGGCCTTCCTGCCACCGGCATTGATGCTCTCAGCCGAAACATCCAGCACCGGCAGGACAACCATTGATGCTGCCAGAACAAACGGCAGGCTCAAAAGGGCGCGTCGCATATCTCCTCCTCAAATCTGGACAATGGAAAACGGGCGAGGTTTTTCTCACTGGTTTCTTACATGGGGGTTGAGAGGCGGATATCAAAACGAGTTTCGGGAAAAACCTGAGATAACCAATCTGACGGCGTTTAGGAAAACTTGCTTCACCTAAACCGTTTGAATTTTTTTCAACCGTTTCAATGGCTTGCGCTCGCCATAGTTTTAACCAACACTCCCTCATCGCTTTGATAGAAGGAGCATTGCATATGACTGAACGTCTTGAAGACATTGCGATTGCACTGGTGGCAGCAGGAAAAGGTATTCTCGCCGCCGATGAAAGCTCGGGCACCATCAAGAAGCGCTTTGACTCGATTCATCTCGCCTCGACGGAAGAAACGCGCCGCGACTATCGCGAAATGCTGTTCCGCTCGGACGAAGCGATGAAGAACTATATTTCTGGCGTCATTCTCTATGATGAAACCATAAGGCAGAAGGCCAAGGATGATACACCGCTTGTCGAAATCATCCGCAAGGCGGGTTCTATTCCGGGCATCAAGGTCGATGCTGGTGCCAAGCCGCTTGCTGGTTTCGACGGTGAAACCATCACAGAGGGGTTGGACGGTCTGCGCGAACGGCTCAATGAATATTACGCACTTGGAGCCCGTTTCGCCAAATGGCGCGCAGTGATCTCGATTTCCGATGGCCTGCCCAGCTGGGGCGCGGTGAAACAGAATGCACAGGCGCTCGCCCGCTATGCAGCGCTTTGCCAGGAAGCAAACATCGTCCCGATTGTCGAACCCGAAGTGTTGATGGACGGCCGACCGGGCGATCATACCATCGACCGTTGTTACGAAGTGACGGAATGGGTTCTGAAGACAGTGTTTACGGAACTTTACGATGCTCGCGTCAGGCTCGAAGGTATGATCCTGAAGCCGAATATGGTCATCGACGGCAAGAAAACGCGCAAGGCTTCCGTCGAGGAAGTGGCGGAGAAAACTGTCCGCTGTTTCCGCAACACAGTTCCGGCAGCAGTGCCCGGCATCGCCTTCCTTTCCGGCGGCCAGACAGGCGAGGAAGCGACCGCCCACCTTTCTGCGATGAATGCGGGCTTTGACATGCCGTGGAAAATGACTTTCTCCTATGGCCGTGCCCTGCAGGCGGCAGCGCTGGACGCCTGGGGCGGCAAGGATGAAAACATCGCTGCTGGTCAGCGGGCTTTCGCACATCGGGCAAAGATGAACGGTCTGGCTGCCACCGGCGGCTGGAAAAAAGATCTTGAAAAAGCAGCCTGACTTGTCTTGAGAAACAAGAGCCCGGCCATGTCAGCCGGGCTTTTCTTCAGCCTTCGTGCAAGTGGAACCCCACCGCCAGTGCCATGATCAATATGGCGATGACTGCGATCTTCCAGAAATCGCCGCGCTGCTTCAGGCCCGGCAGGCCAAGCGGTTTGATGATGTGCAGCCCCATCAGAAGAACAAGCAGCACAGGCAGAATTTTGGTCACAAATCACCTCTCTGCCTCCTTGTGACGCAGACAGGCCGTCGCTGCAAGATGCGTGTAACAGACACAACCCTTTTACCGACAAGGTTCCATCTTCATCTTAAGTTTCATGGACGAGCCGCCGCCGGGCGGCGTAAACTGCATGCGGAGGTGATGAAAAGCGCATGGAGGAGATAGACCAGAACAGGTCGATCTTGCGCTTTCGTCAGCAGACTAATCAGGAAGCGACAACCGCCCGACGGGTGGCGTTGCGCATGCTTCTGGGAGGAAGAGCATGACTTCGAAATATGCCGAAACCTATGCCGCATGGCAGGCCGATCCTGAACGTTTCTGGGCTGAAGCGGCGCAGGCAATCGACTGGTTCAAGCCATGGGACCAGGTTTTTGCGGGCGACGAAGGTGTCTATGGACGTTGGTTCAAGGGTGCGCAGTGCAACACCTGCTATAATGCGCTCGACCGCCATGTCGCCAAAGGGCGCGGTGAACAGGTTGCGCTCATCTATGAAAGCCCCGTCACCGGCACGATGCGCAAATTCACTTATCGCGAACTGCTGGAAGAAGTGGAAGCGCTGTCCGCCGTCATGCTCGACAATGGTGTATCGAAAGGCGACCGCGTTCTGATCTATATGCCGATGGTCCCCGAAGCGGCTGTCGCCATGCTGGCATCGGCCCGTATCGGTGCAGTCCATTCCGTCGTCTTCGGCGGATTTGCCGCCACTGAACTCGCAACCCGTATTGACGACGCCAAGCCAGTCATGATCATCGCCAGTTCCTGCGGTATCGAGCCTACCCGCATCGTGCCCTATCAGGCCATGCTCGATAAGGCGATTTCACTTGCGCAGCACAAAGTCGATCATTGCATCATATTGCAGCGCGAGCAGCACCGGCACGAACCGGTAGCAGGACGTGACCTCGACTATCGCGAGGCCGTTGATGCCGCGCGCGGTCGTCATGTTCCCTGCACGCCGGTTGATGCTACCGACCCGCTTTACGTACTCTACACGTCCGGCACGACCGGTGAGCCGAAAGGCGTCGTGCGCGACAACGGCGGACACATGGTGGCGCTTGACTGGTCCATGAAGAATGTCTTCGGCGTGAAACCGGGACAAGTATGGTGGGCCGCATCCGATGTGGGTTGGGTGGTTGGCCATTCCTACATCGTTTATGCCCCGTTGATCCATGGCGCGACCAGCATCCTGTTCGAAGGCAAGCCTATCGGCACACCCGATGCTGGCACCTACTGGCGCATCATCGCCGAACATGGCGTTGAAGTAATGTTCACCGCACCGACGGCGCTGCGTGCAATCAAGAAAGACGACGCGGACGGCAATTTCGTGCGTCGCTACGACCTTTCAAAGTTCCGCGCCCTCTATCTCGCTGGCGAACGCGCCGATCCCGACACGATTCACTGGGCAGAAAATCTGCTGGGCTGCCCGGTGATCGATCACTGGTGGCAGACGGAAAGCGGCTGGCCGATGGTCGCCAATCCGCTCGGCCTCGGTCTTCTGGAAACCAAATACGGCTCACCCGCTGTCTGTCTTCCGGGTTACGATATCCGCGTGCTGGACGATGAAGGCCACGAAGTCGAGCGCGGCCAGCTCGGGAATGTTCTCATCAAGCTGCCCCTGCCGCCCGGTTGCCTGCCAACACTCTGGAACGCCGATGAGCGTTTCCGCAAAGCCTATCTGAACGAGTTCCCCGGCTACTATAAAACCGCCGATGCCGGCTACATGGATGAAGATGGCTATCTCTACATCATGAGCCGCACTGACGACATCATCAATGTCGCTGGCCATCGCCTGTCGACCGGGGCGATGGAGGAGGTACTTTCCAGCCATCCCGATGTTGCCGAATGCGCTGTGCTTGGTATTTCGGACCCGGTTAAAGGTCAGGTGCCTTGCGGCTTCCTCGTGCTGAAATCCAACATCGACCGCGATCCGCAAGAGGTCGAGAAGGAATGCGTCAGCATGGTGCGTGACGTCATCGGACCTGTTGCAGCCTTCCGGCTGGCGCTGACCGTAAAGCGTCTGCCCAAGACGCGGTCTGGCAAGATTCTACGGTCAACCATTCAGAAGATTGCCGACGGCGAAGAATGGAAGATGCCGGCCACAATCGATGATCCGGCTATTCTGGACGAAATCAGCACCGTTCTGCGCGAGCGTCACACCGGTCTCGCCTTCGCCTGATCTTAACCGTCCCGACTATTGACCGGCGGTTTCCGCCGGTCCACTCTCCATGCAAATTGGAGATCGATCATGCAATTAGAAGGCAAGGTGGCAATCGTCACCGGCGCTGCCCGCGGTATTGGCTATGCCATAGCAAAGCGCTTCCTGATGGATGGCGCAAGCGTAGTCCTGTCCGACATCGACAACGCCGCCGCCATGCGCGCAGCCAAGGATCTGGAGCAATTCGGCCCGGTTCGCCATATGGCGGCGGATGTGGGGGACAAGCTCGATGTCCACAATCTCCTGACCTTCACCATCACCAATCTGGGTGAGGTTGATATTCTCGTCAACAACGCGGGTATCGTGCATCAGGCGGATTTCCTTGACCTCAAGGAAGAGGATTTTGACCGTGTCATGCGTGTCAATCTCAAAGGCGCGTTTCTGTGCGGACAGGCCGTGGCAAAACGCATGGTGGAGCGAGTCGAATCGGGCGGTGATCCAGGCACGATCATCAACATGTCATCGGTCAACGCAATCTTCGGTTTGCCGGAGCAGCTCGCCTATTCCGTTTCCAAGGGCGGATTGAACCAGCTGACACGTACCATGGCAGTAGCGCTCGCCCGTTGGGGGATTCGCGTCAATGCCATCGGCCCCGGCTCCATCGAGACCGACATGCTTTCCGCCGTGAACACAGACGCCGATGCCCGCAACAGGATTCTATCAAGAACACCACTGGGTCGCATAGGCCAAGCCTCTGAAATTGCTTCGATAGCGTCTTTTCTTGCATCGCGGGATGCGAGCTATGTAACAGGCCAGACCATCTATGCGGATGGTGGGCGTCTGCCCCTCAGCTATACAGCAGCACCACGCTATAAGGCATGATGTTGCGGCCCCGCTATATTAGGAAGATAATGAAATAAGGATTTGCTCCTGACAGAAAGCTGTCAGGAGGGGTGTGCGATACTGCGTATCCAAGGATGAGGGAGATTTCACCATGGCACTCGCAATCGCACCATTGATCGCAGTTTTGAAGGAATACAGGCGCAGGCATGATGAACGCCGTCGTTTCATTCGCACCGAGCGTGTGATCGATGGACTGCCGAAAGACCTGCGCAAGGATCTGGGCTGGCCGGATCGCTATCTGGAACAGCGCAACACCAAATACTGCAACGGAGAATAAAACGGAATGCGCCGTGCAGACCGCCTTTTCCAGATTGTTCAGCACCTGCGCGGTGGCAGGCTCGTCACCGCGCGCCAGCTGGCCGAGCGGCTGGAAGTCTCCGAACGCACCATCTATCGCGATATTTCCGATCTGCAGTCGACTGGCGTCCCCATCGATGGCGAAGCCGGTGTCGGCTATATTCTGCGGCAAGGCTTCGAACTCCCGCCGCTTATGTTCACGCGCGATGAAATCGTCGCTCTGGTTGCCGGGGCGCGCCTCATCCGCGCCTGGGGCGGCGTTTCCATGGCGCGTGGTGCAGAAGAGGCTCTGGTCAAGATCGAAGCCGTTCTGCCCAAGGAAGAACGCGCTCGTATCACAAGTACTCAGATACATGCGCCCACGGCCCGCATCAGCATGGACGAACGCCGTATCATCGACGCGGTGGAACGCGCCGTCGATCAGGGCAATGTACTCAATATCCGCTATCGAGATCTGGAATCGCGCGAAAGCGAGCGTGATATTCGCCCGCTTGGTCTGTGGTTCTGGGGCAAGGTCTGGACGGTTATCGGCTGGTGCGAATTGCGCAATGCTTTCCGCACATTCCGGACCGACCGTATCGTTGAGGCCAGCGACGCAGGCCGCCTCTTCCGGGCCGAACGCGGCAAGACGCTGGGCGATTTCTACCGCCTCATGGAACTGAGCGAATATAACGCTTTTAAAGACTGATCATTGCCTTCCAAGCCCAAGATGACCGCTAAGCCGTTCTGGGACTGGCTCTTCTATCGCTTTCCGAGCAGAATGAATTGTATGAACTTTCAAATGAGTTCGGTTCTGACGCGATCTGGCTAACGTTGACGGTCGACAGATATGGCAAAATGCCCGTTCGGTTGATCTTTGAACCCGCGTCCTTGCTGCTGTTTCTGCCGGTGTCACACTCAGAATATGTGGAACGGCTCTGCTTCGCACGCCGATATGCTTGAAGCAGATCGACGCGCGAAACTAAAGCATGTCGCTGTTAACCGGATTCGGGATTCCCGTTTG
>NZ_NNRN01000042.1:0-144243 GCF_002252535.1 Brucella lupini
AGGCTGCTGGGTATGAGGCCGAATAAATGCGACACGCTTTAGAGAGGAATTTTTGAACCCGGCTTATTTCGTCAGAGCGGCAATGCGATCAAGAGCGCTTCCAAAACCTTTGAGCGAGACCTTGAAAGCAACTGGCTGGCTGGGTTCAAGTGCGGTAGCAGTGATATTGAGATTGGCTGCCGTCTTGAGCTTACCGACTTGCTTGGCATCGAAAGAAAGTGGCGCCAGACAACCCTGCGGCAGGCAGGTCGAGAAGGTGAGCGCGGGTGCTTCTCCCTCGTCGATCTTCAATGTGGCGCCCTTCGCCAGATTCAACCCAAACGGCATCAAAAGCACGCCTTCAACCTTGCCGCCAGCGACATTGCGCAGTTCGACCGTCAGGACACGCTGGCCAGTCTGGGAGGAGTTCTGCATCTGGTTCATGATGCAGTTTGTGCTCTCTTTCTGCGCCTGGCAGGAGATGGACCAGTCCTGATAGGTTTCTGTGAGGGTGCTGGCGCCTCCGGGTAACGGCGCTGCGGAAGCTGTTGCCGTGAGAGCCAAGAATGCGGCGGCGGAGAGGAACGAATAACGATAGTTCATAGAAATGCCTTTGTGAAAATATTGTTTTGATGCGCCCCTGTAATGAATGCCAGGGACACTTGATCGTTTTCATCGCCTACAGACGATGGTGGAAGTTCCATGCGACTGGCGAATGCGTTAGGGCGCGTTTCGATTTGATCGATTCAGATCGACGCTTTGTTTGTTTTAAAGCGCATCTTGTCCGAAAGCCGCTTCACACTTTTCGGAATACGCTCTAATTGACGGTAGCTTTCGTTTGTCCGCGCAGTTGCTCAATCTGGGCCGTGATCTTGCTTAAATCCTCGTTGAGGAAGTCCTGCTCACGCTGGCGCAGCCATTGGTCCAGTTCCGGCTTCGTCGCTTGAGACGGCGCATTAGCGGCATTCAGCAGAAGAAGCGGAAAGGTTTCCTTGAGGAACTTTTCCCGGGCGCCACCCTTCTTTTCATCTATGGCGCAAACCATGGAGATCGCCGCATTGGCTATCGCCTCGGTTGCTTGCAGACGCGCTGCAAGGTTCAGAATCAATTGATGAAGGTGTTCAATATCGGTCATGGTTTTATCCTGACTGGCTGGTGTTGTATTCAAGTATGGAAATCAATCCGCGGCCCCGCGCAGCCTTGTCCGTTGCGATGATCACGCTCTCAACACAGTCGCCGCGTGGCTACACGATGCTAACGATGCCGGCCGTGCTGATGCCTGCGAACCACAGCGGAGCTTTCGGCGTAGGCAACTGTCCAGAAATATCCTCGACCAGAGGGGCAAATGCCCGCAGTACAAATCTTGGATATGGTCAGGCGCGTACCAGGCCGCCACCTCAGATCGATGAACGGCCCGGACCGGACAAGGTCACCACCCGCGTCAACAAAGGCCGCCATCGGTCTTTCCTTTCTCGCATTCAAAGTGAGGCTCCCGGTCCTCCATTGGAGTTTCGGGAGCCTCAGATTGCAGAGCTCATAGCCCAGGCCTGGGTCTTACCACTTCAACTTGAAGCCGACGGTTGCCTTAAGAGCATAGCTGTCAGCGAAGTGATTGAGTGAGGTGTTGATCGAGCCCTCACCATAGACGGCGTATTTCTGGTCCGCCCAGGCATAGGTGCCACCGGCACCGATGCCTGCCCAAGTCTTGTCGTTGTCGGTGTCGATATCAACACCGGCCACGTTGATCCGCATTCCGCCAAGGAAGGACTGGTAAAGATTGGCGACACCATAGACCGAAGTGTTGACCATGAGGCCGTCTTCACCCGTCCAGTCGTTGCGGTAGTTTGCAGCAAGGCCAAGACGCGCCGTCAGGCTGTTGGAATTGTCGAGACCAACCCGGTTACCCATAATGTCCTGGAAAGCGTCCGCATCCAGCGACGACCACATCAGCTGCGCCTGCGGCGTCAGCGACCAATGATCATCGATGGCGACACGCTGGCCTGCTTCCACACTCATGGCATAACCGAAGGCCTTCGCGCCGGTAGCCAGTGCCGAATTCATGTCATCGGAAGACAGGTCATTATCGAACCAGGTAAGCTGGCCCTGCGTGTCTACATAGAAGCCATTGTTGCCATACCAGGTCGCTGTTGCACCAAGGCTCCAGGCACGCGTGTCGGTATAGCCGTCACCGAAGAACGAGCTGGTATTGCCATGGGCCGTACCGTACTGCCCGGTGATGCCAGCAACCAGTTTTCCGTTGTCATCCTCGTAGAACTGACCGTCAACGCCTGCCTGCATGATGAAGGTATTGATGTCCTGCTTCATGCCGGTGACGCTTTGCGGTTCAAGCCGGTTATGCGCTCCTTCGATACGCGCCCAGATGCCATTTCCGTCGACCATGGCGCCGTTCGTCTGGCCGTCGCCATTCTCGCCCGTCCAGTACCGGTTGCCCACACGTTCCTGCAAGGTCGGCAACTTGTTCAAGGCCTGCATGTTCTGGCCGTACCCCTGATAGACCGGCACGCCAGCGCCATAACGGGGACCATTGTTGTCTGGGTTGTTTGGTTCCGTATCACCATAACGGCTCACGAGATACCAGTTACCATCCTTGTTACCGCTGCCCGATCCTTGCTGCAGTGTATAGGCATAGGCGCCAGCCCAGATAGCCTTCTTGTTATCCTTGGTTGTGTAATCGCTGACAAGCGAAAAGGTACCATTGGACTGCCCGGCAACATCGACAACTTCGATACCGTTGACCGTCTGGCCACCAAGCCCACCACGATTAACTACTTGCAGATTGGTAGTGCCTGAGGTGTCACCAGCAACCTTCAATCTGTCGGTCTTGGAGTTGTCGTCACCAAGCACCGTGTTGATGACGAGGGTGCCATTGGAGCCGGTGTAGTTACCAGCTACCGTTAAAGTGGTTCCGGCTGTCATGTCACTCAGAGTAACAGTGCCACCATTGTCGAGGGAGGCCACAGTCGTATCGTACCCGCCAATATCCAGCGTCCCGTTGCGCGTCGTCGTATAGGCCGATGCCGAACTGAATGCACCTTGGCTTCCCTGCGCCAGCGTCCCCTGCTTGACAAGCGTTGCACCGGTATACTGGTTGGAACCAGTGAGCGTCAGGTCAGCCGCACCGGATTTGGTGAAGCTGCCAGTGCCGGACAATACGCCGCTATAGGTCGAGTCCGCAGCTTCATTGACGGTGAAGGTTCCTGAGCCAATGTTGACCGTTCCGGCCCCACTGAGACCGCCAACCGTGTTGCTGGTACTTCCGAGATCTACTTTGCCATTATCCCCGACAGTCAGGACCCCGGTGCCGAAAGCATTGTCACTGCCCGCCTTTACGGTACCGCTGTTGACCGTCAGCCCGCCGCTGAAGCTGTTGTTTCCGCTCAACGTCAGAATTGTATTCGCACCGTCCTGAGTGACCTTGCCACCGCCGGCAATATTTCCGGCGAAATTGTAGTCACCCCCCTGCTTGAAGGATAACGTTCCCTCTCCGTTAACATCATTGGCAACTGTCACGTCACCTTTTATGTCACCCGAGTTGGTTCCGTCACCAAGCTGGAGCACACCGTTGCTGACGGTTGTTCCGCCGGTATAGGTGTTCTGTCCGGTAAGGACTAGTTTGCCGAGTTCGGTTTTATCGAGACCCTGGTTGCCGGTAAGCACGGACCCGATGGTTGCAGTCATCGCGGCGCCATCGACGGTTCCATCGCCAACCGCAATGATCGGCGCTCCCGTCGTGCTCGTCAGGTTGAGAGAGCCGCCATTAATCACATAACCATCGACAACGAAGCGCATACCGGCCGCATTAACCTGTCCAGCAGTGTCATCGACAGTGACATTACCCTTTTTGCCACCGAAGAAAGCGAATGAGCCATCATCGAAAGGCGCAAGCACACTGGCCTTATCGTCGGACCAGTTTTTATTGGTCGCGCTCCAGGTACCATCACCTCCGACAATGTTACCACTTTCGATATCGGCGATAGTCCCTTCCCCGTTCCAGTACTGAACCTTTGCGCCATAGGCGTTCACGATATAGACTGAGCCGGTATAGGCGGTCACGACCGACATACGGTCCTTCGCCGCCTGTCCTCCCGGTACGGTACCGAACGAAAGGCCATCATCCGTCAGTGTGCCATCATAGGTGAACAGTTTGTAGGTCCCTGGACCGAAACCGCCAGTATCGACCACATTGAGGGTACCATCCATCGTCAGACTGCCATCCACATGGAAAGCAGCCTGCTGGGACACGCTGCCCCACTGGACGCTGGTTGTGCTATTAGCGGCGAGGGTCAGATCACCTCCGATAGTCAGCGTCTGCCCGCCTTTACCGTAGAGAGTTCCGCTTGCCACATCGACATTGCCGTCGATCTTGCCAGCACCGCCAACTCCGGCTGTGCTGTTGACGAGATTTACATTGCCGCCCAGTTCATTGTCGACCTGCAGATAGCCGTTGTTGACAGACGCGGTCCCGGTAGCGGCACTTGCGTCACCGTTGATGATCAGCTTGCCGCTTCCATCCTTCGACCAATCCGTGGTTCCGGTCATATTGCCAGCCAATGTCAGGTCGGCATCGTTCTGGAATGTCGCTCCGGCATCGCCAACAACCACATCACGGTCCATCGTGAACTGCGCGGTATTCTGCAACGTGCCATTCTTGATTGTCAGAGAACCGCTTGTGTCGCCCATATTGGCGTCAGCCGAAACAGCCAGCGTTCCGCTGTTGATTGTGGTGCCACCGCTATAGGTGTTGGTGCCCTTCAATGTCAGCGCGTCACTGCCGGACTGTTCGACATTGCCGAAACCACTGATCGTTCCCGCAAAGACCGGATTGCTCGACATGTCGAAGACAAGCGCGCCGTTATTGTTTGCATCTGCACCGGTATTGACATTGCCCAGGATTTTTCCGGTTGTCCCGCCATTACCAAGCTGGAGCGTGCCGCCAGCTATTGTTGTATCGCCAACATAAGTGTTGTCCTTGGCCAGAACCAGTGTTCCAGCTCCGCTCTTCGTCAGGCCGCCATTACCTGAGACAACGCCGTCAACAATCGTGTCATTGACCGTGTCATCCGTTTCGATCGTACCGTTGCCTGCTCCGAGAGCAAAGGCGCGGGCACTGGCAAAGCCTTGACTGTATTTGAGAGTCCCACCGTCAATACTAACCTGACCGCTAACATTGCCGAGGTTGTTCTCGTTGCTTACTGAAAGCGTTCCGGCCGTGATCGATGTGCCGCCGCTGTAAGTGTTGTTCCCAGTGAGGATCGTTTCGCCGGTACCCTTCTGCGCAAACTGACCGGCCCCTGAGATCACGCCACCGAAGGTAAATGTTCCAGTTTTGTTAATAGCGAACGTTGCTATCTGCGGCCCTTGGGCATCGACGGAAATTCCATCAGCTTCATTGATCGTGCCGCCGTCGCCGAGTTCAAGCGAACCCTGCAGAACATCCGTTCCACCAGTATAGGTGTTGGCACCTGTTAGAACCAGAGTGCCATAATCGGTTTTCTGCAGGCCTTCCGTACCAGCAATCGGCGCTGCGATCGTGGCCGTCATGGCCTTCCCGGCATCGGTTGTATCCCCTACACGAATGATGGGTTTATCAGTTGAGGGAGTGTTTGGGTCATGAGCCAGTGTGATGGGATTGTTACCGGTCAGACTATATCCGTCCGCTTGGAACGCCATACCGGACGCTTGAATACCCGTATCAACGGCTACTGTTCCAGCCGGCCCGTTAAAGAGAGCAAACTCATAGTTGTTCCAGAGACCTGTAATGCCTAGATCGTTTGAGTCATGCCAGCTCGGATCAGTCTGGTTCCAAGTGCCGTCGCCACCCTTCCAGGTATTCAGAACAACACCAGCAGAGTTCATAATGTTTATTTGCTTGTTAACATCATCATAGACAATATAGGCATCAGATGATTGGCCGCCCGGTACGGTACCTATCTTCAAGTTTGCGGGATCGGTTCCGGTAGCTGTGCCCTGATAATCAAACAGGCGATAGGCTCCGGGGCCGAAACCGCCAAAATCCTGAATATTCACGGTACTGCCTTGGAAGCTCAGCGCACCTTGAACATTAAACAGACCTGTGCTGTTCGGAGCTCCGTAAGCAACCTGTATCGTGCTGCCTGCCTGCATAGTCAGGCTACCACCGAAGGTCAGTGTCGCGCCATCCTGGCCCTTCAGCATTCCGGCAACCGTGGTATTGCCTCCGATTGTGCCGCTACCACCAAGGGTTCCACCGGCTGCCACACTCATTGATGATGCTGCGCTGCCAAGGGTGCCATTCACATAGAGACTTCCTGCGGTGACATTCGTTGTTCCTTCGAAGGCACTGCTATCAGCCGTGAACGTCGACGATCCCGGCCCGTTCTGCTCCAGAATGCCGCTACCGCTTAAGACATCATCAAAATTAATGTTAGTATCTGCAGCAGCATCAAAAGCGAGCGTGCCATCGTTCAACACATCGCCTGCGAGAGAACCATTATTCGTTCCATCACCGATCTGTAACTTTCCACCACTATCGATGGTCGTACCGCCGTCGATAACCGCAGAACCTGTCAGAATCGTCGTGCCTGCACCAGTCTGCTCCAGTTTTCCGCTTCCGGCGATATCACCTCCATAGGTCAGTGTGTCCCGGTTGAAGATCAGAGTGCCATTGTTCTCGATATTGCCCGTCAGACTCCCGCGCAAACCGTCATCGCTGCCGATCTGCAGTATTCCCTGCTCAATGGACGTTCCGCCACTATAGGTATTGGTTCCCGAAAGCGTAAGCTTGCCTAGGCCAATTTTAGTCAGTCCGCCCGTACCGGTAATATCGCCCGCCAGTTCTGGACTGTTCATCAAGGTGTCGATTGTGCCGCCCGCGGCCTGAAGCGCAATCTCACGGTTCGACTTGAAATCGCTGCCAGTGATCTGGAGCTCGCCGCCATTGAAGGAGAGGTTGCCTGTCGAAGCTCCCAGATTGTCATCGCTGCCGACCTGCAGCACACCGTCATTTATAGACGTACCGCCCTTATAGGTGTTGACACCTTCGAGTACGAGCGCGCCTTCACCAGCTTTCGTGAGACCGCCATCACCGCTGATCACCTTGCTGATCGTCGATGTTCCCTCATCAGTCTGGATCGTCGCATCCCCGTTCAGCGTGAAGGTGCGGTCCATTGTAACGCCATTTGCCAACTCAAGCGTGGTGCCACCAGCCATGGTGACGGAACCACTCGCCTCGCCAAGATTGGCATCGGCACTGATCTGCAGAATACCGCCGTTGATCGTCGTGCCGCCAGCATAGGTGTTGGTCCCCGACAGCGTAAGCAAGCCGCTACCTGTCTTCGTCAGACCACCGGTACCGGATACAACAGCAGCAAGCGTGTTGCTGTTCGTTCCGGTGTCGACAACACCACCACCATTGAGAGTAACAGCGTGGCTGAACGCAAAAGAATTTGTCAGCTTAAGGGTCGCACCGTTGGCGATACTTAGCGCACCGGTGCCCAGATTGTCGTCTTCGCTGATAGCAAGTGTTCCAGCCGTGATCGAGGTGCCGCCACTATAGGCGTTTTGACCGGAAAGGGTGATGGTGGTACCCGTTCCCGATTGAACGACCGACCCCGTTCCGGAAATGACCCCGGTAAACTCCTGATCTGCACTGCTGCTAAATTCGAGAGTACCATCATTGGTCACATCACCTGTTATCCAGCCAGCACCGCTGAGACGAAGCGTACCCTCCTTGATGAAGGTATTGCCGCTGTAGGAATTGCCGGCATTTGTCAAAACCAGTGTTCCAGTGCCGTCTTTCGTCAATTCGCCAGTGCCGGAGAGAATACCACCAAGTGTGCCCGTATTGCCCTGGGTGTCGATCAGACCTCCCGCATCGTTGATTGTCATGGCTCTTGCAGTCGTGACATCAGCGGACAACTGTAGTGTTCCACCGTTGAAAGTGACCGCACCGCTGGTTACACCAAGATTTTCATCTTTGCTGATCTGAACGACACCGCCGTCAAGGAACGTGCCTTTGTAGGTATTGGTCCCTGCAAGAACGAGTGTACCCACGCCGGACTTGTGCAATTCACCACCACCGACGACACCGCTCAGTGTGCTGGTACCTGCCATGGTATCAATAGTGGAACCCGTCGTTCCCAGCGTAATGCCTCTGGCGCTCGTCACGCCCTGGCTGAACTGCAGTTCGGCTTCACCGTCAATCGTGACGGCTCCCGTAGCTATACCAAGATTGGTATCGTCCGAAATCTGCAGGATACCCGCCTTGATATCGGTTCCACCTTGATAGTCATTTGTTCCGCTAAGAACCAGGGTACCCGTTCCAGCCTTGTTCAACGCACCGGTTCCGGTCAGCTTGCCGGTGAGTGTGTTGACGCCATCATCAAAAACATCAATCGTGCTATTGGCATTGGTGAGTTTGATGCCACGCGTGGTATCAAAACTTTCATCCAGACGCAGGGTCGCATCACCGATGATAATGCTGTGGCTAGTGTCCGCGCCGAAGTTCGCATCCTCAAAAACCGCCAGCGTACCTGCGTCAATTTCGGTATCGCCGGTATAGGTGTTGATACCGGTCAGGGTAAGTGTGCCGGAACCTGTCTTGGTAAGGTTGCCTCCGTCGATCACGCCTGAAATCGAATTGTCATTCCCATTCGTATCAATTGTCGCCCCGGTGCCGTCAAGCGTCAGGTCATGCGTCATGATGAAAGCATCACCAAACTGCAACGTCGCATCCTTGACATACAAATGGCTCGTGGGATTTCCCAGATTGCTATTGTCGCTGATCTGCAAGGTGCCAGCATTCACATGCAAATTGCCGGTGAACGTATTGTCACCGCCCAGAACAAGCGTTCCCGTGCCCGACTTGTTGAATTGCCCGGTGCCATCAATGACACCTGTAATCGTATCGTTGTAAGTGCCTGTATCGATGGTACCGCCAGAGGCGCCAATCGAATAACCTCGCGTCGATGACAGATCAGCAGCAAACTGAAGTGCACCGCCATCGATATCGACGACGCCTGCAACATTGCCAAGATTATTGTCGGCAGCAACGATCAGGCTGCCGCCCAGAATATCCGTGCCGCCACTATAGCTATTGGCTCCGGCAAGCGTCGTCGCGCCAGTGCCCTTCTGAACCAGCGTTCCGCGACCATCAATTATGTTGCCCAGCGTGAAATTGTCGGAACGATCGATCGCCAGAACTGGAATATATTCCTCATCTGATTTTCCCAACGTGATGCCGCCGGTGACGCTGCCGGTCGTTCCGCCGTCCCCAAGCTGAAGCGTACCAGCCTGAACGGTGGTCTGGCCCGTGTAATCATTGGCTGCAGTGAGTATCAGGGTACCAAGATCGGTTTTTTCCATACCGTCTGTACCGGATAGTACCGCGTTAATGGTAGCCGAGAAGTCTGACGATCCGGCATCACCCACACGTATGATAGGCGCATCTGTAGAACCACTTGCTAGCGTCAGTGGATCCCCGTTAATTATATAACCATCAGTATAAAAATTCATACCTGCAGTAGTAACCGGACCGCTAACCGTAACCGTACCGGCTTGGCCGCTAAACATCGCATATTGAGTAGCAACCCAACTTGCATGCAGACCGCCATCTACATCTGTCCAGTTTGTTGTCGCCGCGTCCCAGGTACCGTCGCCCCCCGTCACCGATGAACCAGAGCTGGTTACAGAACCATCCCAATATCCGAGAACCATTCCCTGATGATTTGTGAGATAGAAATCATTGCCATCGCTATGGAGATCAATATCTCCAGCAACTACACCTTGTGGAAGAGTGCCTACTTGCAATGTACCAGAAACCGTTCCGCCAAAATGGAACAGGTTGTACTGACCCGGGCCAAAACCACCGAGAGAACTGATATTCACTGTATTGTTGTTTAAGTTCAGATTGCCACTAACGTTGAACAGCGTACCCGCACTGGCATCGAATGCACCGTAGGACACATTCAGCACACCTCCCGAAGCAAGCGTCAGGTTGCTTCCGAAGTTAAGCGTTGAACCTTGTGCTCCTATAAGTATGCCACCGCTGTTGATCGTCGTATCGCCGCCGATAGTACCTTCACTACCATTACCGCTAAGCGATGCACCGCTCGCAACCGTAACAGTTCCGGTACCAAGCTTCCCGTCGACGACAAGCCCCCCCGCGCTCACCGTCGTGGCACCGGAGAAGGCCGAGTTGTCTCCGCTTACAGTGAGGCTGCCCGTGCCCTGCTTTTCCAGCGTACCAGTGCCGCTGAGAACATGGGTGAAATCAATATTATTGCTGCGATCGACAATCAATTTACTGTTGTTGACGATATCGCCGTTGATAGAGCCAGTGCCGCCGCCATTGCCGATCTGAAGCGTACCTGCCGAGATGGTGGTCGTACCTGCATAATCATTGTTGCCGGTGACTGTCAGCTTGCCCGCACCGCGTTTTTCAAATGTACCCGAGCCACTGATCTTCTTGTCATAAGAAAGATCGTCCGAACGGTCCACGATAAGCGCCGCATTGTTTACAATATCGCTGTTGAGTTTTCCGCTGGTGCCGCCGGCGCCCAGCTGAAGCGTACCGCTGTCAATCGTCGTAAGACCAGTATAGGTGCTATCACCCGTCAGAATGAGCGTGCCCGTACCAATTTGCTTCAACGAACCTGTGCCGGTGATTGTGCCAGAGTACGTGTAGGAATCGGAACGATTGAACGCCAGAGTGCCGCTGTTGGTGACACTACCAGATATGGCGCCGGTAGCTGCGCCGTTACCAACCTGCAGCACACCACGCTCAATCACAGTATTGCCGGTATAGGTGTTTGCACCAGTCAGAATCGTAGTACCAGTGCCGCTTTGTTTCAGTACACCGGAACCACTGACCACTCCTGAGAATGTACTTGAGTCACTGCGGTTGAACGCCAGCGTTGCGTTGTTGACAACATTTCCCGTAATCGATCCAGCAGCCGCCCCGCTACCGAGCTGCAATGTACCTGCGGAAATTGTCGTGCCACCACTGTAAGTATTGGCGCCCGTCAGAACCAGCGTTCCGCTACCCGTTTTGGTCAGCTTGCCTGCGCCGCTTACAACACCACTGAGCGTATCCGCATCAGTGCCCGTATCGATTGTGCCGTTCTTGTTGGTAATACTGAATGCACGCCCGGACGTGATCGTACCTGCAAGGCTGAGTGTGCCGCCATCCAGTGTCACGTTGCCCGTTGTCGCACCAAGCTTGGCATCGCTGGCGACCTGCAGTGTGCCACCGCTGATGGTCGTCCCGCCGGAATAGCTATTCGTACCGTCGAGAATGAGCGTACCGGTTCCACTCTTGACCACCGAGCCAGTACCGCTGATGCTACCGGAATAGGTCTTGTTGTCGCTGCGGTTAAAGTTCAATGCACCGTTGTTCGTGACCGCGTTGCTGGCAAGCCAGCCAGTCGTACCGCCATTGCCGACTTGCAGGGTTCCGGCGGAAATCGTTGTTGCGCCCGTATAGGTGCTGTCGCCCGTAAGCGTCAGCGTTCCGGCACCCAACTTGGTGAGACTACCGCCACCGCTGATGACGCCAGCATAAGCCAAGTCATTGGAACGATTGAAAACCACCGAACCACTATTGGCTATATTGCTTACAATCGAACCCGTTGTGCTGCCATTGCCGATCTGCAACACGCCTGCTGCAACCGTCGTCGGCCCCGTCGCGCTGTCGGCGCCGGTCAGAATCATCGTGCCCGCGCCCGTCTTGGTCAGCGCACCCGCGCCACTGATGGCGCCTGAAAAAATGCTGCTGCCAGTGACCGTTTCGATCGTGCCGCCGCCTGCGCCAAGCGTCACGGCGCGCGCATTGTCGAAGGCAGACGAAAGACGCAGCGTGCCGCCGTTGAGGTTCAGACCGCCAGAGGTGGCGCCAAGATTGCCATTCGAACCGGCAACCAGCGTGCCGCCATTGATATTCGTGCCACCCGTATATTGATTGGTTCCAGACAGAACCAATGTGCCAGCACCAATCTTGGTCAGAGCACCGCCCGCGCCAAGATTCTGGGCAACAGTGAAAGTATTGCCCGCTGTGCTCACATCGAACGTGCCGCCACCCGCACCCCACGTGATCGCGCGGCTCGTTGAGGTGTAAGTCGTTCCCGTAATCTGAAGCGTGCCACCATTGAACGTCAGCCCACCTGTCGTCGCCCCGAGGGCAGAGTCGGCAGCAACGGAGAGAACACCACCCTTTAAAGTCGTTCCGCCTGAATAGGTATTTGCTCCCGTCAGCGTGATCGTGCCAGTGCCGGCGCGGGTCAATCCACCTGTGCCGGAAATAATACCGCCGTAACTTGTCGACGCAGAACCGTCGATCGTGAGCATACTTGCGCCCAAGACGACCTTGCCGCTTGTTCCTTCCAGCGAGCCTATCGAAAAATCGGTAGTACGCGTACTGCCGCTTATATCAAACGCACTACCGGCTCCGTCAGTCTTGACCCGGGCACCGGCCGCCGTCGCCGCTCCAGTGAATAAAAGCGAACCTGAACCTTGAGCTAAAAGCCTGGTATTTGCTGCAGCGGTGTTGCCTTTGAATTCAACCACTCCAGAACTACCGGCAATCACCGTCCATGCGTTCGTTCCAAGCGTAATGTTGGACGCGGTGGCAAAATCTATTCCGTCAAACGTAATTTTTGCACCGGCGCCATACGTCCCGAATGCAGTCGCGTTATCGCCCAAAATCGACATGGTTCCGGGCAGAGCAGTCGTACTGCTTCCGCCCGTGAATGTTTCGGTGGCGCCGGCCTCAACGAGAATACCATAAGCGGACGCTCCGGTCGTGGATATTGAAGTCGACGCGTCCATCGTAACGCTTGAACCAGCATCCTTGACCCAGACACCGTGTCCATTGCCGGACACAGTCGAGATACTCACGTTTTTGAGAGTAATGCTGGCGCCAGATTGCGCCACAACACCCTGCGCTCTGCCTGCCCCTGTCGCCTTCGTTTCAACACGCGTTCCGGTGGCCGTAATTGAGCTGCCCGCTCCAGTCGCATAAAGGCCAAAGCCGTTCATGCCTTCCGTCGAGACATTCGCACTACCGATTGTCAGCTGCCCACCGCCGCTTACAACAACACCTCTTTTGTCATCGGATTTAGCCGTGATCGTGACGCCATCGCCAATCGTCGCACTGGTGGCGGCAACGATGCGAACCCCATCACCACCCGTCGCGGTTATGCGCGTATTCGCGCCCGTCAAATCAAGTACGGACCCGGCATCCTGAACCCAGACACCATACCCACCCGACGTGGTAACGTTGACATTGGACAAATTGCCAGCTCCAGCACTCGCAATTAATACACCGCCTCCATTCGCTGTTATGGTTGTACCGGTAGCAGTGATTGAACTGCCCTTCCCGCTAGCGCTAAGGCCAACGCCGCCCGCGCCGCTTGCAACAATAGTTGTACCGGTGGCAATGATTGAACTGCCCGTACCACTGGCACTAAGGCCAATGCCGTTCGCGCCTTCCGCCGAAACATTCGCGCTACCGATTGTGAGCAGCCCGCCACTCTCTACAGCGACACCTCTTTTGCTATCGGATTTGGCTGTAATCGTGACACCATCGCCAATAGTTGCGTTCTTGGTAGTGGTGACCAGAACCCCATCACCACCCGTCGCGGTTATGAGTGTATTAGCCCCCGTCAAATCAAGTACGGAATTGGCATCACGCACCTGAACGCCGTTACCACCCGATACAGTAACGTTGATATTGGACAGGTTTCCGGTTCCAGCACTCGCAATCGTTACACCGTACCCACTCCCCGTTATAGTTGTGCCAATTGCTTTAACAGTGGACCCCGCTCCTGTTACATAAATTCCGCTTTTCCCTGGGCTATTAATAGTAATGGTATTATTTCCTGCCAGTGTGTAAGTATTACCGTCGTTGACAGCCACGCCATCGGCATTCGTAACGGTAATCCTATCACCAGCAGCCAGATTCTTGTTCGTCTGTGTAGCCGTATAGTCCGTCGCTGCCGCCCGATGACTGCTTAGCGCCAGACCGGAAACAGAGAGCGCCAGCACCAGCGCCACCTGCGCCAAAAGACTGCCGCCACGCTCTAGCCTGCCTTCGACAGCTCCGCTCGCCTGCCCCAAGGTAAAAGCGCGCGCCCAAGGAGCACGTTCAATTCCACGCATCGACATCTCGATCCGACCTTCCCGAGAAACGCGGGTCTGGGTGTTCTCGTCGCGGAATTTTCCAGCAAAGCAGCAGTCGTTCATGCCGTAAGGCCCCTTGGCAAAAGCGCGTTGCAACGCGCAAAAAAGACATCTCTAATCAACATTATAGTGAAACATCATTTTCCATCTCGTAATAAAAGGTGGAATCAAGGCCACTATTTTTAAAATAATTTCGTTATTTCATCAAAATATGCTAGCAGTCAATGCCTTAACAAGACGTATAAGCTCTATTATATTTTAGTTATACTTGTATAATGTCTAAGTATATTATTATATTCTTTTAAATCGCGCAGATTTTGGGATCAGGGCATATCTCGAAAAGAAAGCATTGCGATCTGAGCAACGCCGCTCATAATTGTAGTGACGGCAGAAAATGTTCGTGATGATTGACCTGTTCGCACCGGTGCATAGAGTGGCAAATTCCAGCACTGCCAGCCCACACGGAACCCTTGGCGCTCTACGCCGCCGACACGCTTTCGATCGAAGCGCTTGAGAGGGTGGCCAACTGCTATGCCGATGTGCTGAAAGCACTGGATTGCCACGACGCCTGTTCCCGCAAGTGAGAAAGCAGCTTGAGCCAACAAAAAAGCCCAGCTGATGAAGCCGGGCTTTTTGGCAGTTCGGTAAAACGATTTCCCGTCCCGACTATTCTTCTTCGTCTTCATCCGGGGTCGAGCTCTTGAGCGAAGAGAGCTTGGCAAAGACCTTGTCTGCGTCGAGCTCTTCTTCTGCAGGCTGCTCGTCACGATAATCGAAATTCTCGGTCGCAGAAGCTGGCAGCAAGGTGCTATCCGATTCCGGTGTCGCCGGACGGTTGCGCGAGGCGCGTTCGACTTCGATGTCGAGATCGATCTGCGAGCAGAGGCCAAGCGTAACCGGGTCCATCGCCGTCAGATTTGCCGAGTTCCAGTGCGAACGATTGCGAATCTGTTCGATGGTCGACTTGGTCGTACCAATCAGGCGGGAAATCTGCGCATCTTTCAGCTCAGGGTGATTGCGAACCAGCCAGAGAATCGCATTCGGACGATCCTGACGCTTGGAAAGCGGCGTGTAACGCGGGCCCTTGCGCTTGGCTTCCGGAACGCGAACCTTCGGTTCAGAAAGCTTCAGGCGATAGTATGGGTCTTTTTCGCCCTTCGCGATCTCTTCACGCGAAATCTGACCCGTGATGACCGGGTCCAGACCCTTGATGCCCTGAGAGGCTTCACCGTCGGCAATAGCCTTCACTTCCAGCGGGTGCAGCTTGCAGAAAGCGGCAATCTGGTCAAAAGACAGAGCCGTATTATCGACAAGCCAAACGGCCGTTGCCTTCGGCATAAGAAGCTGGGTGGCCATTAGATATAATCCTTCTGTTCGTCCGCTCCGGTGGCGCGGGACGTGGGCAAAACCACAATTTCCGGGAAATCACGGCCTATATATCGTTTTTTTATCGCCAGAGCAAGAATGGCTCTGAAGCTTAAGCGATATCGAGCACAATCTTGCCAATATGCCTGCCCTCCTCCATGCGTTCATGCGCACGCCAGGCATCTTTCAGCGAAAAGATCATGTCCATCACCGGCGCGACGCGTCGTTGCGCCAGAAGCGGCCAGACTTTTGTCTCCAGTTCCCGCGCAATGCCAGCCTTGAAGTCAACTGGTCGCGGACGCAGCGTGGAGCCGGTATGGGTCAGACGCTTGCTCATCAATATTGCGAAATTGGCCGTGGCTTTCGCACCGTTGAGAAAAGCAATCTGCACGATGCGGCCATCCTCGGCTGCAGCCTTGTAATTGCGGTCAACATAATCGCCGCCGACCATATCGAGAATCACATTGGCGCCTTTGCCCCTGGTCACTTCCTTTACGACCTCGACAAAATCCTCTTGCCCGTAATTGACGGCGCGATCTGCTCCGAGTTTCAGGCACGCTTCGCATTTTTCTTTCGAGCCCGCCGTTGCAATGACGGTCGCACCAAATGCCTTTGCAAGCTGGATAGCCGTCGTGCCAATACCGGACGAGCCGCCGTGAACCAGAAAAACCTCGCCCTTCCTCAGCCCGCCGCGCTCGAACACATTGTGCCAGACGGTGAAGAAAGTTTCAGGGATCGCCGCCGCTTCGATGTAGCCATAGCCGGCAGGCAAGGGCAGTGCGTTGGTTTCATGCGCGACGGCATATTCAGCGTAGCCGCCGCCCGCCAGCAGTGCGACCACCTGATCGCCGGTCTTGAACCGCTTGACGTCGCTGCCCACGGCAACAATGTCACCGGCAATCTCCAGTCCCGGAATATCCGATGCGCCGGGTGGCGGCGCATATTGTCCCTGTCGCTGCAGGACGTCCGGTCGGTTAACCCCGGCGGCGCGTACCCGCACCAGAATTTCACCTTCCTTGGGTTCAGGCACCGAGCGCTGAACAGGTCGTAGCATATGGGCTCCGCCCGGTTCGGAGATTTCGATAGCAGTCATCTGGGAAGGCAAGTCGGCCATCATATTCAAAACTCCATTCAGATTTCTGGCCCTACGCATCGTCGCAGAAATGCCGCACGGCGGATGCAAGACGTCACGTTAGGGAAATCGTCATCGATTTTCTCAAATATATATGCGACGATTCAAGGTGTTAAATCTTTTCTGAGCCATCATTGACCACGGAGGACGGCTATGAGCGGTTTCGATGAGGATGTGGTAAAGCCCCGCAACAGCGTGGCGCTAAGCGAAGAGGAGCTATCGCTGCTTTCGGTCATCGAGATCGACCAGCGTATAGCGCTGCTGCAATCCGAAATAGAGCGATTGAAGACAGAACGCCTCAAGAAGGGCGATAGCCGCGCTGCGGCAGAAGCATTGTTTCGATAGGAATGGGGTCGTCAACGGAAATGGATACCGGAGCAAAGCAACCGGAACCATTTCCGAGCGACGCGCTTTAGGAACAACAATCATTGATCGCAGCGATCGCTCATCAGCCTCAGCACTGACAGTTCGGCTTCAGACTTCGGGAATAGAGTTTTGCGCATTTACATTCAGGTTCTGGCCCTTCTCTGCGGCACAGCCTTCCTTCTCATAGCTTCGGGACTTCACGGTCTTCTATTGCCGCTGCGCGGCGGTGTGGAAGGTTTCTCAGTGGCATCGCTCGGCATGCTCGGCACGACCTGGGCAGGCGGATTCGTTGCCGGCTGTCTGTTTGCACCGCGCCTTGTGCGCCGTGTCGGTCATGTGCGGGCATTCGGTTGCTTTGCCGCATCGGCTGCGGTTATCGCTCTGCTTTCCGGCATCTTCGTAGATGCCACGATTTGGGTGATCCTGCGCGCCTTCACCGGCTTTTCGATGGCTGGCGCCTTCATGGTCATTGAAAGCTGGTTGAATGAGCGTGCGACCAACGAATCGCGCGGCAAGATTTTCGGCATGTATATGATGGTCAACTACGGAGCCACCATGTCCGGCCAGATGTTGGTAGCGGCAGGCGACGTACGCTCCGATCATCTGTTCATGATAAGCGGCATATTCTTCTGCCTGGCTCTCATCCCGACCGCGATCTCCACAGCCGTCAGCCCCAAGCCACTGACGGAAGTGCAGCTTGATCTCAAGGCGCTCTACAATAACTCACCTGCAGCTTTCGTAGGTTGCATCCTGATCGGCATCGCCAATGGCGCCTGGGGTACGCTCGGAGCTGTCTTCGGTGCGAAGTCCGGCATTTCGACCACCGAAATCGCCTTGATGGTCAGTGTCACCATCGCAGCGGGCGCCTTGATGCAGATTCCGATCGGACGCATTTCCGATCTGGTCGACCGGCGTTTCGTTCTGGCAAGCGTTGCGGCGCTGGCGGCACTGGTTGGCCTCATAGCCTTCCTCGTCGCTCCATCCAGCGGCCCGGTCATCATTACGATGACCGGATGCTATGGCGCACTTGCCTATGCACTCTATCCCGTTGCCGTCGCCCACGCCAACGATCATGCGACATCGGAAAGCTTTGTGAAAGTATCGAGCGGGCTTCTGCTGCTTTACGGCTTCGGCACGATGCTCGGGCCACTGCTGGCAGCAGCGGCCATGGATATTTTCTGGCCGTCCGGCCTCTTCGCCATCACCATGCTCGCGCATATTTCCATCACCGGCTATGCGTTGTTCCGTTCACGCAAGCGTGCATCCGTCCCGAAAGAAGAGAAAGACCAGTTCAAGAGCATGCCTTCCGAACGTGGGGCAACACCGGAAGCGCTGAACCTCGATCCAAGAGCTGAGACGGAAGGGTGACGGGCGCTGAAAATGACCGTCGATAAATAGAGCCGGTTAAATAGTTGAATCAATATGTTCGGCGGCTGTGTCACAGCCGCCAATACTGAATTTTGGCATCTTCGCTTGGGAATGCAAACTGCATTCACGACAAAGAAATACCAGCTCGTCAGAGCCGTTCGGTCTCCAATGTCGATGGCTTGAGACGCCTTATCAAACCGCGATCTAAGCGCGGCTTCCCTGTTAGTGACGTGTTACCTGGGATCTCAGTTTTTCGATCTGGTCCTTGAGCATAAGCTTCTTGCGCTTGAGAGATGCAACGTGCAGGTCGTCCATTGCCGGTGACGCTATGGCTTCGGAAATTTCCTGCTCCAGAGCGCCGTGCTTTTTTTCGAGCGTGGCAAGATGGGACTCGATAGCCATCATCAGATCTCCTTTGGTTGATTTCCCTTATTTACGGAACAGCGCAGACCTCGTTTGTCCGTTTACCCGCTATCCCGTCATTCAACCTGCATGAACGCCCGGCAAACCTCCTGTATTCCGGGCCAAACACGCAGTCCCGGCTGCCTTGGATGCGGTATTGCTTGTCGCCTTCGACAGCCGCCGTCCATGACAGAACCATGACAGTTTGGCATGAGTTTGGTGCAAAGTCGATTTTGTCGTGGTAGCATTTTCCTGACGCGAAAAATGTGATAAGGGCTTCGCCGGAAACGGGCTGACGCCGCACCTTTTATGGTTTGGCGCGGCCCGTAAAACTATTCAACAGAACGGGGCACCGCATGTCCGATCAGGAACAGGCCGAAATCAGATTGGCCGTCGCACGACTGAAACAGGAACACGCGGATTTCGATGCTGCCATAAACGCCATGATAGCGGTTGGCTGCGACCAATTGCGCGTCCAGCGCATGAAGAAGAAAAAACTCGCAATCAAGGACAAGCTGCAGGAGATGGAAGATCGGGTGATCCCCGACATCATCGCCTGAATGTCCATAATGATCGATGATAGAGCCGGGGTTCGCCCGGCTTTATCATTTTAATATCACCCGAAACATGCACGAAAGAAGCGGAGCAGGAAGATCAATGAGCGTTACTGCCGATGTCGCCATCATCATGGGAAGCCAGTCCGACTGGGAAACCATGCGCCATGCAGCGGACACACTGGAAGCACTCGGCATTTCCTTCGATGCCCGGATCGTTTCCGCGCATCGCACGCCTGACCGGCTCGTTGCCTTTGCCAAAGGTGCCAAGGCGGAAGGGTTCAAGGTCGTTATCGCAGGCGCGGGCGGCGCGGCTCACCTGCCCGGCATGGCTGCAGCCATGACACCGCTGCCTGTCTTCGGCGTTCCGGTCCAGTCCAAGGCGCTTTCGGGTCAGGATTCGCTCCTCTCCATCGTGCAGATGCCAGCTGGCATTCCCGTCGGCACGCTCGCCATCGGTCGCGCCGGTGCGGTCAACGCCGCCCTTCTCGCCGCCGCCGTTCTGGCGCTTTACGATGAGGCGCTTGCAGCCCGCCTCGATGAATGGCGCACTGCGCAAACGGAAAGCGTGGCTGAGCGCCCTTCAAACGAGGCCTGATATGAACAACTCCGCACTCAATTCTGTACTCAGGCCCGGTGCAACCATCGGCATCATCGGCGGCGGTCAGCTCGGCAGAATGCTTGCCATGGCCGCAGCACATCTCGGTTTTGAAACGGTAATCCTGGAGCCACAGGCCGATTGCCCGGCAGCACAGGTTGCCAATCGCCAGATCATTGCCGCCTATGACGATCCGAAAGCGCTTGCAGAACTTGCAGCAGCGTCCGACGTCATTACCTACGAGTTCGAGAACGTGCCGGTCAGCGCTGCCGACAGGCTGGCCGAAACCGCTCTGGTCTTTCCTCCCCCGGCAGCGCTTGAAGTCTCGCAGGATCGCTTTACAGAAAAGCAGTTCCTCAACTCCAGCGACATCGAGACGGCACCCTGGCGTCTTGTGGACGATGAAGAGACCCTGATTGCAGCTCTGGGCGCACTTGGCGAGCGCGGCATCCTGAAGACGCGGCGTCTTGGTTATGACGGCAAGGGACAGGTCCGCCTGACATCACTCGACGAGTCCGAAGCTCACAAGGCGATTCTCGCGATCAATCGTGCCCCGGCCATCCTCGAAGGCTTCGTCGATTTCGAGTGCGAAGTTTCGGTGATTGCAGCACGTGATCGCTCCGGCAATGTCGCAATCTTCGATATTGCCGAAAACGTTCACAAGGACGGCATCCTTGCGACTTCGACCGTACCGGCTGCCATTTCCGAAAACACGGCCGAAGCGGCTCGCAAGGCCGCTGCAAAGCTTCTGAACGCGCTTGATTATGTTGGCGTGCTGGGACTTGAGTTCTTCGTCCTGAAGGATGGCACGCTACTGGCAAACGAATTCGCCCCGCGTGTCCATAATTCGGGCCACTGGACGGAAGCGGCCTGCGCCATTTCGCAATTCGAACAGCATATCCGTGCCATCGCCGGTCTGCCTTTGGGTAACACCGACCGGCATTCGGATTGCGTGATGGAAAACCTGATCGGCGACGATGTCGAGAAGGTGCCAGCGATTCTCTCTGAAAAGGATGCCGTGCTGCATCTTTACGGTAAAAAGGAAGCACGTCCGGGCCGCAAAATGGGCCATGTGACGCGCATTCACCCCCGCGGGAAATAATGTTCATCGGGAATCCCGTCGATTCCCGATGAATCTTTGCCACCTGCCAAGAATTTCAGCTCCAGTGCCCTGAATCTGCGGCTCAGGAGTTGACATTTGCCTGAAACCTTGTGTATTTCGGCCAACCCTTCGGGCATCTAACAGTGCCTGTAATCAATTGGCGCCTCGAGCGCCTGTTTTTATGAAGCCCCGCGGCATCTGCACGTCAACGGGCCAACAAGACCGGTGATTGACATGAAGATCAAGAACTCGCTTAAAGCGCTCAAGGGCCGTCATCGTGACTGCCAGCTGGTCCGCCGCAAGGGCCGCGTTTACATCATCAATAAGACCGCCCCGCGCTACAAGGCTCGTCAGGGCTAATCTTATTTCTGATTTTGCATTTGACGTTTCGCTGCGCATGGTAAAATCTATGCGCATGCGGAACGTTTTTGCATGTCTGGTTTCTTTTTCTGTACTCGCGTCGCTTGGTACGACGATGCCTTTGGCTTATGCCGAAGTGGCACCCGGCAAAATACCGCTCACCGCACCTCTGACACCCGTTCAAACCGGTCCCGACAGCGAACAGAAACCTGCCCCCGAAAAGCCCGCACCAGCGGCAACCCAGACGCCTGAAGAGCGTCTCGACAAGCTCTTTGCCGATCTTCGCCGCACGACGGACGAAGCCAAGGCGCGGCGCATTGCTTCACAGATCAATACGCTGTGGTCGCAGTCAGGCAGCGCAACAGTCGATCTTCTGATGCAATGGGCCAATGCGGCGATGCTCGAGCGGCGTTATCCCTCGGCAATCGACTTCCTGAATGAAGCGATCGCGCTCGACCCGGAATATGCGGAGGCCTGGAACCGCCGCGCTACGGTCTATTTTCTGCAAAAAGACTACGCCCACGCCATGTACGATATCAATCGTACCCTGGAGCTGGAACCGCGCCATTATGGCGCCCTGACCGGCATGGCGGCCATCTTGCGCCTGCGCGGCCTCAAGGAACAGGCGCTAAAAGCCTATGAGCAGGCTCTCATCGTCTATCCGATGATGCGCGACGCACAGAAGAACTTCAACGATTTGGCCGACGAACTGACGGATACGCGGACTTAGAGCCTGTTCTAGAAGTCGCCTGTATCGCTTTTTGATTCAGGCTCTTAGAACGGCTTCTGCCTCCCCACAAAACATTCTCAAAATTCGGCAAGACCAAAACAAAAAACGCGCTCCAAAGGAGCGCGTTTCTTTAGATGCCGTCCGCCATAACTGGATGAGATTTCGGCTGTGGCGAGCCGGAATCGAAGATGGGCGCTTTAGCGACCAAACTGGTGGAGTTTGAGAACCGGAGCGGAATGTACTGTTGGGTACATGAACACCGGAAGCGCAAAACAACGCCATTTGCCGGCCGTCACGGCTGGCATATTTTCAGTTTAAATGCCTGACTTTCCGTCTGGTCCAATATAGGCGATGCGCAGCATGTTGGTCGCGCCCGGCGTGCCGAATGGGACACCTGCGGTAATGATGACGCGGTCGCCAGCTTTGCCAAATTCTTCATGGAAGACAATTTCGCAGGCATGGTTGACCATATCTTCCAAATCATGCGCATCGGCGGTCACCACGCAATGCAGGCCCCAGACGAGCGACAGCTTACGCGCAGTATCGACGACCGGCGACAGGGCGATGATCGGCGTGCGCGGACGCTCGCGAGCGGCGCGCAGACCGGTCGTGCCGGAAGCGGTGTAGGTGACGATGGCCGAAAGCTTCAACGTCTCTGCAATCTGGCGTGCAGCAAGCGAAATCGCGTCGGCACCCGTTGGTTCTGGCGCAGCACGCTGCGCATCGATGATGGTCGAATAGGTCGGTTCCTTTTCAACCTGTTCGGCAATGCGGTTCATGGTGGCAACGGCTTCGACCGGATACTGGCCCGAAGCCGATTCCGCCGAAAGCATGATCGCATCGGCGCCTTCAAACACAGCGGTTGCAACGTCGGACACCTCTGCACGGGTCGGGACCGGAGCCGTAATCATCGATTCCAGCATCTGGGTAGCGACGACGACCGGTTTGCCAGCGCGGCGCGCCTTGCGGGTAATCTGCTTCTGAATGCCTGGAACGCTTTCAAGTGGCACTTCAACGCCAAGATCACCGCGCGCAACCATCAATGCGTCCGAAAGCTCGATGATTTCATCGAGACGCGTCACGGCTTGCGGCTTTTCGATCTTCGACATCAGGCCGACCTTGCCGCGCGAAACCTTGCGTACCTCGGCCAGATCTTCCGGACGCTGGATGAAGGAAAGCGCAACCCAGTCAATTTCTTCCTTCAGGACGGCATCGAGATCCTTACGGTCCTTTTCCGTCAGCGCACCGACGCCGAGCGTCGTGTCCGGCAAGCTGACGCCCTTGCGGTCCGAAATACGCGTTCCGGAAATCACCTTGCAGCGGATCGACTTGCCGTCGCTTGCCTCGGCAACCAGATGCAGCTTGCCGTCATCGATCAGCAGGCGATGCCCCGGTTCAACAGCTTCAAGAATTTCCGGATGCGGAAGATAGACGCGATGTTCGTCGCCAGGCGCTTCATTGTTGTCGAGGGTGAAGGTCTGGCCGGGAACGAGATCGACCTTACCGTCCTTGAACTTGCCAACGCGCAGCTTCGGGCCCTGAAGGTCGGCGAGAATGCCGATAGGGCGGCCCAGTTCCTTTTCCACATTACGGATGCGCTTGACGAGGGTGCGCATCAGGTCATGGTCGGCATGACTCATATTGATGCGGAACACATCCGCGCCTGCCTCAAACAGCTTGCGGATGACGGCTTCTTCACCCGACGCCGGACCTAGCGTGGCGAGAATCTTGACCTTGCGGTTGCGCTTCATTGACTATTCGTTCCTGTAACGGTGGGGTTTGCTGTCGGCGTTTCATCGGTGAGCTGAACCATCCAGCTCGATTGTTCCCCGGTGTCGTATTCCTGAAAGCCGTTGCGCTGGAAACCGCGCGCGAAGCAATCCTGGACGCCAGTAATACGGAATTCTTTCTCGGCCACGCACATATTGACCTTGCCCTCCCAGCGTCCGCCGCCCTGAGCGTCTTCGGCATAGAGGTAATAATAGCGCGATGTCAGCGGCCCCTCGATGAGGGTTTTGCAGCTTGATCCGTCGATATGCCACCAGCCTTCGGTCACCCAGCCGGTTTTGGCTCTGTAGCCGATGGACACACCAACCAGGTTCTGGGTTGCATTGCATACGCGGAAATCCGCACGAGCCTCTATGGATGTCATGCCCAGCGCAGTCATCAGCACACCGGCAAACAAAACTAGAGATAGTGGAAGTCGCATACGCAGAACCCCTTCAGCCCGCTATCGGTTTTATCGAACAATTTATATTGCACAGGGAAATCCCATCTCGGGCAAATCCCATCTCGGGTCGCTCTCTTTTCGGCAGTTTCGCCTTTGATGTCAACGCAATCCCATTGAGAACAGGTACTCTTCATCAAAGAATGATCGTTGCAATCCGGGCTTTCTCATGACAGACCTGAAACAGCTTCCCGCACAACACAGAAATAATCCCCTTATTTAGCCTCGGATTTCGCTCCATGCCGCTTCAATCCGGATCAACCGCTTCGCCGCCATTCTCACCGGCATACAGTGTCGACGGCGATTTTAGTCTCGGCCTGCTCCTGACCGCCGATCATGCACGGCGTGATGTTCCAGCCGAATATGGCACGCTTGGTTTGCGGACAAGTGAATTCGACCGGCATATCGCTTATGACATTGGCGTCGAGAATCTGACCCGCAAACTTGCAACCCGCCTGAACGCGCCTGCCGTCCTTGGCGGCTTTTCACGCCTTTTGATCGATCCCAATCGTGGCGAAGACGACCCGACGCTTATCATGCAATTGTCCGATGGGGCGGTCATTTCCGGCAATTACCCAATGTCGACAGGTGAACGCGAGGAACGGCTTGAACGCTTCTATCGTCCCTATCACGACACGGTCGCGCGAGCGAGCGAACGCGTGGTGGCTGAAAGCAGGGCAGCGCCTTTCATCGTCTCGATCCATTCCTTCACGCCGCGCTGGAAGGAAAAGTCCCGCCCCTGGCAGATCGGCCTTCTCTGGGACAAGGACGACCGCGCCGTAAAGCCGCTTTTGTCGCTGCTGCGTGAAAACGTCGATCTGACGGTTGGCGATAACGAACCTTATGACGGCGCCCTCAAGAACGATGCCATGTATCGCCACGCGACGGCAAAGGGCTTCGCCCATGTCCTGATCGAGGTACGACAGGACCTGATTGCCGATGACAAAGGTGCGACTGAATGGGCTGACAGGCTGGCGCCAATGATCGCGCACATCAACACCTTGCCCGGCATTCACGCGGCCCAGTATTTCGGCTCACGTGCTGATCGCAGTGAGTAACAGGCCTGTCAGGAGAGGCTTTACCCGCTATCCACAGGGCTTGACCCGCCAAATCGGGTCGTGCATCGAAAAAGGCTCTTAATTTTGCCTGCGACTCGCGGGAAAAACGGTCCAGACTTTCGATAAGCGGTTTTCACGCAATGCGTGTCCGCATCATCACAGATTTTGAATTGGAGAACTCCTCGTGAGCGACGACATTACCAGCGAAGCCCAAACCATTGCTGTCGGCCAGTTGCGTGCTTTCATCGAGCGCATCGAGCGCCTGGAAGAAGAAAAAAAGACCATCGGTGACGATATCAAGGAAGTTTACGCGGAATTGAAGGGCTCGGGGTTTGACAGCAAGGTCGTGAGGACCATTATTCGTCTGCGTAAAAAAGAAGACCATGAACGTCAGGAAGAAGAAGCCATGCTGCAGCTTTATATGGATGCGCTTGGCATGAGCTGATTTCGGCTCTTCCCGGAGCCTTCCTTCTTCCCGAAATCGAAACCCGACGGATCGTCCGCGATTCGTATTCAGAGGAAGGGGATAAGGTCTATGGAGTTCAGGAAGCTCGGACGTACCGAACTCAATGTTTCGCCACTTTGCTTCGGTGGCAATGTATTTGGATGGACGGTCGATGAAGCGACGTCTTTTTCGCTTCTCGACCGTTTTGTCGATGCCGGATTCAATTTCATCGACACAGCGGATGCTTATTCCGCCTGGGCGCCCGGAAATGTGGGCGGCGAATCCGAAACCATTATCGGCAACTGGCTGAAATCTCGCGGCCTGCGCGACAAAGTCGTCATTGCCACCAAGGTCGGCTCCGAAATGGGGCCTGACGAAAAAGGTCTTTCCCCGGCCTATATCCGCAAAGCGGTCGATGCCTCCCTCAAACGGCTGCAGACGGATTATATCGATCTCTATCAATCGCACTGGGACGATCCCGAAACACCGTTCGAAGATGTGCTCGGCACCTATAAAGAGCTGATCGACGCAGGCAAAGTGCGCGCCATCGGTGCGTCCAATCTCACGCCTGAGCGACTGACTGAAGCGCTTGATGTCGCCCGGACCAACAATCTGCCACGCTATGAAAGCCTGCAGCCTCTTTATAATCTCTATGATCGAGCAGATTTCGAAAATGGGCTAGAGAAAATCTGCCACGAAAACGAACTCGGCGTTATTTCCTATTATTCGCTCGCAGCAGGGTTCCTGACCGGGAAATATCGTTCTGCTGACGATCTCGGACAAAGCGCACGCGGCAAATCGGTCGAAAAATATCTGACGGATCGTGGTTCGCGGATCATAGCGGCACTCGATGACGTAGCACGAAATCTCGATGTCACGCTTGCGCAGGTTGCAATCGCATGGCTCATCGCGCAGCCATCAGTCACAGCCCCTATCGCCAGCGCCACACGCTCGGCCCAGCTCGGCGAACTGATCGCCGCAGCCGAACTTACACTCAGCGACGATGAAATCGCCTTGCTGAACAAGGCGAGCAGTTAAGTTCGAAGATTATGTCGAAGGGTAGCCCTACCCTTCGATTTCCTCTCGCAGCATTTCCAGCTCCAGCCATTCTTCTTCAATGGCCGCATTTTCGGAGCGCTTCTTCTCAAGAAGATCGGCAGTCTTGGCAAAAAGCGCCGGGTCCTTGGCATAAAGCTGCGGATCGGCGAGCTTGCCTTCCAGCACTACGATTTCCTTCGAGAGAGCGTCCATCTTGCCGGGCAGCGTTTCGAGCGCGAATTTCTGCTTGTAGGAGAGCTTGCGCTTTTCCTCACGCTTCGGCTGCGAAGCGTCCTCTTCCGACTTCTCGTCACTGCGGACGCCTGAGACCTTGACCGAGCGGCGGCTCAAGGCCTGCTCCTTGCGCTGCGCCATCATGTCGGCATAGCCGCCTGCATATTCGAGCCAGCGCCCGTCACCTTCCGGCGCAATCACCGACGTAACCGTGCGATCCAGAAAATCACGGTCGTGGCTGACCAGAATGACTGTGCCAGGAAAACCTGCAACCAGTTCCTGCAGCAGATCGAGCGTTTCCATATCAAGATCGTTGGTAGGCTCGTCGAGGATAAGCAGGTTGGCGGGCCGCGCCAAAACACGGGCCAGCATAAGCCGCGCACGTTCACCACCGGAAAGCTCGCGAATTGGTGTGCGCGCCTGTTCGGGCTGGAACAGAAAGTCCTTCATATAGGACACGACATGCCGCTGCTCGCCATTGACGACAAGGCTTTCGCCGCGCCCATCCGTCAGATAATGCGCCAATGTCTCATCCAGATTGAGACTTTCGCGCTTCTGGTCGAGTTCGGCCATTTCGAGATTGACGCCAAGCCGCAATGTTCCGGAATCCGGCGCAATCTTGCCAGTCAGAAGCGACAGAAGCGTGGTCTTTCCGGCACCGTTCGGACCGACAAGACCGATACGATCGCCCCGCTGCACACGGATCGAAAAATCCTTGACCAGAACACGCTCGCCATAGGCCTTGCTCAACCCCTTGGCTTCGATCACCAGCTTGCCGGATTCCTTGGTATCGCTTGCCGCCAGTACCGCCGTCCCTTGTGCCTTGCGATGATTGCGAAAATCGGCACGCATGGAATGCAGTTCGCCGAGACGGCGCATATTACGCTTGCGCCGAGCGGTGACCCCGTAGCGCAGCCAGTGCTCCTCGCGCGCGATCTGCCGCCCCAGCTTGTGATGGTCGCGCTCTTCCTCTTCCAGCACCTTGTCGCGCCATTCCTCGAAATGGCCAAAGCCCTGCTCCAGACGACGCGTAAGACCGCGATCCAGCCAGACCGTCGCCCGGCTGACATTTTCCAGAAAGCGGCGGTCATGCGAGATCAGCACAATCGCCGAGCGAATCTGGCGCAGTTCGCTTTCCAGCCATTCGATGGTGGTCAGATCCAGATGGTTGGTTGGTTCATCCAGCAGCAGAACGTCGGGCTGCGGCGCGATCACTCGCGCCAGAGCGGCACGGCGTGCCTCGCCGCCGGACAGATGATCCGGCTTTTCGTCGCCGGTCAATCCGAGATGTTCGAGAAGATAAGTGACACGATGCGGGTCATCGGCTGGTCCGAGCCCCGCTTCCACATAGGCGCGCACATGGGCAAAGCCATCCATATCCGGCACCTGCGGGAGATAGCGGACAGTTGCACCCGGATGTTTGAAAACCTCACCCGACGTTGCTTCCACCATACCGGCGGCGATCTTGAGCAGCGTGGATTTACCCGAACCATTACGTCCGACCAGCGCGATGCGATCGCCTTCGCTTACCGAAAGGCTGGCATCTTCCAGAAGCGGCGTGCCTCCGAAGGTGAGCTTGATCTCGTCGAGGCGAAGGAGCGGTGGTGCCATGGTTCTCTTCGATAAACAGGGTTAAAAATTCCGCCCTGCTTGTCCGCGACAAAAGCCGTTCTGTCAAATGGTACGGCACGAAAAGACCCGTGAAAAACAAACAGGCCGGGTTTCCCCGACCTGTCAGCAAACTTATTTATCCAGCTATTCCTGGCCCAGTCATTACTGGCCCAGTGTTACTGGCAAGGCGCTTCGTAGACGCGGCCATAAGGATCGCGGTAACGGCAGTACTGCGTTCCGTTGCGCGTCTGGGCTGCACCAAGGAGCGTACCGGCAACGCCGCCGATAGCAGCACCGGCAAGAGCGCCACGGCCATTGCCGCCAATTGCACCACCGGCGAGTGCGCCGAGTGCTGCGCCACCAACGCCGTACCCGGCCGTGCGCTGTTCATTCGTCGTGCATGCAGCCGTCGAGAACGCGAGCACGCCAGCAACAGCAATCATCGTAAGACGTGACTTCATTGAAACATCTCCTACAAGAGTTGAACTAATCACCGACTTTGCGTCCCCAATTTCGGCGTAAAGCAGATGACACCCGCTTGGCCCATTTACAATACGTTTCGCCTGCCAGCGTCAAGCTCTTTCGATTGATAAGGTTATCGGCCCCGGAGCGGTGTTTCCTCCATCGCCAAGTTGGCGATAAGTATCGCTAATCCAGAACTCGCAGTAACGCGAAGTGTTCCACGAACTACATTGGAAACTGTCCATGAAGAGCCGAATGGCAGTGTCACATTATCTAACGGCCACTCTGCATTCGTGATCGAAAGGCCTTCGATAGTGCTGAAATTGATCACACTGAACGGCGTCCCGTCCGGAAAATCATAAACATAATCTCCGGGCGGCAAAGGCCAGGCCTCCTCGGAACCGCTGGACAACAGCACGTTCCGCCCTTTTGCAGCCTGCGCTGTTGCCATGGTCAGATGCAGAAGCGTGTGATCGGTGCGCTGACCGCCGAAGGCTCCGCAAAGGATCACCCGATCCGCACCCCGCATATAGGCCTCCTCGAAGGCCAGTTCCCCGTCCGTCATGTCCTTGGCAGCAGGGAACCTCTTTTGCGGCACGTGTCCATATTGCACGCGAAGCTCAGCAGAAGCCGAATCGAAATCGCCAAGCCAAAGTTCCGGTTCGACACCAAGAGCAGCAGCGTGCCTGATCCCGCTATCGGCAGCGAGAATACGCGCACCTGCAATTTGGCGTTTCAGGCGATCGGTCACGACCAGATCACCGCCGAGGAGAATGACGAATGTGCTCATAAGCCGCTCATAACACGGGCAAATCCATGCCGGAAGCCTGCATTCGCCGCCATTGCGCTCCCTTGCCCTTCCCGTTGCGAAAGATTATTGTCGCAACCGCTCTAACGGGGTGCCGTCTGCTTTCGCGGATGGCTGAGAGGTCGCATTCCCGGCCAACCCGCTGAACCTGATCCGGTTTGCACCGGCGGAGGGATTAGATGCTCCATAAACGGCGCTCAATCCTCTTGTTGTAAAAGAAAGGAAGTGCCGTGATGCGGCTTTTATCTTTGCTGGCCTTTTCATTCTCCACAGCCCTCGCTTTCACGCCTTCTGCGCAGGCGAAGGACAAGCTCACTGTTTATACCTATGACAGTTTCGTTTCCGAATGGGGTCCGGGCCCGAAGATCAAGGAAAACTTCGAGAAGGAATGCGATTGCGAAGTGGACTGGATCGCTTCGGCCGACGGTGTCGCGCTGCTCAACCGCCTGAAGCTTGAAGGTGGCAATACCAAAGCCGATATCGTCCTCGGTCTCGATACCAATCTGACGACCGAAGCACGCGCCACCGGCTTTTTTGCTCCAAGCGGCATCGACCAAAGCAATGTGAGCATTCCGGGCGGGTTCAAGGACGATATCTTCGTTCCCTATGATTATGGCTACTTCGCCGTGGTCTACGATTCGGAACAAATGCCCAATCCGCCCAAGAGCCTGAAAGAACTGGTGGAAGGCGATGCTTCCCAGAAGATCGTGCTGCAAGACCCGCGCACGTCGACGCCAGGGCTGGGCATGTTGCTCTGGATGAAATCGGTTTATGGCGACGAAGCGGAAGCGGCCTGGCAGAAACTGCAGAAGCGTGTTCTCACCGTCACACCCGGCTGGTCGGAAGCCTATGGTCTTTTCACCAAGGGTGAAGCGCCGATGGTGCTGTCCTATACAACGTCTCCCGCCTATCACATGATTGCGGAAAAGACGGAGCGCTATAAGGCTCTGGCCTATCCGGAAGGTAATTATCTCCAGATCGAGCTGGCCGCCCAGACCACCACTGGTGCGAAAAATCCACTGGCACAAAAGTTCCTGGCTTTCATGACCAGCCCCGGCTTTCAGGATGTTATTCCTGAAACCAACTGGATGTATCCAGCGAGCAAGACATCCACCCCGCTTCCAGCCGCTTTCGACGCGATGCCGAAGCCGGAAAAGACTCTTCTCCTGCCTTCCGACGAAGTAGCCAAGAACCGGAAGTCATGGGTCGATGAATGGCTGGCGGCGACCAGTAAATGACGACATTCCCGGCACAGCACCGCTCGAAAGACGCACCCGCCGCCAGACCGGCTGCGGGCGTACTGGCGCTTGTCTTTCTGGTCGTGCTTGCCGGTGGTGCGCTTGTCGCACTGGCATTCGAAGCGGGCCGCGGTGGTTTTGACGCCGCGGTTAATTTCGACACCTATCTGTGGCGGGTTGCGCGCTTCACGATCCTGCAGGCGATCGCTTCAAGCCTGCTTTCCGTGCTGTTTGCGGTTCCGGTCGCCCGTGCACTTTATGCCGAAGCGAGCTTTGCGGGGCGCGGGCTTATTCTGCGCCTGTTTGCCCTGCCGCTTGCTCTGCCTGCACTCGTCGCAGTGCTCGGCGTCACCAGTATCTATGGTCGCAACGGGTTCATTGCGCATCTGTCAGAAGCCGCAGGACATCCGTTCCAACCGGACATTTACGGTATTACGGGCATATTGATCGCCCATGTTTTCTTCAACATGCCGCTCGCTGTCCGTCTCATTCTTGCAGGCTACGACTCGATACCAACCGATTACTGGAAACTATCCGCGCAGCTTGGCATGGGCAATGGAGCGCGCTTCCGGCTCATCGAATGGCCCGTAATCCGGCGCAATCTGCCGGGCATGATCGGCCTCCTGTTCATGCTCTGCGTGACGAGTTTCACAACTGTGCTGACGCTGGGCGGCGGACCGCGTGCCACCACGCTGGAAGTCGCAATCTATCAAAGCTTGCATTTCGATTTTGATCCGGGTCGCGCGGTCGCCCTCACCTTCACGCAGCTTGCATTGACGTTGCTGGTCCTTCTGGCTCTGCGGATGACCGGTAGTCCGTCTGAAGAAGGCTTCACCCACGCGGCGACACCGCGACGCTACGGCAAGGCGTCAACGGCTGAACGTGTTGCGAACGTCATCGTCATTGGCATAGGTTTCCTCTATGTCGCACTGCCGATTGCCGGCGTTGTCATCTCCGGCCTCGCCGCAGATCTTGCGCGACTTCTGACCGAGAGAACAGTTTGGCGCGCCATTGGCACCAGTCTGGTCCTCGGTTTTTCTGCGGCATTGCTCTCGGTCATCCTGTCACTTGCGCTTGTGTCGGCACGTGAAGCGATGAAAAAAAGCAAGGTCGCCAGTATTTTCGATACGGGTGCCAGCCTGATCCTCGTCATGCCGCCTATCGTCATCGGTGCCGGCTGGTTCATCCTACTTCGTCATTTCACCGATCCGTTCGCGGTGGCACCGTTTATGGTCGTCACCGTCAATGCGGCCATGGCCATGCCCTTTGCCGTGCGTCTTCTACGCCCCGCATGGGATACGGCAGCAAGCCGCCACAACCGGCTTTGCGCACAGTTGGGCATTCGCGGCATCAGCCGTTTCCGGCTCATCGACTGGCCTTCGATCCGCAAGCCTTTCGGCATGGCCTTCGCCTTTGCCATGGCACTTTCCCTTGGCGATCTCGGCACGATTGCCCTGTTTGGCAGTGACGCGCTTTTGACGCTGCCCTATCTCCTCTTGCAGCGCATGGGCAGCTATCGCACATTCGACGCGGCAGGTCTGGCGCTTATTCTCGGGCTGCTTTGCCTCGTATTGATGATGATCGCGGATCGCGCATCCCGAAAGGAAACGCCTTCTCTATGAATGCCCGGATGGATGCCTCGATGAACGCCCCAATAAACGTCCTCGCCGAAATTCGCCTTGATGACGTTCGTTTCAGCTATGGTGAAACCGCCATGCATTTCGATGCGACGATAGAGGGCGGTGTTATTGCTGCAATTGTCGGACCAAGTGGTTCGGGCAAGTCGACACTTCTTAACCTGATTGCCGGTTTCGAATTTCCGCAATCCGGTCGCATCTTCATCGGCGATAAAGACGTCAGTGAACTTTCGCCAGCGGACCGGCCTGTTTCGATGGTGTTTCAGGAAAACAACCTGTTTGCCCATCTGACCGTCGAACAGAATGTCGGCCTCGGACGCTCGCCGAACCTGAAGCTCTCCGCGCAAGACCACGCCGATATTGCGGAGGCTTTGTCGCGTGTCGGGCTCGCAGGCAAAGAACAGCGCAAGCCGGAAGCGCTTTCCGGTGGCGAACGCCAGCGCGTGGCGATTGCCCGGGCTCTTATACGCCAGCGCCCGGTTCTGCTCCTTGACGAAGCCTTTGCCTCGCTTGGCCCAGCGCTACGACACCAGATGCTGGATCTTGTCAGGGAGCTTCAACTTGAAACCCGTATGACGGTGCTGATGGTGACCCATACGCCTGAAGATGCGCTCTATCTCGACGCGGTGTTGCTTTTTCTCGACAGTGGCCGGATTTCCGCAATAGGCCCCGCCACTGAACTACTCTCTCCGACTGGACCGGAAGCATTGCGGCACTATATCGGCGAAAAGCAGAATTCGGCGCTAAACCTCAAATAGAGTTACGGTTGCGGACATATTTTGTTCGCAATCTGCCGGAAGAACCGGCTACAGCTTTCTTATAGTGCCCATGTACGGCTTGTACGCTTTCTGGTCTGTGGCTAGATTTGGCCCCGGATCAAGCAATCTGATTCAGAAGCGAGGATAAAATACTGTTCCGTCAATCGACCCGTTCCCGGGCCTTCCTGTGTCTACCCATCTCCCTGCCAGAATGGACGCAGCACAATTGGCGGAAACCAGCCATCGGTCTTGGCTTGCTTGCGGTCGCCCTGATTTCAGGTTGCCAGTCGATCAATTCCAGCAAGGATCTTGGACTGCAGCCTTCCGACAATCCCGTGACGGTCGACAATGTGACGCGCAATGACCGGCTGGCGCAGCTCGGTGCGCAACAACATCCGCGCATTCTCGCGACCTATGGCGGCGAGTACAAGGACCAGAGGCTTGAACGTATGGTGGCCAAGATCGTCGGCAAGCTGACGACGGTTACCGACAAGCCGGACCAGACCTATCGCATCACCATTCTCGATAGTCCCAATATCAATGCCTTCGCATTGCCGGGCGGCTATCTCTACGTTACGCGCGGCCTGCTTGCACTCGCCAACGACTCTTCCGAAGTCGCCGCCGTGATTGCCCACGAAATGGGCCATGTCATCGCCAATCACGGCATTCTGCGCCAGGAGAAGGAAGCCGAAACGGCCATCGCCGGACGTGTCGCCAGCGAAGTGTTACACAATGAATCTGCCAGCCGCGAGGAAGCCCTGCGCGGCAAGCTTCGGCTTGCGCAGTTCTCGCGCAATCAGGAATTGCAGGCGGATGCCATCGGCATCAAGATGATCGGCGAAGCCGGTTACGATCCGTTCGCTTCGGCGCGTTTCCTGCAATCTATGGAAGCCTATCAGGGCTTTCGTTCGGTTTCGGGCGCGACCGATGCCAGCCTCGACTTTCTTGCAAGCCATCCGGCAACGCCGCAGCGCATCCAGCTTGCGCTTGGTCATGCACGCCGCATCGGCGCACCCGGCGTCGGCACAACCGATCGCGATTCCTTCCTCAACGGAATTGACGGCCTTCTCTACGGCGACTCGCCCAATGAAGGTTATGTCCGCGAACAGACCTTCATCCATCCGAAGCTCGGTGTCACTTTCCGCGCACCAGATGGCTTCACCATCGACAATTCGGCCAATGCGGTCATGGCAAGCGGCCCCGGCGAAGTTGCCATTCGTTTCGATGGCGCATCTCTTCCGGCGGGATCAAACCTTGCCGACTATATCCGCTCGGGCTGGGTAACCGGTCTCGACGACAGTTCGATCCAGACCACCACCATCAACGGGTTGCCCGCCGCGACTGCGCGCGCCAGCGCCGACCGGTGGCAGTTCGACATTGTGGTCATCGGTGCAAACAACAAGGTCTATCGCTTCCTGACAGCAGCACCGAAAGGCAGCAACGCCCTTCTGCCTGCTTCGCAGACGGTCACGCAATCCTTCCGCTTGCTGTCGCCTGCCGAACAGAACGCCATCAAGCCGCTGCGCATCCGCGTCGTGACGGTGAAGCCGGGCGACACGCTGGCCAGCCTGTCGGCACGCATGCAGGGCACCACCCGCAAATTGGAACTGTTCCGCCTTCTCAATGCCATGTCGGCAGGGGCGACGGTTTCGGTCGGTGACCGCGTGAAGCTGATCAGCGAGTAGGTCGTGATGACGGAAACATGCATCCACTCTGTCCTTGCCGGAAAAATCGCTCCTCTCGGACCGCGTAGCGTTCCAAGCGGCATCGACAAACAGCCAGTTACTGGCAAAGTCCGCGTGACTTTCGAGGGGCTGGACTGCGATGCGCAGGGCGACCGGAAAGTGCATGGTGGACCGGAAAAAGCGCTCCATCATTATCCGCACGATCATTATGCGGTCTGGCGCGAAGAAATCGGCGAAAACCCGCGTCTAAGCGCGCGTGGTGCTTTCGGCGAAAACATCTCCACATCGGGTCTGAACGAGCACAATGTCGCCGTGGGCGACAGGTTCCGGCTCGGCAGCGCACTTGTCGAGGTTTCACAGGGCCGCCAGCCCTGCTGGAAACTGAACGAACGCTTTGCAACCGCCGACATGGCCGTGCGCGTGCAGAAGACGGGGCGGACAGGCTGGTATTATCGTGTTTTGGAAGAAGGTAATGTTGAAGCTGGCGATTCGATGATCCTCGTCGACCGCCTTTCGCCAAACTGGACACTGCATCGTGTCTGGCACCTGCTATATGTCGACACACTGAACTATGACGAACTGTCCGTGATGGCGGAGCTTTCGCACCTCGCCGACAGCTGGAAACGCTATGCCGTGCGCCGCCTCGAAAATCGCAAAGTCGAGGACTGGTCGTCGCGGCTTGAAGGCAAGGCCACCGAACCACAAAAGTAAGGAGCCGTTCGGCCCCTCTACTTGTGTTGCGCTGATTGTAACAGCTTACGCCTGATAGGCTGCCAGTTCGTGCTGGCTCAACAAGGCAATCTTCAGCTTCTCCATCGCACGGCTTTCGATCTGTCGCACCCGCTCCTTGGAAATACCAAGCTTTTCGCCCAGCGCTTCGAGCGTCACGCCGTCATCATCAAGGCGACGCTCGCGGATGATGTGCAGCTCGCGCTCATTCAGCGTATCGAGAGCTACATTGAGCCATTGATTGCGACGTTCCATATCGATGGAGCTTTCAGCGACCTCATCCTGCAACGGATGGTCGTCAACCAGAAAATCCATGCGACGCGCTGCACCCGATTCCTCGTTGTTCACTGGTGCCGACAAGGAGCTATCCGGCCCCGAAAGACGGCTGTCCATGATCTCGACATCGCTTGTCGAAACGCCCAGCTGATCGGAAATTTCGCGATACATCTCGGCCTTGGTCATATTGTCGTCGGACTGAGCCAGCTTTGAACGAAGCCGCCGCAGATTGAAGAACAGCGCCTTTTGCGCCGAACTTGTTCCGCCGCGCACGATGGACCAGTTACGCAGGATATAATCCTGCATAGACGCACGAATCCACCACGATGCATAGGTCGAGAAACGCACTTCCCGTTCGGGGTCAAAACGGGCAGCAGCTTCAAGAAGGCCGACATAGCCTTCCTGGATGAGATCGTTCATCGGCAGTTTGAACTTGCGGAAGCGCCCGGCCATGGAAATGACCAGTCGCATATGTGCGGATGTTATGCGGTGAAGTGCGTCCTGATCTTTCAGTTCCTTCCAGCGAATGGCGAGGGCTCGCTCCTCTTCGCGCTCCAGATAGGGAGCCGACATTGCGCTGCGGATCATGGATTGGGAAGAGGCTGCTGTCGCTGGGAGGCTACGCGCAACCATAGGCATGCGATTGGCTGGAACTGCGGAAGAACTGCTCATGGATGACTGCTTCATCTGGTTCTCCTGTTCTGAACTCACGCCCATCGGGCGTTCAGTGGAAGGATATGCCAGTCCCACAAAGACTCATTGGACGAACTTGCGAATTCGCCCAAAATTCCCCGCCAGGCCTATTCTTTGGCCAAAGTAGTTACGCCGCAAAACAAACCCGTTTACGAACTGGTGTCTGGGAGAACGCGTCAGCTGCGATCAGGTTCCCACCAAGCAAGGATAAATCTCTGACAATGCAGGAAGATGACTAGGAAGGTTAATGACTGGCTGCAAAATTCAATAGAATTTTAACTAAGTGGCCCACTCAAAGAGCGGGCCACTTGTCAGATCTCATTTAGATCTGCGTCAATCCTCCGTCGACGACAAGGTCTGTTCCCGTCGAGAAGCTGCTTTCGTCCGATGCAAGGAAAAGGGCTGCAGATGCCAGCTCTTCCGGGCGTCCCAGACGTCCCAGCGGCACATAAGCGGCACTGTTCGTGCGATACGCCGCTGCTTCCTCCGGTGTTGTGACCTGCGACTCAATAATGGGAGTGTCTATCGGCCCAGGGCTTAGCGTGTTCACCCTTATCTTGTTTGCAAGTAGTTCCGCCGCCGCCGAACGCGCGAGAGATCGCACCGCCGCCTTCGTAGCATTATAGACGCTGTAGCCCGGCGTTCCCTTGCTTGTCATACATGTAGAAAGAAGAATGATCGAACCGCCGTCACGCATCACGGGAAGAGCTCCCTGGACGGTGAAGTATGTACCTTTCACATTGATATCGAACATCTTGTCGAAGTGATCTTCCGAAGCATCGCGGATCGAACTCAATTCCACAACGCCGGCATTGGCGACAAGAATATCGAGACCACCCTCCTCGTTCTGGACTGTTTCAAATAGCCGATCCAAGCTACCCAGATCGGATATGTCGGCCTGAATTGCCGTCGCACCTCGTCCCAGCTTATTTACGGCGGCTTCAAGTTCCGCCTTGCGACGACCAGCAATATAGACAGTCGCGCCTTCCTTGATAAAGCGCTGTGCGATGGCAAATCCAATACCGCTGGAACCACCTGTGACAACGGCGACTTTGGAAACGAGCTTACCCATGAAATCCTCGCTTGGGTTCATTGAACGACAGGGAGCCGCAGGTCCATGCGCGATATTGCGCATACCCTGCCTGACAGCTAGATATGACGAACCCGTGGAGGTTTAAACTGAAGATAAACGCACAACCCTCGTGAGAAAACGCACCATGGATCACTGGAATGAGGTTCGCATGTTTCTCGCGGTCGCTCAGGGCGGCACGGTTCGCGCTGCAGCAGATGCGTTGGACGTCAATCATGCCACGATCATACGTGGTATCAGTCGGCTGGAAGAAACACTGGAAACAAAACTGTTCGACAGGCTGGCATCCGGATACCGGCTTACGGATGCGGGAAGCGACATTGTTGAACTCGCAGGACAGATGGCGACAGCCTCATCCCAGATCGAGGCTCGGATTTTTGGGCGCGATCAGCGTGTCTCCGGGCCTCTGAGGTTCACGCTCCCGATTTCAATGGCGACTGACCTGCTGATGCCATCCCTCGCAGATTTCAAGGCCGCCTATCCAGACATTGGGCTGGAAATCGTGGGCTCGACGTCAATGATTAATCTCGTCAACCGCGAAGCTGATGTCGCTTTGCGTGTGGTCGTTGGCGGGAAGACGCCACCCGACAATTTATACGGAACAAGACTCTGCCAATTCCATATGGCATTCTACATTCATCGAAATCTGATGACACAACCGTCACCAGCTTCCGCAACCTGGTTGCTGGGACCAAACGAAAATGCCCCATCAGATTGGGAGTCAGCGACCGGGATTAAAATGGCTGCCAATCCGGTCCGCTTTGCGGAGATAGGATCACAGTTTCAAGCAACGCGGGCTGGGATGGGCATCTCGTTTCTCCCATGCTTTCTTGGCGATAGCGAACCGAAACTCATCCGCGTACCCGGAACTGCCAGTTCCTGTGTAGGCGATATCTGGCTACTGACCCATAGCGATACCCGACAAACAAGGCGCGTCCGCCTGCTATGCGATCACGTGCGAAGGGCAATACAGGGATTTGTGGGGCTATTGAATGGCCAAACAATATCTTAGCAGGTCAGACACCGACATCCCCAGACATACAAGGGCAAACAACTCATGAGCGCTGATCCAACAGATCGAGCAAGTCGGCCAGCCGCTCGACGCGATGCATTTTGAAGCAATCTGCTTTCCATCACACGGAGAATGACGCAGGCGAACTCTTCTCAATGGAGAAAAAAAGCCCGGCTATAATGCCGGGCCTTTTTGAAAGAAAGAGAAGTAAAGCTGCTTATGCCGCTTCAACTTCATCGTCATCGAGGTCCGCTTCAGCGTCGGCTTTGCCGCGCTTCGGTCCCTTGGCGAGATTCGCTTCGATCAGACGAACAGCTTCGGTTTCCGAAAGCTTGTTCACGGCAGCGATTTCGCGCGCCATACGATCAAGGGCAGCTTCATAGAGCTGGCGTTCCGAATAAGACTGTTCCGGCTGGTTCTCAGCGCGGAAAAGATCGCGAACGACTTCCGAGATCGAGATCAGATCGCCGGAATTGATCTTTGCATCATATTCCTGGGCGCGGCGCGACCACATGGTACGCTTCACACGTGCGCGGCCCTGTACGACCTTGAGTGCACGTTCAACATAGTCGGTCTCCGACAGCTTGCGCATACCGATGGAAGCGGCTTTGGCAACCGGCACCTTCAGGCGCATCTTGTCTTTTTCGAAATCGATTACGAAAAGCTCGAGCTTGTGGCCTGCCACTTCCTGCTCTTCGATAGTGACGATCTGACCAACGCCATGAGCCGGATACACGATGGCCTCACCGGCCTTGAAACCGCCACGCGCTACTGGAGACTTTTTCTGCTGGGATGACATACGCTTCATTACTCCCTGTTGTGCCCGGCGCGACCCGCCGGTTGACACATGATGTTCGACCGCGCTCCGGAGAAATGAAGCACGGAAGTTGTTTGTCGGCTTGGAACTGAAAACGTATCTGACGGCAAATCTAGCCGACCGGGTGTACGGTGAGGGGGACGACGCCAAATCGCAATCATCTTCCCCGGTGCCATCAGCCCGGTACTAAAGATCAGCCCTTTCAGAGATTAACGCATAGCGCCACGAATTGACGTCCAGTCACCGAAATTATTGGAGCAACCTAACACAATTTCGCGAAAGAATCAACAAATTGCCAAATATGTCGTATCTGGCAATGCAACACGCCTAAAATATGAGCGTTTTCCCGTGATTTCATTCGTCTTTTGCCGATGCATTGCAGAAAAAGCAAGTGATAAATCCTGCATTCCTGTAATGTCGGACAACCTGGCAGTCTTGCCAGGCTGAACGTACACGTTCCTGGGGCGCAAAGTCTTCCGGAACGAAGACATACTTATACAATACCGTCCAGCTCGCAACAGCCTGCAAGCAGTACCTGCAATGCTGACCGGGTATTAGTCACCGCTACCAGGCTCGGCGGAGAAATACTTCTCCAGTTTGCCAGCCACACCGTCCATTTCCTTGGCCTCCGGCAGGGCATCCTTCTTCGCGGTAATATTGGGCCATTTTGCCGCATATTCCGTATTCAATTCCAACCACTTGTCGAGGCCCGGCTCGGTGTCGGGGCTGATCGCCTCGGCAGGGCATTCCGGTTCACATACGCCACAGTCGATGCACTCGTCGGGATTGATGACGAGCATGTTTTCGCCTTCGTAGAAGCAATCGACCGGACAGACCTCGACGCAGTCCGTATATTTGCAGCGAATGCAATTATCGGTCACGACATACGTCATCGTCGAACTCCTGTTGCCGCCCGAATTCCAGAACAGGCGGCTTATCTATCCTACAGCTTTGCGCCGATACTCCGGCAAGCCGACAATCGGCTCGGGGCTTTGGAATATCTCGCCACGAAGTCACTGTGCACGGAAATGGTTGCTAGTGGATTGAATTTGACGTTTGATACCCGTCCGACATCAATCTCATTTCAAACGTCAAATTCGAAAAATCCACTAGATCCATGGGTTTATTAGTGGTCTTTTAGCTTCCGACATTTGCTCAACGTCTGTATCAGGGGAACGCAAATGTCGGAATCAGACCACTAGCCTCAGCCCATGCCCTTTTATGACAATGCGTGAGGTAACGATTTTATCCTGCCGTGACAAGGGTACAAACGCCGCAACGTCACGAAGTAACGCACATCTGAAACAGCATTTCGTTTGACGGCTTTTGCTTGGAAAACGCTTTCGCCAGAACGGTTTGATGCGCAATTTCCATCACCGCCGCAACGAGCCTGCGGCAACGCGTCCGTGTCAGCTTCCGCGTAAACGATCCGTTTCGCGACGTTCTTTCTTGGTCGGGCGCCCGGCTCCGCTTTCGCGCTGCGGCGCTACGGCCTCCGGCGATATCGTAGAAGTGGATGCAGGTGGAGGCGTAAGATCTTCATAAAGCAGTTGGGCTTCGGGCGCCGGACCACGACGCTCCCCCGGAGCGAGTATCTTGTAAACGAGGATGCGTCGGTCGAGGGTAATGGTCAGCACATCGCCAACCTTCACCTGATGAGCCGCCTGCTCGATCTTGTCACGGTTGACCCGGACCTTGCCGCCGACGGCGAGTTTCGCCGCCAGCGATCTTGATTTGACCACGCGCGCGAAGAACAGCCACTTGTCGATTCGCTGTCTTGCGCCCGCATCTACAGTCATTTTACTTCTTCATCTGTTCTTTCAGAGCCAGAAGCTTGGCGAAAGGCGAATCGGGATCGATACGTACAGGACGTTCCTGCTCGACGCGCTTGCCGCCCTGATGGCCGTGATCGCGCTTCGGCTGACGCTGATTGCCACCACGGAAGTCACCCTTGGAGCCTTCGCGCTTGCCTTCGCCGTCATGACGCTTTTGCTTGTCGAAGCGCTTGCCGCCGCGATCATTACGCGCCTGCTGGTCTGCGCCACCTTCGGACTTGCGTGCTTCACCGCCCTGATCACGGTTCTGATGACCGCGATTCTGGTTGCCACGACTTTGACGCTGACGGTTCTGGTCCTGATTGCGGTTGCGGCCTTCGAAACGACCCTGACGCCACAGAAGAACAGGCTTTGGCTCTTCAGCCGCCGCTTCTGCGGTTTCACCTGCCGGTGCGGCTTCTGCAGCCACCGGAGCTTCTTCCGCTTTGGCTTCAGTTTCCGTTTCAGCGACAACAACCGGTGCAGGCACAGGTTCAGCCGCTGGCACGGCAGGTTTCTCAGCCTCTGCGACCGGCGAAGCGCCAATTTCCTTGACTGCAGCTTCAGCCGCGAAAGCATCCAGTTCGGCGAGCTTCGCCGTGACCGCAGCGGCTTCCATGGCCTCGTGACGATAGCCAAGGCTCTTCAGGATTTCTTCCATGTCGTCGGTTGTCGCACCGAGAATCGACATCATGGCAGGCGTGACAATGAAACGTCCGCCGTCATAAGCGCCATCCGGACGCGCACCGGAACCCGGACGCCAGGCAAGCGCCGGGCGAATGAGATCGGCAAGACGTTCCAGAATATCGATGCGCACAGCGCGACGGCCCAGCACACGATAGCCTGCCAGACGGTAGAACATCGGATCGAAAGCCGGATCGACGACGACCGAAGTGCGACCAGCGGCCAGCACGTTCACGACATCGCCATAACCGGCACGTTCGCGGCCATCGTTCTTCAGCGCCCAGAGCAGCGTGATGAGGCCAGCCGGAGCGGGTTTCAGCAGCATGGGCATGAAGACGTGATAGGCACCGAAACGCACGCCGAGACGACGGAGCGCCGCACGCGAATCCTGATCGAGCCCGCGCACTTCCTCTGCCACATCGCGGCGCGGGAGAATGCCGAGATTCTCGACGATCTGGAAAGCAAGGCCGCGTGTCATGCCGGTCAGAGCATCGGCGGCAGCCAGATCGGTGAGCGGCTTCAGAATGGTTTCGATATGATGAGCGACGAAACGTTCAATACGCGCGGCAACCTTGTCACGCGCCGCTCCGGTAAGCTGTTCGTCGGCCAGGATCACCGCGCGCGGCTTCAGCAGGTCATCGCCCGCAACCAGCGTTGCGACCGTTGCACCAACCCAGCGCATAACGCCGTCCGAGCCCAGCGCGAAATCGCCATTCGGCGCGGCAGCAAAGCGCTCCGCGCGACGTTCGAACTCGGCGGCCAGCGCCTTTTGTGCAGCCGACTTTACCGCCTTGGCGTCCGGCCCCTCGGCCTGAACGTCAGCGGTAAAACGGAATCCTTCCAGTTGCCCGACATTGTGGCCTTCGACAATCACGTCTCCGGCAGGGCTGATTTCTGCTTCAAGCATGGCATTCTCTCTCAGGCGCCTCATAAGCACGCTTGTCCTGCGGTCTACAAAGCGTTTCGTCAACCTTTCATGCAGCGCGTCGGACAATCTGTCCTCAATTTCGCGCGTCTTTTCCTGCCAGTGTGTCGGATCGGCAAGCCATCCCGGCCTGTGCGACACAAAAGTCCAGGTTCGAATTTGCGCCACACGATGCGACAGGGTGTCAATTTCCCCCTCTGTGCTATCGGCGCGGCGCACCTGTTCGCTCATATAATCTTCATCGACGCTCCCTCGGCGTACCAGATCCTGATAGATGGTTGCAATGATATCGGCATGCTGCGCCGGCGCGATCTTGCGATAATCGGGCAGCGCGCAGGCGTCCCACAAAAGCTCGATGCGTGCCGGTGTCTTGGCGAGCCGCACAATCTCTTCGTCTTTCGACAAATTTTCAAGCGCTTGTTGATCAACGGCAGGCAAAGCCTTGGCCAATCCTTCAATCGGTGCGGGCGTTTCCAGAGAATACCGCAGAGAATCGAGCGATGAAAAGTCGAAACGCGCCGTGCGCCACTGCAGAACTTTCACCGGATCGAAATTATGCGCTTCCACCCGTTCGACCAGTTCTTCGTCGAATGGATGCACCTGCCCGGTCACACCGAATGTGCCGTCACGCAGATGACGTCCAGCGCGCCCGGCTATCTGCCCAACTTCGGCAGGCGTCAGATCGCGGAACTGATAACCGTCGAATTTGCGGTTCTGCGCAAAGGCGACATGGTCAACATCCAGATTGAGCCCCATGCCGATGGCATCGGTCGCCACCAGAAAATCGACGTCACCCGACTGGTAAAGCTCTACCTGCGCATTGCGCGTGCGCGGACTGAGCGCGCCCATGACCACCGCAGCACCACCGCGCTGGCGGCGGATCAGTTCAGCAATCGCATAAACCTCGTCGGCAGAAAAGGCGACAATGGCGGAACGGTTCGGCAGGCGGGTAATCTTCTTGGCCCCAGCATAGGCCAGATGCGACAGGCGCGGACGCGTTACCACATTGATGCCGCGCAAGAGCTTTTCCAGAATGCCGCGCATCGTCCCAGCGCCAAGCAGGAGCGTCTCCTGCCGTCCCCGCAAATGCAGGATGCGGTCGGTGAATATATGCCCGCGTTCCAGATCACCGGCGAGCTGCACTTCATCGATAGCCACAAAAGCCACATCAGTGCGGCGCGGCATGGCCTCGACCGTGCAGACGGAATAGCGCGCGCCGGGCGGCACGATCTTTTCCTCACCCGTGACCAGCGCGACATTGGCCGCCCCGACCCGTTCCACCACGCGGTTATAGACCTCGCGCGCCAGAAGGCGCAGCGGCAGGCCGATCATCCCGCTTCCATGCGACAGCATACGTTCGATGGCGAGATGCGTTTTGCCGGTATTGGTCGGCCCAAGCACCGCAGTCACATCGCGGCCACTCAAGGTCAGCGGCAAATCATGGGCAGGGAGTTGGTTCATGCCAATAATCGGATTCCCGGTACAAGCGCCCGTCACGGGCTGGATGCTGGTTCTTGCGATAGCACTATACGACCTGCACCGAAAGCGCTCCTGTTAAGTTTCAGTATGGACGAGTTGCCAACCTTTCGGCGACCGATCTGCAGCCGGTCAATAACTTGTCGATTAACGATTGGAACGACCCTGGAACGAATCGGCGACGAATCGCTGACTCAGAGAGCTTCGCCTTTTGTTCACGGCAACATATAGTAAGCCTAACACAAAACCCCACAACATAATGAATCGGATGTTCCGCTTTTCCTCGTTCTCCCGACGCGGAACAACACCGCCGTTAACTTTTGGCAAAACCTGTCAACAGGCTGTTCCGATTACAATGCAATTCTTCAGAAAATCTTAATGATTACTGATAGTTCGTTAATGCCGAAGCGGATGGAAACTCGATTTTCGTTAACCTTCAGGCCAAAGCCGGAACGAATCGGCGACGAATCGCTGATCTGCAACGTTTCTCCGTTTGTTCTCACCACATCTGGTAGTCCGTGATCGCAATGCACCATAGAAAACCAGTATTAAACAGACTTTGAGCACCGTCTCATCGGTTTCGCGTTAACTTTCTAACAAGGCCACCATACCGACGCCAGCGATTTCAAACGTCTCATTGCGGAAACAAAAAGGCGGACGGAGCCAAATCTCCGTCCGCCTCTGTTCCAGTGAAGGAGAAGGTCAGTCGCGCTCGACGCACAAGGCAACGCCCATGCCGCCGCCGATGCAAAGTGTCGCCAGACCGCGCTTGGCATCGCGGCGCTGCATTTCGTAAAGCAGCGTCGTCAGAACGCGTGCGCCTGATGCGCCGATCGGATGACCGATCGCGATTGCTCCGCCATTGACGTTGACGATATGGGGGTTGAGACCAAGATCACGCACAACAGCACAGGACTGTGCTGCAAAGGCTTCGTTGGCTTCGACCAGATCGAGATCGCCGACGCTCCAGCCTGCCTTTTCCAGCGCCTTCTTCGTCGCCGGAATCGGGCCTGTTCCCATGATCGAAGGATCGACGCCAGCCGTTGCCCAGGAAACGATGCGCGCAAGCGGCTTCACACCACGCTTGGTGGCTTCATCCGCATCCATCAGCACGACAGCCGCAGCACCATCGTTAATCCCGGATGCGTTGCCTGCAGTAACCGTCCCCTCCTTGTCGAAAGCGGGCTTCAACTTGGTCAATGCCTCAATCGTCGTGCCGGGACGGATATATTCATCCGCCGAAATGACGATATCGCCCTTGCGACCCTTTACAGTGAACGGAACAATTTCATCCTCGAACCTGCCCGCATTCTGTGCCGCCTCTGCCTTCTGCTGGGAAGCAAGTGCGAACTCGTCCTGATCGGCGCGGGTCAACTGCCACTGATTGGCAATATTCTCGGCAGTGATCCCCATATGATAGCCATGAAAGGCATCAATCAGGCCGTCCTTCAGCATGGTATCGACCATCTTGAAGTCGCCCATCTTCACGCCGGACCGTAAATGCGCGCAATGCGGCGCCATGGACATGGATTCCTGACCGCCTGCCACGATGATCTTGGCATCGCCGGAAAGAATCTGCTGCATGCCGAGCGCAACCGCTCGCAAACCGGAACCGCATAGCTGGTTGATCGAGAAGGCTGTCGTCTCTTTCGGGCAACCGGCATCCATCGCCGCCTGCCGCGCAGGGTTCTGGCCCTCGCCTGCCGTCAACACCTGTCCGAGAATAACCTCGTCCACATCCGTCGCCGCCACACCGGCGCGTTCCAGCGCTCCTTTGATAACCGTCGCGCCCAATTCATGTGCGGGGATATTGGCAAACGCACCGTTGAAAGCGCCCACTGCGGTACGCGCCGCGCTGGCAATGACGATGGCTTTCTGGTCGGACATTCTTTCCTCCTTGAAATGTTGCGCAACACAAAGACCAAAATTCCGGCCTTGGCAAGCTTTGCCGTGTGCCCGCAACCGTCTTCATGAAAATCGATAAAGTGTTTTTCCCATGACGAGCAGCATTGGAGTGTGCATTGCCGGTCATGATCGCTAAATTGCATTTAGCTATAAATAGGAGATATTCATGACTTCACTGACGCTCGAACAAGCCAATGGGATTATTGCTGGTGCCTTTGCCAAGGCAGCCGAGCTGAAACTGAAGCCGCTGGCTGTCTCCGTCTTTGATGCAGGCGGAAATCTGAAAGCGTTTCAGCGGCAGGACGGAACTTCGATCCTTCGTTTCGAGATCGCCTCGGGCAAGGCTTTCGGTGCACTCGCCGTCGGAACGGGCTCGCGCTGGCTGCACAATCAGGCCAAGGACCGTCCACACTTCCTGGAAGGTTTGTCGGGCGTGTCCGGCGGCAAGGTCGTGCCGGTGCCGGGCGGCGTTCTGATCAAGGATGCAGGCGGCGAAATCCTCGGTGCCGTCGGCATTTCCGGTGATACATCAGACAATGACGAAATTGCAGCCATTTCCGGTATCGAAGGCGCAGGCTTTGCATCAGACGCAGGCTGATTTTCAGCAAAAGCTCACGATCAAGGCCGCTTTATGCGGCCTTTTTCATGCAGCTTGCAGAGAAGACCGCACAAAAGAAAACGCCGCTTCCGGAAACCGGAAACGGCGTTTTTGAAAACCATCTTTCGGCTGCAATGCAGCGTCAGACTTATTCCTTGGCTTCGAGGACCTGACGGCCGCGATACATACCGCTCTTCAGATCGATATGATGCGGACGACGAAGTTCGCCCGAGTTCTTGTCCTCGACATAGGTCGGGGCCTTGAGAGCGTCAGCCGAACGGCGCATGCCGCGCTTCGACGGAGACGTTTTTCGTTTTGGTACTGCCATGGATCCAGCTCCACTGATCGGTCAATAAACGTCCGGCACGGCCCCGAAGAGCCTGTCACATCGGACAAAATTCCGGAAAGTCACGTGCCTATACACGCTCTAACGGCATTTGACCAGCGGGAGTCTTATCTTTTTTTCGTATCATGCATTTATTGCACGCAAACCACATAGGGACCTGACCGTGCGGCGCGTCCGGCGACGATCCGGGCAATGCGCTGCATGTTGCGCGTCGGCTTGGCGGGGTTGCGCAAGGCCGGGTTTGGCAGCGTGACGGCAAGCAGTGCGGATTGCTGTGCATTGAGTTTTGCTGCCGGGCGCTTGAAATGATGCTGGGCTGCGGCCTCGATTCCGTAAATGCCCGGTCCCCACTCGGCGATATTGAGATAGATTTCCATAATGCGCTTTTTGGACAGAATACCGTCGGCAGCCAGCGCCAGCGGAAATTCGAGCCCCTTGCGGACATAGGAGCGCCCATTCCACAGGAAGAGGTTCTTCACGGTCTGCATCGTGATCGTGGAAGCGCCGCGGCTCGGACCACCCTCGCCCGTATCGTCCAGAACCAGCCCCAGCTGATGCCAGTCCACCCCGCCATGGCTGCAGAACTGGCCGTCCTCGGCCATCATTACCGAATTGACGAGAACCGGCGCGATATCGTCGATACTGACCCATCTCCGGTCCACGCCCTGAAACAGAACATAGTCCTTGACCATCAGGGTCGAGATCGGGCGGACAAAGGGTACGGAATAGACGAAAAGCAGGAAAATCGGCAGCACGGCCAGAATCACCAGAATCTTGAGCGCGAGAGCAATCCGGGCACCCCAAACAGGATCCGCCAGATAATTGCGTCCATCTTTGCTCTTGATGATGATTTTTGCCACTGCCACCGCCTGCTACCTTCCCCCAAGCGACATAAACCATTCCTTAATAAGTTTGAACCGGATTCCATAATCCAACCGGGGAAACAAGTCGAAACACGCCGTTTCGTGACGTTCAAATGAAAAAGCCTGTGCTGATCGTTGTGGCCAGTTGACCAAATCAGCGCTTTCGTCCATCCCCTTTGACATGGAAAAGCTGTCGACCGATTTCACCGCCATTCTCAACCATCGTGCCATGGAAGTAGAAATGGCACTGACGGGCCTTCTGGACCAGCGCCTCAAGACGGGAGAAATCGCCCGCCCGGAACGGCTGCTCGCCGCCATGCGGCATGGTGTCCTGAACGGTGGCAAGCGCCTCCGGCCTTTTCTCGTTGTCGAAAGTGCCGCTTTGTTTGGCAAAGGTGGCGACGCCGTTCTGCGTGTTGCAGCCGCGCTCGAATGCATTCACTGCTATTCGCTTGTCCATGACGATCTGCCAGCCATGGATGACGATGACCTGCGGCGCGGCCAGCCGACCGTGCACAAGGCATTTGATGAAGCTGCCGCCATTCTGGCCGGTGACGGCCTTCTGACCTATGCTTTCGATATCATCTCGTCGGATGAAACCGATCTCGATGCAGCAATTCGCCTGCAACTGGTTTCAGCGCTCGCCCGTGCATCCGGTCTCGGTGGCATGGTGGGCGGACAGGCTCTCGATCTGATGGCCGAAACCAGCAAGCCTGACGAAGCCGGCATCATCACGTTGCAGGCAATGAAGACTGGCGCATTGATCCGCTTCGCCTGCGAGGCCGGAGCCATCATCGCCAATGCATCCAGCGAAGACCGCGAGCGCATGGCCGAATTCGGCTCCGCTATTGGCCTTGCCTTCCAGCTGGCGGACGATCTTCTGGACGTGACCGCCGACGCCGAGGCGATGGGCAAGGCCACTGGTAAAGATGCCGCCGCCGGAAAGGCCACGCTGGTTTCACTCCACGGCATCGACTGGACCCGCAAGCAACTGTCCGGACTGGTTGCCCAGGCGGAAAGCTTGCTGGCACCTTTTGGCAAGGATGCGGATATCCTGAAGCAGGCCGCCCGCTTCATCGCCGAACGGCAGAGCTAGACCATGTCTCCCGCAAGCGGGAACCGGTTTTGCTCAGGATAATGCGTAAAAACAACGATTTAAAGATCGTCTTCACGTACCTTGACGATAACCACATCGTCAGCGGAAAGCATGCGCCCGTCCTGAGAACGCACATCAAGCGCGGCCACGTCCTCGCCTGAAACGCTGTCGACAAGACGCGAATGAGTTTCACCCGGCGCAAAGAGATGCTTTTCTCCCCATTGCCTGAGCGACACGATGACAGGCAGCAGATCGCGGCCTTTTGCCGTCAGGCGATACTCCTGATGCGCGCCACCATTAGGGTCTGGCACGGATTCCATGATTCCCTCTCCCGTCAGCTTGCGCAGACGTTCCGAGAGAATATTGCGGGCGATTCCGAGATTCTTCTGAAAGGCGCTGAAACGTGTCACGCCGTCGAAGGCTTCACGGACGATCAGCAGCGACCACCAGTCGCCGATCACATCAAGCGCGCGCGCACTCGGGCAATAATCGCCTTTCATGCTTTTCTTTCGAACCATGTTAACTCCACAGATTGCAATCTGGTTGCAATATAAAACCTTTTTCGCTACAAGCAAAATGGTTTCATTTTAAAACCATTTTGCAGGAGTCCGTCATGCAACCTTCAACCGGCGCGGCAGCAACGCTGTCCGCGAACCCTGATGCACGCCCTTTGCTTTCCTCGACTACCCTTTTTCTGTTTGCGGCTGCAAGCGGACTGGCGGTAGCCAATGTCTACTTTGCTCACCCGCTGCTCGATGTGATGGCCGATGACCTTGGCCTCAAACGCTCAACAGCAGGTCTCATCGTCGCCGCCAGCCAGCTCGGTTATGCAATCGGCCTGATTTTTCTCGTCCCGCTTGGCGACCTCTTCAACCGGCGAAAGCTGATCATCACGCATTTCCTTCTGTCGGTCCTGTCCCTGATCGCAATCGGCTTTGCGGCCAATGCCACCGTGCTTCTGGTCGCCATGGCCACTATGGGCCTGCTCGCCGTCGTCACACAGGCACTTGTCGCCTATGCGGCCAGCCTCGCAGCACCGGCGCGACGCGGCCATGTGGTTGGCATCGTAACCAGCGGCATCGTGCTCGGCATATTGCTGGCGCGCGCGATAGCCGGCGCGCTCACCGACATTGGCGGCTGGCGCAGCGTCTACTTCGTTTCCGCTATTCTCACGCTTTTGATCGCGCTCCTGCTGTGGCGCAGCCTGCCCGACCAGAAGCGGCAGCCGACCAGCGTTAGCTATCCGGCACTCATTCTGTCGCTTGTGACGCTGTTTCGCTCCGAGCCGGTACTACGCATTCGCGCCATCATCGCCATGCTGATCTTCGCCAATATTACCACTTTGCTCGCGCCACTGGTCATGCCGCTCAGTGCACCACCCTTCGAACTGAGCCATGCAGAGATCGGTCTGTTCGGACTGGCAGGTGCTGCAGGAGCGCTTGCCGCGTCGCGTGCTGGCGGTGTTGCCGACCGCGGCTATGCGCAGCGGATGACAGGCATCGCTTTGCTGCTGATGTTCATGTCATGGGGTCTGATAGCCCTGCTGGAACATTCACTGCTCTGGCTGATCGCAGGTGTGCTGATTATCGACTTCGGCCTTCAGGCTGTCCACGTCACCAATCAGGCGATGATCTACCGTGTACGCCCGGACGCACAGAACAGGCTCACCGCCGCCTATATGGTTTTCTATTCCATCGGCAGCGCAAGCGGTTCGGCGGTTTCAACCTGGGTCTATGCTTATGCAGGCTGGAATGGCGTTTGCCTGCTTGGCGCAGGCATCAGCCTTGTCACGCTCATCTTCTGGGCAGCAACATTAAAGGCTACACCAGAGACCGCTACGCGCGCAGTTACCTGTACCGCTTAGTTCTGGCCAGCAGCGATTTTCTGATCGAGTCCGAAGCGGTTCTCGATGTAATCGGCAACCATTTTCTGGAAGTCCTCGGCAATAGCAGGACCGCGCAACGTCGTGACTTTCTTGCCATCGACAAAGACCGGTGCGGACGGCGTTTCGCCCGTGCCGGGAAGCGAGATGCCGATATCAGCGTGCTTCGATTCGCCCGGCCCGTTGACAATGCAGCCCATCACGGCAACCGACAGCGCTTCTACGCCGGGATATTTCTCGCGCCAGACCGGCATGTTGCGGCGGATATCGTCCTGAATAGTCTGCGCCAGTTCCTGGAACACGGTCGATGTCGTACGACCGCAACCGGGGCACGCCGCAACAATCGGAATAAATTGCCGGAAGCCCATGGTCTGCAGAAGCTCCTGCGAAACCTGCACTTCGCGGGTGCGGTCGCCGCCGGGTTCAGGGGTAAGCGAAATACGGATTGTGTCGCCGATGCCCTGCTGCAATAGAATGCCCATGGCCGCCGACGAGGCGACAATGCCCTTGGTGCCCATGCCTGCTTCGGTGAGGCCGAGATGCAGCGCATGATTGGAACGCTGCGCCAGCATCGTATAGACGGCGATCAGGTCCTGCACCTGACTGACCTTGGCCGACAGAATGATCTTGTCGCGGCCAAGTCCGATCTCTTCGGCAAGATTGGCGGAAATCAGAGCCGACTGCACAATGGCTTCGCGCATGACTTCCTGTGCGCTCAATGGCGCGCCAGCGTCCTGATTGCGATCCATCAGCGTGGTCAAGAGTTCCTGATCGAGTGATCCCCAGTTCACACCAATACGCACCGGCTTGTCGTAACGGATCGCCATTTCGACGATATCAGCGAACTGCTTGTCCTTCTTGTCCTTGAAGCCGACATTGCCCGGATTGATACGATATTTTGCAAGCGCTTCCGCACAGGCCGGATGATCGGCCAGCAGCTTGTGACCAATATAATGGAAGTCGCCAACCAGCGGCACATCATGGCCAAGACGTTCCAGCCGTTCGCGAATTTTCGGAACGGCGGCCGCCGATTCATCACGATCCACCGTAATGCGCACGATTTCCGAACCGGCACGGTGAAGTGCAGCCACCTGCGCGACCGTGGAGTCCACATCCGCTGTGTCCGTGTTGGTCATTGACTGCACGACGACGGGCGCACTGCCGCCGACGATAACGCCACCGACACTGACGCCAACCGACTGGCGACGAGGAAATGGATGCGAAAAATAGCTGACGGCCTCGGAAGACATTTTGCTCTGTTCTTAACTGTACCTGTTCTCAGGTGGCGCAGCGCGACGCGAATGTCAACGCCCGCCTATATTGAGGCCCGCATATATCTGGGTCTGCGTATATCCGGCTCTCGCTTTATATAATCGCTTGCCGTTGCCTTGTCGCCCTCTCATTATGTCGCCGGGAACAAGGAGGAAATCACGCATGAATGCTGCATCTGCCTGCAAGACCGCAATCGTCACCGGATCGAATTCCGGGATCGGCCTCGGTATAGCCCATGCGCTGGCGGCGGCAGGACACAACGTCGTGATCAACTCATTCACCGACCGTGAGGAGGATTATACGCTCGCACGCAAGCTTGGCGAGGAACATGGTGTCAGCGCGGTCTATATCGCGGCCGACATGTCGAAGGCCGAACAATGCCGCGCACTGATCGCAGAAACGGTAAAGCAGTTCAGCAGTGTGGACATTCTCGTCAACAACGCCGGTATCCAGCATGTATCTCCCGTCGAGGAGTTTCCGGCCGAACAATGGGACCGCATCATCGCGATAAACCTGACATCGGCCTTTCACACCTCGGCTGCCTCGATCCCGCATATGCGCAAGACTGGCTGGGGCCGCATTATCAATATCGCTTCAGCCCACGGCCTCGTGGCATCGCCGTTCAAGTCGGCTTATGTTGCCGCCAAGCATGGCATTGTCGGTTTTACCAAAACACTGGCGCTGGAACTTGCAACCGCAAAGATCACGGCCAATTCCATCTGTCCCGGCTATGTGCTGACGCCGCTTGTCGAAGCGCAGATACCGGACCAGATGAAGGCCTACCACATGGACCGCGAAACCGTGATCCGCGAAGTGATGCTAGATAAACAGCCGACGAAGGAATTCGTCACCACCGCACAGATCGGCGCCCTTGCCGCTTTCCTCGCAAGCGATGCGGCAGCGCAGATCAATGGCGCTGCCATTCCCGTCGACGGCGGGTGGACTGTCGAATAGCGCATCCCGAAAAGTGGAAACCGGTTTTCGGATAAGATGCGCGTCATTAAGAAAGTTCAGTGCTTATGATCCGCGTATCGGGCCAGACTTGAAAAGGCCAGCACGACCAGCAGCAAGACCGGAAGCGCCAGAAACACCACGCCAAAGCCGCTATGCTTGGCAACAAAACCGATCAGCGACGGCGCCACCAGCATGCCGGAATAACCAAGCGTCGTTGCGATGGACAGGCCGACACTCGGATTGACGCCCGGCATGTTACCAGCCATCGAGAAGGCGATCGGCACCATGTTGGAAATACCGATCCCGCAGATCGCGAAGCCGATAATCGCCGTTGCTGGGCTGTTTCCGAAACCGACGATCAGCATGCCGATGATTGCAATGATCGTGCAGGCACGAAGGGTTTTGACTGCACCAAACCGGTCGCGGACCAGATCGCCTGCAAAACGCATGATGGCCATTGAGCCCGAGAAAGCTGCGAAGCCGAAGCCTGCCACCGTGACGGAAGCACCCAGATCCTGGCGCATATGATAGGCGCCCCAATCGAGAATCGCCCCTTCCGGCACCATGGAAAACAGCGCCATGACACCGACAAGCCAGGGCAGAGGATTGCGCGGCAAGGTCAGCTTCTGCTTTTCGCCGCTTGGATGATGATGCTCCGTGTCCGGGATGATCGAAGGCCATGCGATAGCAATCAGGATTGCGGCCACAATAGTCGTCACCAGCGCATGAACGGTCGACCCGAATTGCGCGATAAGAAAGCCGCCTGTCGCAGCACCGATGAGGCCGCCGAGGCTCCAGAATGCATGGCAGGACGACATGATTGCCCGGCGCATTTTTTTCTCGACCGCGACCGCATTGGCGTTCATCGACACATCCATCGCAGCCATGGTCCCGCCGAAATAGAACATCACGATCACAGCCGTGACCACATTCGGCACCAGTGCGATGATGAGCAGCGCCGGGATAAAGGCGAGTGCAAAAATGCGCACCACCATGCCCGAACCGCGATGTGCTGAAAGCGCACCTGCGACCGGCATCATGGCCAGAGAACCAAGGCCGAAGACGAGGATCATCAACCCCATGCCTGCACTATCAAGTCCGAGGCGTTCGGCAAATTCCGGAATTTTTGGGGCCCAGCCGCCGAAAATATAGCCGTTCATCAGGAAGAGTAGCGCAACGGCAATCCGCTCTCTGGTTACAATCGGCGCACGCGCAGGCGCCGCATCTTCGCGTCCGGAAACCTGTTCCATCTGTCCCTCAGTTGCGGTCCGCTGCCGCACGTAAAATCTTCATATCCGATGTCGCATAGGGCGCAAGCGCTGCTTCATCCGCATCATATTCGACAGCCATGACACCGACATCGTTCAGGGGAACGACATCATGGGCGGCAACCGTACCGAGCTTGTCGCTCGTAATGGCCAGTGCCACCACCCGGCTACGTCCGGCTATCACTCGCTTGAATTCCGCATCGTCCAGATGCAGCGCCGTTACGCCGATTTCGGCGGCAATACCGCACGCGCCCAAAACGCAAAGATCAGGCCGCAGCAGTTCCGCATCACGCAAGGCGCGTGCCCCGACGGCGGCACTCACCCGCCGGTCGATGGGACCACCAATCATGATCAGCTCAATCTCCGGCGAGCCCATAAGAATTGCAGCGATAGACGGCGTATTGGTGACGACGGTGATGGCTTCACCACGTTCGACCAAAAGTCGCGCCAGAGCCGTATTCACCGAAGATGCATCGAGAAACACCGTCATGCCGGGTTCGACCAGTTCCGCCAGGACCGCAGCCAGGGCGGCCTTCGCTTGTGGTCGCTCGGAATCCCGTTCTGCGAGCGGAGAAGGCTCGGGCACGGCACGCAACGCGCCGCCATAGACACGCTTGCAGAGCCCCGCCGCCGCCATCTCGCGCAGATCGCGCCGGATCGTATCCTCGGACACGCCGAAACTTTCAGCCAGTTCAGCAGCCAGTACGCGACCAGACTGCTGTAGCAGTTCCTGAATGCGCGCCTGTCTTTCGTGAAGCAGAAGCTCTGTCACCGTCACCCTCCTATCATGCACAATCATGCATAAATCGGCACAAACATGCATATCAGATTTTGGGAACCCTGCAAGCGCAAAAAAAGCCGTACCTTTTGACAGGCACGGCATTAACGTTTCTGATGCTTTTAACGACTCGAAAGCGACAGTTACGGTCTCTGATGGGCCGCTACGCTTCCCCCTCATCCTGAGCTTGTCGAAAGACGAGGGTAGGCGTTGTGCATTTCCCTCGCCCTTCGAGACGCCGTTTTCAACGGCTCCTCAGGATGAGGGAAAAGGAGACCTGGAACGCGATCCGAAGATCGATCCACTTTGACAGAAGCCCATAACTGTTACGAGTAGACGACGAGCAAATCCTTGGCATCGATCTGTTCGCCGGGACGTACCAGCACTTCCGTGATAGTGCCATCGCGTTCGGCATGGATGGCGGTTTCCATCTTCATCGCCTCTATGGAAAGCAGCACATCACCCTGCGTAACCGCCTGGCCGGTCGCCACGGCAACCGTTGATACGACACCCGGCATCGGTGCACCAACCTGCCTGTCGTTCCCGGCTTCCACCTTGCGACGCACACCGCCAGAAGCGCCTTTGGCCCGGTTCGGCACCTTGATGCGGCGCGGCTGACCATTCAGCTCGAAGAACACCGTCACCATGCCCTTCTCATCGGTTTCGCTCATTGCCTGATTGACGATCACCAGCGTCTTGCCGCGCTCCAGATCGACGAAGACTTCTTCTTCCGGCTTCAGGCCGTAGAAATAGACCGGCGTTGGCAGAACACTTGTCGGACCATAGGTTTCCTGCGCGGATGCATAATCGGTGAAGACCTTCGGATACATCAGTGCCGACGCGAATTCCTGATCGGAAATCTTGCGATCGACTGTCTCCTCGAACCCTTCACGCTCGGCGTTCAGATCGGCAGGTTCCAGCAGGGCACCGGGACGCACGGTAAACGGCTCTTCGCCCTTCAGAATCTTTTTCTGAAGCGCCTTCGGCCATCCCGATGGCGGCTGGCCAAGATCGCCGCGCATCATCGACACCACGGAATCCGGGAAAGCAATGTCCTTTGCCGGATTTTCGACGTCGGCAACCGTCAGATCCTGACTGACCATCATCAGTGCCATGTCGCCCACAACCTTGGAGGATGGCGTGACCTTGACGATATCGCCGAACATGCGGTTCACATCAGCATAGGCCTGCGCCACCTCATGCCAGCGGGTTTCAAGTCCCAGCGAACGGGCCTGCTCTTTCAGGTTGGTGAACTGACCACCCGGCATTTCATGCAGATAAACTTCTGAAGCTGGTCCCTTGAGGTCGCTTTCGAAAGCCGCATACTGGTTGCGTACGGCTTCCCAATAGAAAGAGATGCGGCGGATCGAATCCGGATCAAGGCCCGGATCGCGCTCGGAACCGTGCAGTGCCTCGACAATGGAACCGAGGCAAGGCTGCGATGTGTTGCCGGAGAGAGCATCCATCGCCGCATCGACCACATCCACGCCCGCATCGATCGCGGCAAGTACGGTCGCCGCCGAAATGCCCGACGTATCATGCGTATGGAAATGGATCGGCAGATCGGTTTCCTCGCGTAGCGCCTTGAACAGGGCGCGGGCTGCGGCAGGCTTCAAAAGCCCCGCCATATCCTTCACCGCAATGATATGCGCGCCAGCTTTTTCAACTTCCTTCGCCAGATTGACGTAATATTTGAGGTCATACTTGGCGCGTTCCGAGTTCAGAATATCGCCAGTGTAGCAGATCGCCGCTTCGCAGAGCTTGTTCTCCTCCAGCACCGCATCCATCGATACACGCATGTTTTCGACCCAGTTCAGACTGTCGAAAACGCGGAACAGATCGATGCCGCCGCGTGCTGCCTCGCGCACGAAATATTTTACGACGTTATCGGGATAAGATTTGTAGCCGACGCCGTTTGCACCGCGCAAAAGCATCTGCAGAAGAAGGTTAGGCGCAGCTTCACGCACCAGCGCCAGACGCTCCCACGGGTCTTCGGTGAGGAAGCGCATCGAAACGTCGAAGGTCGCACCGCCCCAGCATTCCAGCGAAAACAGATTCGGCAGTGCCTGCGCATAGGAATTGGCGATGCGGGCAATGTCGTATGTGCGCATGCGCGTCGCCAGAAGCGACTGATGGCCGTCACGCATGGTCGTATCGGTAATCAGCGCACGCTTTTCGTTGCGCATCCATTCCGCGAACTTCTTCGGTCCAAGCTGGTCCAGACGTTGCTTGGTGCCATCAACGACCGGCTTATCACCGAACCACGGCACGCGCGGCTTGGCGGCATCCTTAGCCGGCTTTGCGCGCCCCTTGGTTTCTGGATGGCCATTGACCGTCACGTCGGCGATATAGGTCAGAAGTTTGGTGGCACGATCCTGCCGCTTGACCTGCTCGAACAGTTCCGGCGTCGTGTCGATGAAGCGCGTCGTGTAGTCGTTTGCCTGAAACTTCGGATGATTGATGATCGCTTCGAGGAAGGTAAGATTCGTCGCCACGCCACGGATGCGGAATTCGCGCAAGGCGCGGTCCATCCGGCGGATGGCTTCCAGAGGCGTTGCGCCTGAAGCAGTCACCTTGACCAGCAGCGGATCGTAGTAGCGGGTGATGAACGCACCCGAATAGGCCGTACCGCCATCCAGACGAATGCCGAAGCCCGACGCCGAGCGATAGGCCTGAATGCGTCCATAATCAGGAATGAAGTTCTGTTCCGGATCTTCCGTGGTGATACGGCACTGAAGCGCATGGCCATTAAGGCGAATGTCCTCCTGGCGCGGCACACCCGATTCCGGCGTGCCGATGGCAAAGCCTTCGAGAATATGAATCTGCGCCTTGACGATATCGATGCCGGTCACCTGTTCGGTCACCGTGTGCTCGACCTGAATACGCGGGTTGACCTCGATGAAATAGAACTTGCCGCTATCGGCATCCATCAGGAACTCGACAGTACCCGCGCCGATATAATCGGTCGCATGGGCAATCTTCAGACCATAGCCTGCCAGTTCCTGACGCTGCGCGTCATCGAGATAGGGCGCTGGTGCGCGCTCCACGACCTTCTGGTTGCGGCGCTGGATCGAGCAGTCACGCTCGAAAAGATGAACCGCATTGCCATGGGTATCGCCCAGTATCTGCACTTCGACATGGCGCGCGCGTTCAATCAGCTTTTCGAGATAAACCTCATCCTTGCCGAATGCGGCCTTGGCCTCGCGCTTGGCTTCCGTCACTTCACGGGCAAGATCAGCCTCGGCGCGGATAGCACGCATGCCGCGACCGCCACCGCCCCAGCTTGCCTTCAGCATCAGCGGATAGCCGATTTCTGCCGCAAGTTTCTTCACTTCCTCAATATCGTCGGGAAGCGGGTCGGTGGCTGGAACCACCGGCACGCCGATTTCAATGGCGAGATTGCGTGCCGCAACCTTGTTGCCGAGGCGGCGCATGGTCTCCGGCTTCGGGCCGATGAAGATGATGCCATTTTCAGCGCAGGCTTCAGCAAATTCCGGGCTTTCGGACAAAAGGCCATAGCCGGGGTGGATCGCATCGGCGCCCGAAACCTTGGCGACGCGGATAATCTCATCGATAGAAAGATAGCTTTCAATCGGACCAAGATCTCGATCCAGATGCGGACCGCGACCGACCTGATAACTTTCATCAGCTTTGAAGCGATGCAGGGAAAGTTTGTCTTCCTCAGCCCATATGGCCACCGTTTTGAGCCCCAGCTCATTGGCGGCGCGGAATACGCGGATTGCGATTTCAGATCGGTTGGCGACCAGAATTTTCCGGATAGGCTTTTGGGCGAAAGACAAGGCAGATCTCCCTAACTGCAATGACAAAGGCGCCATTGCTTAACCTGCAATAGACACAAGCGCAAACAAACTGTGCAACAGGGAGATAAAAACAAAATGCCCGACTAAATGCCGGGCAGATTGATGAATTTTGTAGCACTTTATGCTAATATATCAGGCACAAGAGTGGTTCCTATTATGAAGCAATCATCAGAACCGTTCTAAGCATCTGTGTTCTCGCATTATCCAACGCAAAACCGCTTCGCACTTTTGCTGGAAATGCTCCATTACTTCTGGAAGTAATTATACTTGCCGTCTTCACCCTTGCGCCATTCGAACATGACGTAAGGCGAAAGGCTCGGATCGCCCTTGGCGTCGAACGAGATGTCGCCAAGCACGGTCTTGAATGGACCCTTTTCCTTCATCGCGGTTGCAACTTCCTGCGGATCGTTGCTTGCGGCAGCATTGGCGGCATTGACCAGCGACTGCACACCGGCATAGGCATAGAAGGTATAGGCTTCGGGCTCAAAACCCTTGTCGCGGAATGCCTTGATCAGTTCCGCATTCGACTTGTCGTCGCGCGGATCTGGACCGAAAGTGTTCATGACACCACCAACAGCATCACCGGCAATCGAGGCAAGTTCGTTGGACACGATGCCATCGCCCGAAATGAACTGTGCCTTGAGGCCCTGATCATCCATCTGACGGATGAGCAGACCCGCTTCCGGATGCATGCCGCCCCAGTAAACAGCAGTAATGCCAGCAGCCTTCATCTTGGAGATGAGCGCGGAGAAGTCCTTGTCGCCCTGGTTTACACCTTCGTAGAGCGTTTCCTTCATGCCGTTGTCGTTGAGCGACTTCTTGGTTTCGTCGGCAAGGCCCTGACCGTAAGGGGTCTTGTCGTGAAGGATTGCGACTTTGCCGTCCTTGTAATTGTCGGCGATATATTTGCCGGCAACGATGCCCTGCTGGTCATCGCGACGGCAGGTGCGGAACGTGTTCCAAAGTTCGCGCTCGGTGAAGGTCGGGTTGGTGGTGCCGGGCGCGATCATCAGCACGCCGTTTTCAGCATAGATGTCCGACGTCGGAATGCTGACGCCGGAATTGAAGTGACCGATAACGAACTGAACACCATCACCCACGAACTTGTTTGCAACGGAAATGCCCTGCTTCGGATCGGCAGCGTCGTCGCCATAGACGATGGTGATCTGCTCGCCGTTCATGCCGCCCTTGGCATTGGCTTCTGCGACAGCCGCTTCGACACCGCGCTTGATCTGCTCGCCGAAAGCTGCCTGGCTGCCGGTCAACGGTGCGCCGACGCCGAGCTGGATGTCGGCAGAAGACACGCCACCCATCGCAACCAGTGCCGAAAGGCAGACGCCGCAGAATAAGGATTTCTTCATTTCAGTTGCTCCCACTAAGCGCATCCCGAAAGGTATGAAACGATTTTCGAGACACACGTCAAAATAGTCATTCAGAGCGGCAGTCTGACAGGATCAGATGACCGCCATTTTTTGCAGGCATGAACAGCAACACCAGAGGCGTTGCATAAACCTGATATTCGAATGGGAGACTGCATCAGCGCCAGAAACGCAATTCGGGCTTGAAACTGCCCGCGCTGAAACTGGTCCTCCCACCAGAACGCGAGACTGGATATAGAGATTCACCCTATATTCAGCCGTCAAGCTAGATACAATCACGTTCAATACCGAAGTAAAGTAATGATTTAGTCTATATCTTGCTTTTTCCGCATGACTTTATGCGGACCGACGCCATCGAAACGAAAATGCCCGGCTTGAAGCCGGGCATTTCCATTCATCGGGAAAGAATGTAAGCGAAACTTACTGCTGAATGTAAGTATATTTCCCGTCAGCGCCCTTTTCCCACTTGTACATGACATAGCCTGGAAGCTTCGGATCGCCCTTTTCGTCATAGGACAGGTCGCCAAGCACGGTCTTGAACGGACCCTTTTCCTTAAGCGCCTTGGCAACTTCCTGCGGGTCGTTGCTTCCGGCAGCCTTCGCAGCCCCGGCCAGAGACTGAACGGCAGCGTAAGAGTAAAGCGTGTAGGCTTCCGGTTCGAAGCCAGCATCGCGGAACTTCTTCACCAGATCGGCATTGTTCGGGTTATTGCGCGGGTCCGGGCCGAACGTATTCAACGTACCGGCAACCGCATCGCCTGCGATGGAGGCCAGCTCGTTGGAAACGATACCGTCGCCAGAGATGAACTGGACCTTCAGCCCCTGATCGGCAAGCTGACGGATAATCAGACCAGCTTCAGCGTGCAGACCACCCCAATAAAGGACCGTAACGCCCTGCTGCTTCAACTTGGCGATCAGAGCCGAGAAATCCTTCTCGCCAACATTCACGCCTTCATAGACGGCTTCCTTGACACCAAGCTCGTTCAGCTTCTTCTTGGTTTCATCGGCAAGGCCCTGACCATAAGGGGTCTTGTCGTGAATGACGGCAATTTTCCCGTCTTTGAAATTGTCGAAAATATACTGACCGGCCACGATGCCCTGCTGATCGTCGCGACCGCAGGTACGGAACGTGTTCCAGAGCTGGCGCTCTGTATAGACCGGGTTGGTCGCAGCAGGCGAGATTTCGAGAATGCCGTTTTCGGCATAAACGTCCGAAGCCGGGATCGAAACGCCCGAATTGAAGTGACCGATAACGTATTTCACGCCATCAGCTGCGAACTTGTTGGCAACCGAGATACCCTGCTTCGGATCCGATACGTCATCGCCGAGAGTGATCGCGATTTTTTCGCCGTTGATGCCGCCCGCATCGTTGATTTCCTTGATGGCCGCTTCCGCGCCCTTCTGGATCTGCGCACCGTAAACGGCATTTGGGCCCGTCAGCGGCGCACCAATACCGACAAGAACATCAGCCCAAGCCGAGCCCCCGAAAGCCATAACTGCTGCAAGAGCAACGCCTGAGAAAAGTGATTTCTTCATTGTTGGAACTCCCATCATTGTATTTACCCCGAAACGATGTTTTGCATCGCCTTATTTTCTTGCTGAATACTCAGCAATATCTACGCTGAATCTTATTACTGTCAACGTGATCTTACAAAAAAGCTTCGCCGCATTACGGCGAAGCTTTAAAATTATTTTGCCTTCCAGCTGAGAGGCGAAGCTTTTTCATAAAGCCAGCTATATTGCCGCACCATCTGTTTGGTGCGGGTGAAGCGAAAGCCGACCGTACCGATAATCATCAGGACGATCGTATCCACCAGATAATAGTGGAACGAAAGAAGCGTTCCCTCAAACAGTGCGAAATGGATGAAGCGCACCGCAGCTCCCAGCGGGATCAGATAGAGCAGAAGCTGCAGATAGGTGCGCCACGTCGAAGCACAGGCACGCCCCGTCATCCAGGCGGCCCAGCCGCCTAGCAGACAGGTGATGAGGAAAAACAACCAGAATGACGATTCTTCGTAGAGAATACCCTGCATCTTATCCTCCTAGTGCCTTCCGCCTTCGAGATAGGCGGCGCGGACTTCCGGATCGGCCAGCAATTCGCGGCCAGCGCCGCTCATGGTGATCGAGCCGTTGACCATCACATAGCCACGGTCTGCGAGCTTGAGAGCACCGAATGCGTTCTGCTCAACGAGGAACACCGTCAGCCCCTGCGTGCGGTTCAGTTCCTTGATCGCTTCGAAAATCTGCTTCACGATCAGCGGTGCCAGACCGAGCGACGGTTCATCCAGAAGCAAGAGCTTCGGACGCGCCATCAGCGCGCGGGCAATGGCCAGCATCTGCTGTTCGCCGCCCGAAAGCGTGCCGCCACGCTGGTTGATGCGTTCCTTCAGGCGCGGGAACAGGTCGAACATCAGTTTCACGTCTTCTTCGAAGTGTTGCTGATGATCGAGACTTGCGCCCATCTGGAGATTTTCCAAAACCGTCATGCGCGGGAAGATGCGACGGCCTTCCGGAGACTGCGCAATGCGCAGCTTGGCAATCTCATGCGGCGGCATGGATGTAATATCCTTGCCGTTGAAGAGAATGCGGCCGGTACGCGCCTTCGGCGAGCCGAAGATTGTCATCATAAGCGTCGACTTGCCGGCACCGTTAGCGCCAATCAGCGCGACGATCTCGCCCTCATCGACGGTAAGGTCAATGCCCTTGAGGGCACAAATATTGCCGTAATAGGTCTCGACCTTCTCGACGGCCAGAAGCGGTTGCTTTTTCTGCATGGTTTCAGCCTGCATCATTCGCCTCCCTTCTTGGGCTTGGCCGCGGTTTTAGTCGGTGCTTTTGTCGGCGCTTTAGCGCGTTTCGCACCACCGCTTTTGGCAGCCTTTACGGGAGCAGTCTTATGGCTCGTCGGAACATCACCCTGTTCAACGCGCTCGGAGAACTCTGTCGCCTGACCGGCGGCAAGTTGTTTGGCCTGCCCGACCCAGTCTTCGCGCGCGATACGCCCGTCGAATTCCAGATAGGTTTCAGCGTCCACAATATCCGCGTCGCTCCAGGCGGCGATCTGATCAAAATGATAGATCCCGTGTTCGTGAAGCTTCTTTTCGTTGACCGCGCCGATGCCCTTGATGAGGGTCAGATTATCGGCCTTGCCACCACGTGCCTCCGCCAGACCACCGGCGAGAGAAACGCGTCCGGACGGTGCTTCACCTGTCTCTTCGGCAATTTCTTCCTCGATGGCTTCCTCGGCGAGTTGTGCCGCCACGAAGTCCGCCGCATCACCGGTGCCCGGCTTGTCCGCCTCTTCGATAAGCTCGGCAATCTCTTCGTCATCGACGCCGAGATAAGCGGCAATAACGCGCGGATCATTCTTGACTGCTTCTGGAGCACCGTCAGAAATCTTGGTGCCGTATTCCAGCACGATCACATGATCGGAGATTTCCATGACCACCGACATGTCGTGCTCGATCAGCAGAATTGACGTCCCGGTTTCCTTGCGGATATCGAGCAGGAGCTTGTTGAGCTCTGCCGATTCACGCGGATTGAGACCGGCGGCCGGTTCATCGAGGCAAAGAATTTCCGGCTCGGTGCACATGGCGCGGGCGATTTCCAGACGGCGCTGATCGCCATAAGGCAGATCACCTGCCGGATCGTCCGCACGACCGATCAGGTTGATTTTCTCCAGCCAGTGACGCGCCTTTTCAATCGCATCCTTCGCCGCCGACTTGTAGCCGGGCAAACCGAGAAGACCGAGGATCGTGAAGCCCGACGAACGCATCAGCGTGTTGTGCTGCGCGACCAGCAGGTTCTCCAGAACAGTGAGACCCGAGAACAGGCGAATGTTCTGGAAGGTACGCGCCACCTTGGCCTGCTTGGTGATCTGGAAGTCGGGCAGGCGTTCCAGCAGGAACTTGTCGCCCGTCTTCCGGTTCATCGTCAGCATGCCGCCCGTCGGCTTGTAGAAGCCGGTGATGCAGTTGAAGACCGTGGTCTTGCCTGCACCGTTCGGGCCGATGATCGCCGTGATATCCCCACGCTTCACATTGAAGCTCAGATCGTTGATGGCGACGAGACCGCCAAAGCGCATCGAAAGATGCTCGACCTGCAGGATCGTGTCTTTTTCAGTGTTGCCCAATTCGGCTTTATCAGGCGCAGTGCCAGACATAGTGCTTATCTCCGCCATCAGCCGTGCCCTTCCTTGGTAAAGGCACCCGACACCATCTTCTTCTCATGCAGGAAGGCACTGGGTTCTCGACTTCCGACGAAACCGCGCGGTTTCCAGACCATGACCACGACCATGGCAAGGCCGAAGATGAGCATACGATAGAGTTCCGGCGTGAAATCTGGGCCGAAAATTGCTTTCAGGAAGCTCATTTCACGCAGGATTTCAGTGCCGCCGATCATGACGATCGCAGCAATGGCGATACCGACCAGGGAGCCCATGCCGCCCAGAACGACGATGGCAAGAATGACGGCGGATTCGAGAAACACGAAGGATTCCGGGCTGACGAAGCCCTGGCGTGCTGCAAAGAAGGAACCGGCAAAACCACCGAACATCGCGCCCGTGGCAAAGGCCGTGAGCTTGGTCGTGGTGGTGTTGATGCCAAGCGAACGGCAGGCAATTTCATCTTCACGCAGTGCTTCCCAAGCACGGCCAACCGGCATGCGGCGCAGACGGATGGTGACCCAGGCCGTCAGCAGCGCCAGCAGAAGGATGACGTAATAGAGGAAGAACTTGTAATGCGCCGCCGAGAAGGTGAGGCCGAAGTGGGCCGCAAAACCGTCCTTGCTGGCATTGAAAGGCAGGCCGAAGAAGGTTGCCTTGGCAATGCCGGAAACGCCGAAGGTGCCGCGGGTGACATCTGTCCAGTTGATGAGCACCAGACGGATGATTTCACCGAAGGCAAGCGTCACGATGGCAAGATAGTCACCGCGCAGACGCAAGACCGGAAAGCCCAGAATGACGCCCCATGTTGCAGCAAGAATACCGGCAATCGGCAGCAGCATCCAGAAGGACAGACCGAAATAGGCCGACAGGAGTGCATAGGAATAGGCGCCGACTGCATAGAAGGCGACGTAACCCAGATCGAGAAGACCGGCGAGGCCCACCACGATGTTGAGGCCCCAGGCCAGCATCACATAGATGAGGATCTGAACGCCGAAATTATCGACCCATTTGAGCGATCCCTGCCAGCCCAGAAAGGTGACGATCAGGACCGGGTAGACAAAAAGGAATGCAACGCCGAGGCGCGAGAAGTTGCGGCGCACGAAAGACGGGCTTTCGTCGACCGCAGCGGTCGGCTGTTTGCTCTTGGCAAGCTTGCGCGCCTCCAGCGTTGGCTGAAGGAATGCAACGAACAGGAAACGACCAACCGCAGCGAGCGCGACCATGACGGCCAGTGCGCCCCAGCGCTGAACGAGCACCAGTTCGTTGTTGATGTTCTGATCGGTCTTGAAACCGATGATGAGGCAGAAGAGACCCAGAGCCAGAAGACCGGCGAAGAACCCTTCACGAATGGCCCGGCCAAAAAGGGAATCCGGGCGTGAACTCGACTGTGCAGCCATGATTAAACCTTTTCGACTTCAGGACGGCCAAGAATGCCGGACGGCATGAAGATTAGCACGATGGCGAGGATCGAAAACGCGGCAACGTCCTTGTAGTCGATCGAGAAATACGCCGACCACAATGCCTCGATGAGACCGATGAGCAAGCCACCGACCACAGCACCCGGAAGCGATCCGATACCGCCCAGAACTGCCGCCGTGAACGCCTTCACGCCGGGGATGAACCCGTCGGCAAAGGAAATCACGCCATAGAAGGAAAGGTAGAGCGTACCAGCCACCGCCGCGAGCATCGCACCCATCACGAAGGTGAGCGAAATGACCCGATCGACATTAATGCCGAGAAGCGCTGCCATTTTGCGATCCTGCTCACAGGCACGCTGCGCGCGACCAAGCGAGGTGCGATTGACGATATACCAGAAGATCGTCAGCAGCACGGCTGTCACCACAATGACCACAATCTGCTTCAGCGAGATCGTCACGTTGGTTCCCATGATATTGTAGGAACCGTTCAGCAGCTGAGGCACCGGCTTGTTACGCGGACCCTGCGTTACCTGTACGAAGTTGGACAAGGCAATCGACATGCCGATAGCCGTGATCAACGGTGCGAGGCGAAACGAACCACGCAGCGGCCGGTAGGCCACGCGCTCGATCGTCCAGCTCCACAAACCCGTCAGCAACATGGCGACGATCATCATCAGAAGAAGCATCAGCGCAATCGGCAATGCTCCAATGAAGGTTGTGATCATGAGAAAAACAATCAGCGCCATGAAGGCGCCGAGCATGAAGACATCGCCATGAGCAAAGTTGATCATGCCGATAATGCCATAGACCATCGTGTAGCCGATGGCGATCAGGCCATAGATCGAGCCGAGCGCGAGCCCGTTGATCACCTGCTGGAAGAAATATTCCATCGAGAAGCCACCCATTTTACCGCCCGGGATTTTATTGACGCATCTTTATTTCGTGCGCCTTCATTTTATTCCCGGCTCTTTACACCTAACGGCTGTATAGAGGAATGCAACCCCCTTTTGCCTCAGACAAAAGACTAAGGGCATCATCCCTCCACAAACTAGTTATGTCCCCTACTAAACGTCCTGTATATGTTTTTTTCTCCTACCCAGGACGCCTTATTCCATACTTTCTACATGGCCGAAAAGCCAAAAAATTGGGGGCCAGCATTAAAATTACCGACCGTACCCACTTTACGCGACCGTAAACCCATGTGCAAAGGGATCACGGTCGTCGATGAAGATCGTATTATATCCCGTCATGCGTGCCCAGCCCGCAATTGAAGGAATAATCGCCGGCAATGTGCGGTCCTGGCCCAAAACTTCGGTAGCACGTTCCACACGGCCATGGAAAAGCGACCCGATGATGGATTCATGCACAAACTCGTCGCCGGGCTTCAATTTGCCCTTGGCAGCCAGTTGCGCCATGCGAGCAGACGTACCGGTTCCGCATGGCGAACGGTCGATTGCCTTGTCGCCGTAGAAGACGGCATTGCGGGCATGCGCTTCCGGATGTTTCGGCTTCCCAGTCCACAGAATATGGCTCAGACGGTTGATATCCGGCAGCAGCAGATGCTGGAATTTGTACTTCTCATTTAACCGCTCACGCAGTATCGGACTCCAGGCAATCAGCTGCAGCGCAGAATAATCTTCCATATCGGTGTAATTTTCTTGCGGCTCGACGATAGCGTAGAAATTGCCGCCATAAGCCACATCGACCTTGAGGTTGCCAAGGTCCGGGCATTCGACCTCAAGTCCTTCAGCATAAAGGAAAGCCGGAACATTGGTGAGACGAACGCGCTCGACATACTGGCCGTTCTGCTCATACTCGATCGCCACCAGACCGGCAGGCGTATCCAGATTGAGCTTGCCCGGTGTCTTCGGCGTCACCAGCCCCTGCTCTATCGCCATCGTCACGGTTCCGATGGTGCCGTGACCGCACATCGGCAGACACCCCGAGGTTTCAATAAAAAGCACCGCAACATCGCAATCAGGACGTGTCGGCGGGTAGAGAATGGAGCCGGACATCATGTCATGGCCGCGCGGCTCGAACATAAGACCAGTACGGATCCAGTCATACTCGCGCAAAAAATGCGCGCGCTTTTCCATCATGGTCGAACCTTCGAGGTTCGGCCCGCCGCCAGCCACGAGACGCACGGGGTTGCCGCATGTATGTCCGTCGACGCAGAAGAAGGAATGTCTTGCCATGATGGTCAGTTCCGAAAACGTTGTGGCTTGAAAGGTTCGATATCGATTGCAGGCGCAGCCCCCGTGATGAGATCACGGATAAGCCGCCCGGTTGCCGCCGATTGCGTGAGGCCGAGATGGCCATGGCCGAAGCCGTAATAGATGTTGCCACCTGCCGAGGCCCGGCCGATGACCGGTACGGAATCCGGCATGGATGGCCGATAGCCCATCCACTGTCGCCCGCCCTCTGTCCGAAAGCCCGGCAGAAACATGGAAGCCTTCTTAAGCATGGCTTCAGATCGCGCGAAATTTGGTGGCAGGTCGAGCCCGCCGAATTCCACCGCACCACCGACACGCAGGCCGGTTTCCATCGGCGTGATGACAAAGCCATGGCCAGGAAAGGTCAATTGCCGTTTCACATCGAAACTGCCCACTGGCAGCGTCGTGTTGTAGCCGCGTTCCGTATCGAGCGGCACCGCATCACCAAAACCCTTGGCAAGATCGCGAGACCATGCGCCCGCCATAAGGACAAGATGCGTCGTCTTGATTTTCGTTCCATCCTCAAGATGAACGCTCGCCCCGCCATGGCCCGGCTTTGCATTCGTGACCTTGGCCTGAAGGAAGCGCGCACCCTTGCTCTGGGCATAAGCCCAGATCGCCTTGCCGAACAGTTTCGGATCGCTGACATTCTTCCAGCCGGGAACGAAAGTTCCGGCAACGAAACGCGGGTTCAGGCCGGGCTGCAGTTCGGCAAGCCGGTCACCGCGCACATGTTCATAGGCAATTCCGGCTTGTTCGCGAACATCCCAGCCCGGCTGTGAGGCAGCGAGTTCGGCTTCGCTTTCATAAAGCTCCAGATTGCCATTCTCGCGCAATCTTCCGCGCAGCCCTGCCCTGTCGATCAACGCCATCATCTCGCTGCCGGCAAGACGCATGATGTCAGCCTGCGCAATTGCAGTTTTCGCCAATGCATCCGCGCTGCTTGCGCGCCAGAAGCGGTAGAGCCACGGCACCATTTTGGGAAAATAGGAAGGACGGATCGTAAACGGACCAAGCGGGTCCATCAGCCAGCCTGGCACCTTGCGCATGACTCCCTTGGAGGCCAGCGGAAGAATGTCCGAAAAAGCGAGCGCCGCAGCATTGCCAGAACTGGTCTCTTCGCAAATACCGGTTCTGTCGACGACCAAAACCTCGCGTCCAGCCTCGGCAAGCAGGGCGGCAGTGGCAACCCCGACAATACCGCCACCGATAATGAGAATATCCTGCTGACCCTGCGGATCAGATTTCATCTTGTGCGGCTCCCCACCGGATTCATTTTTGCCTATAGCCTTGCCAAAGAACCGGACAATGTCGACGCTTCGAGCAATTGGCGTTCAGTATGTTCAATGCCAGCCTTTCGGCTCTGTCCATCGATTTTTTGGAATGACACTGTGCTGAAAGTTCGCCATCGCTTGAAAAAGCCACAAAGGCAAAGTTAGGGATCGACAAACTCAAATCACCTCATATTGATATATCAGAGATATATCTGTAAGATTGCACTATGTCAATCGTCGTAACCACAGGGCATGGACAGGCATGGAAGAAGCAAACGTTCGAGACAGGTTGACGCGGAGCCCGGCAAACATGCCGTTGGCGACCATGGACAGCTGGGGTAGCGAAAGCCTCGCCGAGCAAGCCTATCGCATTCTGGAGCGCTCCATCGTCACACTGGAACTCGAACCGGGCACCGTTGTCAACGAGCGCACGCTGATCGAGCTGACCGGTATGGGCCGCACGCCGATGCGCGAAGCCATTCAGAGGCTCGCCTGGGAAGGTCTCGTGGAAGTGCGTCCGCGCTCGGGCATTGCCATCGCGGCCATCGATCCGACGGATTTCATCAAGGTGCTGGATGCCCGCGAAGGTGTCGAGCGCGTTCTGGCGCGCGATGCCGCACGCTTTGGCAGCCCTCGCGATTATGAACGGCTTGAAGCCGCTGCAGCCGCCATGCGGCAGGCCATCCCCAACGAGGATGTGGCCCTGTTTCTCGATGCCGACAAGGCATTCGATATTGTTCTGGGCGCGGCGGCGAGCAATCCCTATGCCGCGCGTATTGCAGCCCCCCTGCAAACCCACAGCCGCCGCTTCTGGTTCCGCCTTCGCCCCTCGACCGGCATAGCCGGTTCTGCCAATGCCCATGCGACACTGATCGAGGCGATCGTCTCCCGTCAGCCGGAACGGGCCAGCGACACGGCCAGTGAACTGATGGCCTATCTGCGCACTCTTGCACCCTGACACCCGGCGTCCGACCAATATGGCTTTGTAGGGATGGACGCCCTCTCCTCAATGGTGCTCAACAAATCCATTCTGCCACATTAGAGCGCGTTTCGATCTGATTGAATCAGATCGGCGCTCTAATCATTTGTTTTTACGCGCATCTTTTCCGAAAACCGTTTCACACTTTTCGGGATGCGCTCTAAGGCCGTCGGAAGGGCGTCCATCCCACAAGAACCAATCCCAATCAATGAGCCTTGTGTTCGCCCTGCTCCACTTCGGTCGTGACAGGCATGGCACTTTGGAAAAGTTCGGCACGGTTCTCGCCGCTCACGACAAGCGTTCCGACCAATCCGCGTGCCGCTCGCGACAGCGCGTGATCCACCAGAGTGTATTCGCCGGGAACTTCCAGCTTGATGTCGACCGCCGCCGCGCCTCCCGGTGGGACCGTAATTGTCTGGACATCGGATAGCGGCTCCGTCGTCAAGGAGCCCAGCTGATAAACCTTGTCGAAGATTTCTCCGATCACATGAAAGCTCGACGTCTTGTTGGGTCCGCCGACACCGAAGTAGATGCGTACGGTTTCGCCGACCTTCGCCGTCAGGGCATTGTCGCCTGTGAGTGCATTGGCAGCCCCGTTAAAGACATAGTACTCCGGGTCCTCCTTGAGCAGGCGTTCGACGCTCTCGGTCAGCTTCCCCTTGGATCCGTATGGCTGCGACGTGTAGAGCTCGCCCTGCATTACATAGAACTCCCGGTCAACGGGCGGCAGATCGTCTGCCGGCTCGACGAGGATCAGGCCATACATACCGTTGGCGATGTGATGTGCGGCCATTGGCACAGCACAGTGATAGACGTACAGCCCCGGTTTCAGCGCCTTGAACGAGAAGGCCTTGGTTTCGCCTGGTGCGGCATCGGTCGCCGCCGCTCCGCCGCCTGGTCCGGTCACAGCATGGAAGTCTACGCTGTGACGTTCGCTGCTGTCGGCCTTGTTGGAGAGCTCCACCAGGATCGTGTCACCTACTCGGGCGCGCACGAACGGGCCGGGGACCTTCTTGTTGAACGTCCAATAGTGGTAGGCTGCGCCGTCTGCGAGCTGTCCCGTCACCTCGACGGTATCGAGCTTTACCTTGATGGTCGCTGGCTCGCTTCTTGTAATTGGCGATGCCAGGTCATTCGCCGGACGGACAATGTTGAGTGGAGCTTTGACACTGCCGTTTTCCGCCGGATGCTCGTGCGAACCAGATGCGAGGGCTGATGTCCCGGTCACCGCCAGAAATGCGAGTGCCACGGCTGTGTACGAGGGTCTGGAAAGGCGTATCATGAGAACTCCTGAGCAATGGTGTTACTCAGGTATTCAAGACCTCACCGACCTTGCGATCTTTGATCTGCGACAAGGACGACATGTCCTCGCAAGATCGTGATTGCCGGAGCATTTCCTGTTTCATTTGAATCGTTGGAAATACTCTATCTCTTTGTTCTTGCGCATGTCTCCCAAACCGGTTCTTACTTTGGGGAGACATGCACTAGGTGACCGGCTCACTGGAACGTAGCCAAACGTCAATTGCTACGAATTGAACAGATGCGCCGAAATTGTCATCACGGTTATCGTATCAGGTTGTAACGACGTAGCTGACACTGATGAAAACTTACGGCAAAACAACCCGATCAGTGGGTCTTGTTCATCGATTCTGACATTTTGCGAAGCACGTTGAGCGCGATGCTCAACTCCTCATCGCTTACACCTTCCAGCAAATCCTCGCGGACATCACCGGCGAGCTTCACGACCTGTTCAGCCAGAATCTTGCCTTCCGCCGTCATCACCACGCGCTTGGCGCGGCGGTCACCCTGAACGGTTTGCCGTTCGATGAATGACTGGCGCTCCAGACCGTCGAGCAGGCGGACCATAGTCGCATTCTCAATTTCCAGCGCTTCTGCCAGTTCTTTCTGGTAGAGGCCTTCCTGTTCCATCAAGGCAAGCAGGGTGCGCGCCCGCGCCAGGGTCAGGCCCCGTTCCTTTACACGCGCGTCGAAAACAGTGCGGAGCCTGCGATTAACCTTCGCCATGGCATCAATCATTTCAGCTTTAAGATCTGCCGTATCCATGCCAACCGCCTCATATATTAGTAAACTAATGATTACGGATTTGGATAAATCGCTGGCGAACTATTTTCAAGCGAACTTCCTGAACTCACGCAAGCGTGATGGGATTTAGCGGCAATATGACAGTTCTGCGAACAAATTCACTGGAGAGCAGATGATCTGAAAAAGAAAAAGCGGGCAAAAGCCCGCTTTCCCGAAAAACGATAGAATGCTGCCGATCAGGCTGGCATGATCGTTCCCTGCAGCGTCATCAGCTGGTGCAGGAAGATTTCCGCCTTGGTGCGGTGTTCGTTCGACGAAGCATCGTCCAGAGCCTTGCGGGCATGTTCAATGCGGCGCTGAATATCTGCCGGGTCGATATCGTCCACATGGGTCGCCGATTCGGCCAGAACGGTGCAACCCTGCGGGGTGATATCGGCGAAACCGCCGAAGACCACGTAGGAGTCGGACTTGCCGTCGGCAAGCTTCACCGAAACGACACCCGGCATGATCGTCGTCATCAGAGGCGAATGACCGGCGAGAGCCGTCAGATAGCCTTCGCTACCCGGAATGACGACTTCCGTCACCTGCGCGGAAAGCAGGAGCCGTTCAGGCGACACGAGTTCGAATTGGAAAGCTTGAGCCATGGTTCTCACTTGAATTCAAAAGCACAATCCCGAAAAAACCGACTTTCAGAACATGCTTAAACAAAATGATTGGCTTTCACGGCGGGCCTTGCGACCCACCGGGAAATTCAATTCATCAAGCAGCTTCAGCTGCCAGCTTCTTCGCCTTTTCGATCGCCTCTTCAATCGATCCGACCATGTAGAAAGCCGGTTCTGGAAGATGATCGTATTCACCTGCGCAAAGGCCCTTGAAGCCCTTGATGGTGTCGGCGAGGTCAACCAGCTTGCCTGGCGAACCGGTGAAGACTTCAGCAACGAAGAACGGCTGAGACAGGAAGCGTTCGATCTTACGAGCGCGCGCAACGGTCAGCTTGTCGTCTTCCGACAGTTCGTCCATGCCAAGGATGGCGATGATGTCCTGAAGCGACTTGTAGCGCTGAAGGATCGACTGAACCTGACGGGCAACGGCGTAGTGTTCTTCACCAACGATCATCGGATCGAGCATACGCGACGTGGATTCAAGAGGATCCACAGCCGGGTAAATACCCTTTTCAGCGATCGAACGGTTCAGCGTCGTGGTCGCGTCCAAGTGAGCGAACGACGTTGCCGGTGCAGGGTCGGTCAAGTCGTCGGCAGGAACGTAAATTGCCTGAACCGAAGTAATCGAACCCTTGGTCGTCGTGGTGATGCGTTCCTGCATCGCGCCCATGTCGGTTGCCAGCGTCGGCTGATAACCCACAGCGGAAGGAATACGGCCGAGAAGAGCTGAAAGTTCCGAACCAGCTTGCGTAAAGCGGAAGATGTTGTCCACGAAGAACAGAACGTCCTGACCCTTGTCACGGAAGTTTTCAGCAACCGTCAGACCCGACAGAGCAACACGAGCGCGCGCACCCGGAGGCTCGTTCATCTGACCGTAAACGAGCGCGGCCTTCGAGCCTTCACCGCCACCGAGCTTGTTAACGCCCGATTCGATCATTTCGTGGTAAAGGTCGTTACCTTCACGGGTACGTTCACCAACGCCTGCGAATACCGAGTAACCGCCGTGCGCCTTGGCGACGTTGTTGATCAGTTCCATGATGAGAACGGTCTTGCCGACGCCTGCGCCGCCGAACAGACCAATCTTGCCGCCCTTTGCATAAGGAGCGAGAAGGTCAACGACCTTGATGCCCGTTACGAGGATTTCAGCTTCGGTCGACTGTTCGATATACTCTGGAGCTTCCTGGTGGATCGCGCGACGGGCAGTGGTCTTGATCGGACCAGCTTCGTCAACCGGCTCACCAATAACGTTCATGATGCGGCCGAGCGTTTCTTCGCCAACCGGAACCATGATCGGGTTGCCGGTGTCACGCACTTCGTGACCGCGAACCAGACCTTCGGTCGAGTCCATGGCGATGGTGCGAACGGTGTTCTCGCCCAGATGCTGCGCAACTTCAAGAACCAGACGGCTGCCGAGATTGTCGGTTTCCAGAGCGTTGAGGATCAGCGGAAGCTGACCGTCTTCGAACTGTACGTCGACAACAGCGCCGATGACCTGAGTGATCTTGCCGACTGCGCCGGTCTTTGCAGCCTTGGGAGCTGCATCGGACTTAGCGGCGGCTGTCTTCGCCGGAGCCTTTTTGGCTGGAGCTTTCGCCGCTGCTGGCTTCGCTTCGGCCGCGGCGGTAGTTTTCGGGGTCGCTGCTTTTGCCATCGATCCTTTACCTTCCGATTAGAGCGCTTCCGCGCCCGAAATGATTTCGATCAGTTCCTTGGTGATCTGAGCCTGACGCTGACGGTTATACGTGATCGACAACTTGTTGATCATGTCACCGGCGTTACGCGTCGCATTGTCCATCGCGCTCATCTTCGCACCCATTTCGCCCGCCACATTTTCCAGCAGAGCGCGGAAAATCTGGACCGAAATGTTGCGCGGGATCAGCGTACTCAGGATCGCCGCAGGATCAGGTTCGTACTCATAGATCGCATCGCCTGCAGTCTCCGCCTGCACAACATCGCCAGCCGAAGCCGGAATGATCTGCTGTGCAGTTGGAATCTGTGCAATCACCGATTTAAATTCGGAATAGAACAGGGTGCAGACATCAAATTCGCCTTGTTCAAAAAGCTCGATCACTTTGTGGCCGATCTGGTCGGCATGCACAAAAGCGAGCTGCTTGACTTCGCGCAAATTGACGTGGTCGATAATCAGAGAGGCAAACTCGCGACGCAGAATATCTGCGCCCTTCTTGCCGACCGTGATGATCTTGACCGTCTTGCCTTCAGCGAGGAGCTTGCGGGCATGATCGCGCGCCAGACGCGCGATCTGCGAGTTGAAACCGCCGCAAAGGCCACGTTCTGCGGTGCAGACGACGAGCAGATGCACGTCGTCCTTGCCCGTACCGGCCATCAAAGCCGGCGCATCTTCGCCGGTTACGTTCTGCGCGATATTTGCGAGAACGGCACCCATGCGCTGCGAATAAGGCCTTGCGGCTTCCGCGGCTTCCTGGGCACGGCGCAGCTTCGCCGCGGCGACCATCTGCATCGCCTTGGTGATTTTCTGCGTCGCCTTGACCGAGGCGATACGGTTTCTCAGATCCTTTAGTGAAGGCATCCGTTCATCCCGTCACAAAATTCAAGCGAAAGACTTGGCGAACGCGTCGACCGCTGCCTTGAGCTTTGCTTTGATGTTGTCGGTGAGCGCCTTTTCGTCGCGGATCGCATCCAGCACATCCTTGTGCTCTGTGCGCAGCGAAGAAAGAAGACCTGCTTCGAACTTGCCAACCTGGTTGACGGCGATCTTGTCGAGATAGCCATTCACGCCGGCGAAAATCACGGCAACCTGTTCTTCCGTCTTGAGCGGCGAGAACTGCGGCTGCTTGAGAAGCTCGGTCAGACGTGCGCCGCGGTTCAGCAAACGCTGGGTCGAGGCATCGAGATCCGAACCGAACTGTGCGAAGGCGGCCATTTCACGATACTGGGCGAGCTCGCCCTTGATCGAACCGGCGACCTGCTTCATGGCCTTGACCTGCGCCGAAGAACCAACGCGCGAAACCGACAGACCGACGTTAACAGCCGGACGGATACCCTGGTAGAACAGGTTGGTTTCGAGGAAGATCTGGCCGTCGGTGATCGAGATCACGTTGGTCGGAATGAAGGCGGAAACGTCGTTGCCCTGCGTTTCGATGACCGGCAGAGCCGTCAGCGAGCCAGCGCCGTTTTCGTCGTTGAGCTTTGCAGCGCGTTCGAGAAGACGGGAGTGCAGATAGAAAACGTCGCCCGGATAAGCTTCGCGGCCCGGAGGACGGCGGAGCAGAAGCGACATCTGACGGTAAGCGACAGCCTGCTTGGACAGATCGTCGTAGCCGATCAGGGCGTGCATCGAGTTGTCGCGGAAATATTCGCCCATGGCGCAGCCCGCAAACGGAGCGAGATACTGCATCGGAGCCGGATCGGAAGCGGTAGCCGCAATAACGATCGAATATTCCAGAGCGCCGCGTTCTTCGAGAACCTTGACGAACTGAGCGACGGTCGAACGCTTCTGGCCGATAGCAACGTAAACGCAATAAAGCTTTTCGCTGTCCGGGCCGTTGTCGTGGATCGGCTTCTGGTTCAGGAAGGTGTCGAGAATGATAGCGGTCTTGCCGGTCTGACGGTCACCGATGACCAGCTCGCGCTGGCCGCGGCCAACCGGGATCAGAGCGTCAACAGCCTTGAGGCCGGTCGACATTGGCTCATGAACCGACTTGCGCGGAATGATGCCCGGTGCCTTCACGTCGACGCGGCGACGCTCGGTAGCAACGATTGGGCCCTTGCCGTCGATCGGGTTGCCGAGAGCGTCGACGACGCGACCCAGCAGGCCGGGACCAACCGGAACGTCAACGATTGCGCCGGTACGCTTGACGATGTCGCCTTCCTTGATGTCACGATCGGCACCGAAGATAACGACGCCGACATTGTCGCTTTCAAGGTTCAGCGCCATGCCGCGAATGCCACCAGGGAATTCGACCATTTCACCGGCCTGAACATTGTCCAGACCATAGACGCGGGCGATACCGTCGCCAACGGAAAGAACCTGACCGACTTCGGAGACCTCAGCCTCCTTGCCGAAGTTCTTGATTTGCTCTTTCAGGATAGCGGAAATTTCCGCGGCGCGGATGTCCATCAGCCGACCTCTTTCAGTGCAAGCTTGAGAGAAGAAAGTTTAGTGCGAAGGGACGTGTCGATCTGACGCGAACCCATCTTGACGATAAGACCGCCGAGGATCGACGGATCGACGGTGACATTGATCGTCACGTCCTTGCCGGCCACGCCCTTCAGCGTTGCCTTCAATTCGTTCTGCTGCGCAGCACTCAGTTCATGCGCGGAGATGACATCGGCGGAGACTTCACCGCGATGTTCGGCAGCAATCTTGCGGAAAGCGGCGATAATGCCCGGCAGGGCGAAGAGACGACGGTTCCGCGCGACAACGCGCAGGAAATTTCCGACCAGACCCTTGATGCCCGCCTTGTCGGCGAGAGCGCCGATGGCGTGAAGCTGATCTTCCGAAGAAAATACCGGACTGGAAATCAGTCGCTTGAGGTCTTCGCTTCCGCTCAGAAGCGCCTCGAAACGGTCAAGATCTTTTTCCACAGCCGCAACGGATTTCGCGTCGAGTGCGAGCTCGAAAAGAGATCCGGCGTAACGCTGTGCGACACCTGAAATGAGCGAAGACGTTTCAGCCACGAACAACCTGCTCTCTACGTTGAAACCATCCTTTTGGAACCCAATCTTGTTCAGGACGCCAAGCGGATGATTTTATTGAATGTTTCCGGAAAACCACTGACGCGCGAGCACGTCAACACCGAAATGTGATTGCCGTCTAGCATAGACGAACAGGACTCGCAACACGCGAATCCGGCACTTTTGTGTAAGATTTGCCGCCTTTCGCGGTCAAAAAAGTCGCATCCACCGCAGCGATGCTATCTTCCCCTGCGCAGCCTGCACGTCAGAAGTGCAGAACAGAGCTCTTTCCGATCAGGAAATGAAGCCGAAAGCGTAGAGCAGCGGACCTGCTGCAAGCACGAACTCCACCAGCGCTGCGAGACCGCCATAGAAGCGTCCGCCGCTCGGTCCGCCCTTGCGCCCACCCGCATCCGACATCATCGAAATGAAGCGTCCGAACAGCGCAAATCCCCAGACGGAACCCAATACGACCCAGAGGAATGGCTGCGCGAAAACGAGGCATCCGATCCCCACGCCGAGATAGGGTCCGGCGAGCGTCGCACGGATGGAACCGTAACCTTCGGGACGGCCATTGATCGGCTGCAGCCGCAACAGCTTCATCGTTATGCCGGGCGCAAAAAGCATGACAAGACCAGCAAGCGCCGTGATGGCGGCAGAGCCCCAGGCAAGCCATTCTCCGGTCGTGGCAGGAAGATAGAATTCCATCGCAATTACCCTCGTCGTTTCTTGCCGTATAAGCATGTCTCCCAAAAGTGGGAACCGGTTTTGGGATCAAGACATGCGGAGAGATAATCAGATAGAATATTCCCCACAATCAAACCAAACTGGAAATCTGTAGCGGAATTTTCGGCTATCTTCCACGCCTTTGCATCTCAAAGGCATGTCAAAGGAAGCTTTGCGGATCGATATCCACCTGCACCCTTATCGAGCCTTTTTCCTTCGGCCCGGCGGCGAGCAAGACGCGGATAAATCCTTGAATGTCGGCGCGTTTGGTCCCGTGCACCAGAATGCGGAAACGGTGTCTTCCCCGCACGAGCGCAAGCGGTGCCTCGGCGGGCCCGAGCACGGAAATCTCCGGGGATGAGGGTGCCGCACGGCGAAGCGCACGCGCATGATTTTCGGCTTCGGGCCGGTTGTCCGCGGAAATAATCAACGCGGCGAGCCGCCCGAAAGGCGGCAAAGTACTGCGTTCGCGCTCCTCAATTTCACGGGCATAGAATGCGCCTGCATCGCTGCTGACGATTGCCCGCATCACCGGATGATCCGGCTGGTAGGTCTGGATCAGTCCGAGGCTCTTGCGACCGGTTCGACCGGCACGTCCAGTCACCTGATTGAGAAGCTGGAAGGTACGCTCAGCCGCGCGGGGATCGCCATTGGCAAGCCCCAGATCGGCATCCACGACACCCACCAATGTCATGTTGGGAAAGTTATGCCCCTTGGCAACAAGCTGCGTACCGATCACGATATCCGCCTCGCCATTTGCGATAGCATCGAGTTCCAGCCGCAGCCGCTTCACGCCGCCTGCCATATCAGACGAAAGAACTATGATTCGCGCTTCGCTGAACGTTGCCGCGACTTCTTCCGCGATGCGCTCCACACCCGGACCGCAGGCGACCAGATGATCCAGGGTGCCGCATTCGGGACAAGCCTCCGGCACCGGCTCATGATAGCCGCACTGATGACACATCAGCTGCCCGCGAAAACGATGTTCCACGAGCCAGCTTGAACATTGCGGACATTGAAAGCGGTGGCCGCAGACCCGGCACAAGGTCAAAGGCGCGTAACCGCGCCGGTTGAGGAACAAAAGCGCCTGCTCTCCGCGTTCCACCGTCCTGCCGACAGCTTCGGTCAGTGCGGGCGACAAAAACCGGCCCGGCGGTGGCGGAGAACGCCGCATGTCGATGGTCTTCAGATCGGGCAGTGCGGCTTCCGCATAGCGACCATAAAGCTTGATTCGCTTGTAACGCCCCTGCTCCGCATTGACCTGACTCTCGATGGATGGCGTGGCCGATGCCAGCACCACCGGAAAGCCGCTGATATGGCCGCGCACCACCGCCATGTCGCGCGCATTGTAGAAGACCCGGTCTTCTTGTTTGTAAGCCGGATCATGTTCTTCATCGACAACGATCAGCCCCAGTTCCTTGAAGGGCAGAAAGAGCGCCGACCGCGCCCCTGCCACCACCCGCACCGTACCCTCGGCAATCTGCCGCCAGACGCGCTCCCGGGTGCGGGGTGCAAGGTCGGAATGCCATTCGGCAGGCTTTGCCCCAAAACGATCGTGGAACCGGTCGAGAAACTGTTGTGTCAGCGCGATCTCAGGCAGGAGAATCAGCACCTGCTTGCCTTGCTCGATCGCCTTGGCAACGGCTTCGAAATAAACCTCGGTCTTGCCCGATCCGGTCACGCCATCGAGCAGTGAAACCGAAAAACAATCGGCTTCGACAGCTTCCGACAGCATTTCAGCCGCCGCCTGCTGGTCTTCCGAAAGCGTGGCCCGTGCATAGTCGATATCGGGCTTTGCCACCACGGCTGGCGGCGGCAGCATGACTTCCTCGAAAATACCTTGCGTCTTCAACCCGTCCACGACCGTCATGGAGACACCCGCCGCATGGGCAAGGCCGGATCTGGTCCATGCAAGCCCGTCGCGGGCAAGCTCCATCACCCGCGACCTCGCTTCGGTCATACGCTCCGGTTCACCGCCGGAATAGCGAAGACCCGGCACCGATGGTTCGGGATCAAATGCAGCTGGCACACGCAGGACCATGCGCGCCACCATGCCTGGCGGCGAAAGCGTGTAGTCAGCTGCCCAGCGCATGAAGCGCAGCATGTCGGCTCCCACCGGCGGGCAGTCGAAAACTTCGGAAATCGCCCGCAACTTTCTGGCGTCAACGGCGTCGGTTTCCCCCTCACAGACGATCCCCGCCACCTCACGAGGTCCGAGCGGCACGCGCACGATCGATCCGGGCTGGACGTTCATCCCTTCCGGAACCATATATGAATAAGGCCGCTCCGCGGGCATGGGCACGAGTACGGGAACGACCCGTGGTGCGAGCTCCGGAAACAGACCAGAAATGGGGTTTGCAATATCGTGCGAATCTTTCGACATGATCGCGTGACCTTGGCGCGGCTTTGCGCTAAAGAAAAGCCACCTTCCGGGAATTAAATGGTTTTAAATTCCTCAAATCCACCCGCGCTCATTATGGAGGAACGCTGTTATGAAGTTTTTCGTGGACACTGCGGACGTCAAGGAAATCCGCGAGCTCAACGACCTTGGGCTGGTCGATGGCGTGACCACCAACCCGTCCCTCATCCTGAAGTCGGGTCGTGACATTATCGAAGTGACCAAGGAAATCTGCAACATCGTCAAGGGCCCGGTTTCTGCCGAGGTTGCCGCGACCGAATATGAGCAGATGATGAAGGAAGCCGCCGTCATCGCCAAGATCGCTGACAATATCTGCATCAAGCTGCCTGTAACCCTCGACGGACTGAAAGCCTGTAAGGCTCTGTCTTCTGATGGTCACAAGGTCAACATGACGCTCTGCTTCTCGGCCAATCAGGCGCTTCTGGCAGCCAAGGCCGGCGCGACCTTCATTTCGCCGTTCATTGGCCGTCTCGACGATACCGGCATCAACGGCATGGAGCTGATTGCCGAAATCCGCACGATTTACGACAATTACGATTACCGCACCGAAATTCTTGCCGCTTCGGTTCGCACCGTCAATCATGTCAAGGAAGCAGCCCTCATCGGCGCCGATGTCGTGACCGCGCCTCCGGCAACGCTCAAGGCACTGGTCAAGCATCCGCTGACCGACAAGGGCCTCGAAACCTTCCTCGCCGATTGGGCGAAGACCGGTCAGAAGATCGCCTGATCGACGATTTTCAGAGACATGAAAAGGCGGGCCATCGGCTCGCCTTTTTTATTCCAGCACCGTTTCCCCGTCCTGCTTGCTCACCCGGATCGGTCTTGCGCCGCATTGCTCCGCAATGGCACTGGCAAGAGCGGCTGAATGAGTCACCACCCATATCTGGCTGCGTTCGGATGCCTGCGCGATCATGCGGGCAAGTGACGGGATCATATCGGGATGCAGGCTTGCCTCCGGCTCGTTGAGCGCGATCAGTGGCGGCAGGCGATAGGAAAGCAGTGCACCCGCCAGAGCCAGCAGGCGAATCTGTCCATCGGACAATTCTCCGGGGCGAAATGTTCGCGGCGGGAAAGCCGGGAAATTCAGGCCGAAAGTCGCCGTTTCTTCCGGATAGGGAACGACCAGCTTGGCACCCTCCAGCGCGTCGGCAACCAGACGATCAAGGTCGACCGTATCCTGCCGGATATGGGCAAGCGTGGCAAAGACGGAGGCAAGATTGCCACCGTCCTCGTCCAGCATCGCGGCAGTTGCGGCTATGGACGGCTGACGCACCGGCGCATCACGGTCGCTTCGAAAACCGTGGTAAAAGCGCCAGCCACGTATCTGCGCGGAAAGATCGCCTATCTCCGGATAATGGCCGGATTGCCCAAGCACTGCCAACCCGCTTTCCGAAGTCAGCAGGCGCGCCGGGTGCTCCATGCGCCGCCCTTCCCCGTCCCGCGCGAAAACCGCAGGTCCGCGCCGATCCATCAGATCCACGGGGCGACGACCGGTATCGAGATTGAGCTGTTCTTCCTTGATCTGCGGCTCGAAGGGAAAGGCACCGGAAACCGGCGGCGGCAGACCTGCCTCGACACGATAGGAAAGACGCGAGGCGAGCCGCTCGTCTTCAAAGTCCGCTTCCAGAATGATGCGCGCCGATTCGTGCTTACGGCGATTGCCGCTCCACATGGCCGATTGCATCCCGCCTTCGCGCACCACTTCAGTAGAGAGATTGCCCTCCGCCACCGCCTTCACCAGTTGCAACGCCCGATAGAGATTGGATTTTCCGGCACCATTCTCGCCAACGAAAACCGTCACCTGTCCGAGATCAAACCGGACGGAACGCAGCGAGCGATAGCCTTTGGCAGAAAACGAAACGAGACGCATGGTTTGATCGGGCCCCTGCAAATGAAAAGGCGGCGTGAAATCCACACCGCCTTTATAGCCGCCTGTCAATTTGAGACTAGAGCATTTCCAGTTTAAATTTAATCGTTGAAAATACTCTATCTTTTTGTTTTTACGCATTATCCTACGCAAAACCGCTTCGCACTTTTGCTGGAAATGCTCCAGCTTATTCCCACTTCATCTCGCCCTTGATGACCTTTGCACCGAGTTCCAGGCTGCTTTCACCGCCAAGATCAGGATAACGCTTCTTCATTGCTGCGATCAGTTCGCCGCTATCCTTGGCTTTCGCCGCTTCCTCGTCGAAGGCCGCGATATAATCGCGGGTGAACTTGATTGCCGAAACATCCGTCACTGAACCGGGCTTCATATGCGCCGGAACAACCACTTCAGGATTGCGTGCAGCAATCGTATCGAGATTTCTGATCCAGGCCTCACGCTGGGCAAGATCGGGCGTATCGGCAAGCCAGACATGCTCGCCTGCCGTTGTCAGAACACCGCCAAACACCGCCTTCAATGAAGGCACCCAGAGATAACGCCTGTTCGTCATGCCTTCGGCGGGAACGATTTCAATCTCATTGCCCTCAAGCTCCAGCGCCTTCACATCGGAAGCTTCGGGAATAACGACATCCGACAGTTTCTGCGGGCCATTGTCCTTGAGTTGCGGACCCCAGACCTTCAATTTCGCCTCGATATTACCCTTGATCGCATCGACCGTTTCAGGGGCCGCGATGATACGCGCATCGGGAAAAGCGGCCTTGACCGGGCCAAGGCTGAAATAATAGTCCGGATCGCTCTGGCTCACATAGATCGTGGTCAGCTTCTTACCCGTTTCCTTGATCTTCTCGGCAACCGCCTTGCCGTCCGAAAGCGTGAAGCCGCCATCGAGCAGGATCGCTTCCTTGTCTCCGGTCAGAAGGACAGGCGTACGATTGAAGCCATTCTCATCCGCCTGGAAGTATTGCCATTGCAACGGCGCTGCCTTTTCCTGTGCCATCGCAGGACCGGCAACCGCCAGCCCGGCCAAAATCGCGAGACTGCCCATCGTCGTGGAAAACCGCTTCATCCAACTACTCCTGTAAAAACTGGTTTGAACCAGCGGACGCATCATGCGCTCGCAGAAGCATTCAGGTTGCTAATCACTCCAGGAAAAACAAGAAGACACATGAATGTTGGGTAGGCACAGCAATGTTACCTTCCTGAATTCATTACTAATTATCCAACCTCTAAAACAAAAAAAGCGGCACCTTGCGGCACCGCTTTTCGATGTCAGGTCGAAGCCCGATCAGAGCTTCGACAATTTCTGCGCCAGAGCGAGGAACACCTGTTCGGCAAGTTCTTCGGCAGCGCGCTTGCGCGCATCGCGTTCGGCACGCAGGTTTGCGAACTCCTGACGCGGACGGTCGAAGGAAGCGCCAACCGTGCGGGTGCCAGCGGCAAGCGGCTTGCCGTCCTTGTCACGCAACACGAAGTTCGACGTTGCCTTGACGATACCAGCCGATGGACGACCTGTACGGTCGGTCTGATCGCCAATATCCACACTCACCGCGGAGATCGTATTGCTGCTCAGACCAAGACCAAGCCGATAGGTCGGGTTGGCCGGTTCACCGGCGCCACCGCCAAGCAGGAAGATCAGGCGATTGCGGACCTGCTGCTGAAACACATCGCCAGCCGGATCGATGGCCACCGAAGCAAGCTTGGTGCGCATGTCCGGCGTCACGCTGCCGCCTATGGTTCCACCGGCACCAGCGCCGGAGGAGTAAAGCGGCTGCACGGTGCATCCAGCCATCAGAACCGCGGCCCCGAGTGCGAAAAACGCAACCCGGAAAGCTTTGATTGCGGAGAAAAAGCGGTCAGGCAACGACATTGACGATCCTTTGCGGCACCACGATAACCTTCTTCGGCGAGCTCCCGTTGAGCGCAGCCTTGACGAAGTCAAGTTCGAGCACCGCCTGCTGGATGCTAGCTTGATCAGCGTCGCGGGCGATTGTCAAATCCCCACGCTTCTTGCCGTTGATCTGCACCGGCATAACGATCTCGTTTTCCACCACCAATGCCGGATCGAATTCCGGCCAGGCACTGCGGGCAACCAGCGTTTCACGACCGGCAATCTTCCCGCCCAGCGCGGCCAGGCACTGTTCAGCCAGATGCGGCATCATCGGCGCCAGCATCAGGATGAGCTTTTCGGTGACGTCACGGACAGCACTCTTCAACTCGTCATCCGCATTACCAGAAGCCACCTGCTGCAGGGATGCAGCAGCCGTGTTGACCAGCTCATAAAGACGGGCAACCCCACGGTTGAAGGCGAGCTTCTCGATATCGTCACCGACAGCCTTGACCGCCTTGTGCGCAGCCTTGGAAACGACAAGCGCTTCACCCTGCGTCCCGGTCTTGGGCGCAACGTCCTTCAGATGTTCGGCAGCTTCCGCCACCAGACGCCAGACGCGCTGCACAAAACGATGGGCGCCTTCGGCACCGGCTTCCGTCCAGATCACGTCACGCTCGGGTGGCGAATCAGACAGCATGAACCAGCGCGCCGTATCAGCACCGTAGGAAGCGATAATGTCATCCGGATCGACAACATTCTTCTTCGACTTCGACATCTTCTCGATGGAACCGATTTCCACCGGCTCGCCGGACGAGAGCAAGGTCGCGCTGCGCTTGCCGTCGGTTTCCTCGATGCGAATGTCGGCAGGTGCCACCCACTGGCCGTTGGCCTTGTAGGTTTCGTGCACCACCATGCCCTGCGTAAACAGGCCCTTGAACGGCTCATCGATGCCGACGTGACCGGCCACCTTCATCGCGCGGGTGAAGAAACGCGAATAGAGCAAATGCAGGATCGCGTGTTCGATACCGCCGATATACTGATCGACCGGCAGCCAGTGATCGGCAACCTTTCGGTCGGTCGGCTCGTTTTCCCAAGGCGCCGTAAAGCGCGCATAGTACCAGGACGAATCGACGAACGTATCCATCGTATCCGTTTCACGGCGCGCATCGGCTCCGCATTTCGGGCACTTCACATGGCGCCATGTTGCATGACGGTCGAGCGGATTGCCCGGACGGTCGAACTCGACATCGTCCGGCAGCTTGACCGGCAGATCGGCGCGCGGCACCGGATTGACGCCACAGCTTTCGCAATGGATCATCGGGATCGGGCAACCCCAATAGCGCTGGCGCGAGATGCCCCAGTCACGCAGACGGAACTGCACCTTGCGGCTTGCCTGCGGGCTGTTGCCGAGACTGGTCTGTTCCAGACGATTCGCCACCTCATTGAAGGCGGCTTCCGGTGTCATGCCGTCGAGGAAGCGTGAATTAATCATCACACCATCGTCGCCATACGCCGTATCGGTGATCGCGAAAGTCGCAGCATCTTCGCCTTTCGGCATCACAACAGGCACAACCGGCAAGCCGTATTTGTTTGCGAAGTCAAGATCGCGCTGATCGCCAGACGGGCAGCCGAAGATCGCCCCGGTGCCATATTCCATCAAAACGAAATTGGCGACATAGACGGGCAATTCCCAGTTCTCATCGAACGGATGCCGAACCTTAACGCCCGTGTCGTAGCCCTTCTTCTCGGCCGTTTCGAGTGCTGCCAGCGACGTGCCTGCCTGATGGCATTCGGTGATAAAATCGGTCAGGGCCTGATTGCCCTCAGCCAGCGTTCTGGCCAACGGATGATCGGCAGCGATTGCCAGGAACGATGCGCCAAACAGCGTGTCCGGACGGGTCGTGTAAACTTCAACTTCCGAGAAGCCGGCAGGGGCAGTCTTAGCGTCCAGCGCGAAGCGGACCTGCAGGCCTTCCGACTTGCCGATCCAGTTGCGCTGCATCAGGCGAACCTTTTCCGGCCACTGGTCGAGCGTATCAAGACCGGCCAGCAATTCCTCGCTGAAATCGGTGATCTTGAAGAACCACTGTGTCAGTTCACGCTGTTCGACCAGCGCACCCGAACGCCAGCCGCGACCATCCACCACCTGCTCGTTGGCAAGCACGGTGTTGTCGACCGGATCCCAGTTGACCTTGGAGGTCTTGCGCGTCACCAGCCCCTTTTCAAAAAGGTCGATGAACAGCATCTGCTGGCGATGATAATATTCCACATCGCAGGTCGCGAATTCACGCGCCCAGTCGAGCGAAAGACCCATCGATTTGAGCTGGCTGCGCATCGTGGCGATGTTCTGGTAGGTCCATTCTTTCGGATGAACCTTGTTCTGCATCGCTGCATTTTCCGCAGGCATGCCGAACGCGTCCCATCCCATCGGATGAAGCACGTTGAAACCCTTGGCGCGCTTGTAACGGGCGACAACATCACCCATCGCATAGTTGCGCACATGGCCCATGTGGATGCGCCCCGATGGATAGGGGAACATCTCGAGCACATAATATTTCTCGCGGCTGTCGCTATTGTCGGTTTCGAAGGTCCGGTCTTCTTCCCAGACTTTCTGCCAATGAGCTTCCGCCACGCGCGGATTATAACGTTCGGCTGCCATGACCGTATTTACTCGTACGAAGGTGATGCAATAAGGAGAGTCGATGTTTAATGGCGACCTTCACCACGTATTGGCGAAAGCGTCAACCTTTTGCGGATGAAAAGCCTGAAAGCGAGAGTTTCATGTCAGATATCGTAGCGAACCTGAACACGGTCAAGGCCGCAATCGCCAATGCCGAAGAGGAAGCACAGCGCGACAAGGCTTCCGTGACGCTCGTCGCCGTATCGAAAACCTTCGATGCCGAAGAAATTCGCCCGGTCCTCGACGCAGGCCAGCGCGTCTTCGGTGAAAACCGCGTGCAGGAAGCACAAGCCAAATGGCCGGGACTGCGCGACGATTATTCCGGCATCGAACTGCATCTCATCGGCCCGCTGCAATCCAACAAGGCCGCCGATGCCGTCGCCCTCTTCGATGTCATCGAAACCGTCGACCGTGAAAAGATCGCCGCAGCTCTCGCTGTCGAGATCAAAAAGCAGAACAAGGCCCCAAAGCTCTACGTGCAGGTGAATACCGGACTTGAAGAACAGAAAGCCGGCATTGCGCCGAAGGAAGCCGTCGCCTTTGTCGAGCGCTGCCGCAAGGAACATGGCCTCGCCATCGAGGGGCTGATGTGCATCCCGCCTGCGGATGAAAATCCGGGGCCGCATTTCGCGCTTCTGGAAAAGCTCGCCCGCGAGGCACAGGTCGAAAAGCTCTCCATGGGCATGTCGGGCGATTATGAAACCGCCATCGGTTTCGGCGCGACATCGGTGCGTGTCGGCTCGGCCATCTTCGGCGGACGGAGCTATGCCGACCCCGCGTGAATTGTCACCCCTACTGTTTGTTTTTGTCGCATTATCCTACGCAAAACTGCTTCACACTTTTGCTGGAAATGCTCCTAATGCAGGACGATCTCGCCCTGCACATTCCTCCAGTCCGAGGGGCCAAGCAGCCGGAAATGCGTATAGCTGACCGAATGCAACGGCCCGTCGATTTCCCGATTCCAGAATTCGATGAAATGATTGAGCACCGGAAAATCGGGCGCGAGGTCATAATCCTGCCAGACGAAAAGCTGCAGCAGATGCGGGTGATCAGGCAAGTGGTAGAAAACTTTCGCCGTCGTCAGACCATAACCGGCGAGCTGGAGTTCGAAGGCTGACTTTGCGTTCAAAGCGGACGTCGTCATGGCGATTTCCCCTTTTTGTGAAGAGCCTTATTGTCAGGCTCCTGAATAGGAGATAATCACTCCAAATGGTTTTTAAACTGTAAAAACAATATATTAGCACCATTCGACAGCGAGTGCTGCCAGTTGCTATTTCTGACGATGCGTCATTGTGGATCATAGACGCGCCGATTGTCTAATTTACCTTGCCCGCAATGGAAGGTAGACAGGGCACCCGATGGTCTCGCCTTTCACGGTGGACCGTCTCATCCGGCGGGAGGTGCCGGTCAGTTTTTGGGTGCATTTATACGAGCGGGATATCGTCCGGCTCGCGGAATGCTGAAGGAGGAAATCATGTCGGAAAAGCTTTACCCGGTCCTTGCCGAGGCAAAGAGAAACACGCTCATCGACAACGCAACCTATCTCGAATGGTATCAGGAAAGCGTGAGCGACCCGGACAGCTTTTGGGCAAAGCACGGACGGCGCATCGACTGGTTCAAGCCCTTCACCAAGGTCAAGAACACCGATTTCAACGGCGACGTATCCATCAAATGGTATGAGGACGGCGTTACCAACGTTTCCTATAACTGTATCGACCGCCACCTGAAGAGCCGTGGTGATCAGGTTGCGATCATCTGGGAAGGCGACAATCCCTATATCGACAAGAAGATCACCTATCGCGAATTGCATGAGAATGTCTGCCGCCTCGCCAATGTGCTGAAGAAGCACGGCGTTAAGAAGGGCGACCGCGTCACGATCTATCTGCCGATGATCCCGGAAGCGGCTTATGCGATGCTGGCCTGCGCGCGCATCGGCGCTGTGCATTCCGTCGTCTTCGCCGGTTTCTCACCGGAAGCACTTGCCGGTCGTATCGTCGACTGCGAATCCACTTTCGTCATCACGGCCGACGAAGGCGTGCGCGGCGGCAAGCCGGTTCCGCTGAAGGAAAACACCGATACCGCCATCGACATTGCGGCCAAGCAATATGTCATGGTCAACAAGGTTCTCACCGTGCGCCGCACCGGCGGCAAGGTAAGCTGGGGACCGGGCCGCGATCTCTGGTATCATCAGGAAGTTGCTAGCGTCGAACCGACCTGCGACCCGGAACCGATGAATGCGGAAGACCCGCTCTTCATCCTCTACACCTCCGGCTCCACCGGCAAGCCGAAGGGCGTGCTGCACACAACCGGCGGCTATCTCGTCTATGCATCGATGACGCATCAATATGTCTTCGACTATCATGACGGCGACATCTACTGGTGCACGGCGGATGTGGGCTGGGTGACAGGTCACTCCTATATCGTCTACGGCCCGCTCGCCAACGGCGCGACGACATTGATGTTCGAGGGTGTGCCCAACTTCCCCGATCAGGGACGTTTCTGGGAAGTCGTCGACAAGCATCACGTCAATATCTTCTACACTGCGCCTACGGCCATCCGCGCCCTGATGGGCGCCGGCGATGAATTCGTCACCCGCTCGTCGCGTTCGACGCTGCGCCTGCTCGGTTCGGTTGGCGAGCCGATCAACCCGGAAGCCTGGGAATGGTATTACAACGTCGTTGGTGACCAGCGGTCGCCGATTGTCGATACATGGTGGCAGACGGAAACCGGCGGCATTCTCATCACCCCGCTGCCCGGCGCAACCGACCTCAAGCCAGGTTCGGCAACACGACCGTTCTTCGGCATCAAGCCGGAACTGGTCGATAATGAAGGCGCTGTCATTGAAGGTGCGGTGGACGGTAATCTCTGCATCATCGACAGCTGGCCGGGCCAGATGCGCACGCTTTACGGCGATCACAAGCGCTTCATCGAAGCCTACTTCTCGACCTATAAGGGCAAGTACTTCACCGGCGACGGCTGCCGTCGCGACGAAGACGGTTACTACTGGATCACAGGCCGCGTCGATGACGTGCTCAACATTTCCGGCCATCGCCTCGGCACGGCAGAAATCGAATCGGCACTCGTCTCGCATCACTCGGTTTCAGAAGCCGCTGTCGTGGGCTATCCGCATCCGATCAAGGGACAGGGCATCTATTGCTACGTCACGCTGATGACCGGCGAAGCAGTTCAGGACGAAGACGCCCTGCGCAAGGAGCTGACCCAGCACGTGCGCAAGGAAATCGGTCCTATTGCCACGCCGGACAAGATCCAGTTCTCGCCGGGCCTGCCGAAAACCCGCTCGGGCAAGATCATGCGCCGCATCCTGCGCAAGATCGCCGAAGACGAGTTTGGTGCACTGGGCGATACCTCGACGCTGGCCGATCCGGGCGTCGTGGACGACCTGATCGAAAATCGCCAGAACAAGAAATAATAAAAAGCCCCGGGAAACCGGGGCTTTTTTAACAACGCGGTCTGAGAAGGCGCCCAAGTTTGATGAGATTGTCGTCCTGCTGAGACGAAAATCGTGATCTTTGAGAACCGGAGCGGAGTGTACTTAAAAGTACATGAGCACCGGAAGCGCAGAAGAGCGCGATTTGCAGGCCAGCAGGGCGACAATATCCCAAACTTATTAGAAATCGATCGACCGACCCTTGATCTCCCAATCGCCGAAACGGGCGGGGTCCTTGCCGCCGCGACCACCGATTTCGCGGGGCGCTTCGTTTGCCTTTTCGGCAGCGCGGCGCGCTTCAGCTTCCTTCAATGCGCGCTGGGCAGCAGGCGGCAGGTCTTCGAACGTGCGCTTGTCGACGTTTTGCGGGCTTTCGGTTTTTTCGCTCATCGGTCACAATCCCGTTCTCGGTTTTTGCTTCGAACATTGAAGCAAAGCCTGTTCATACCCATCATATAGGCAGAAAGGCTTGCCGTGCAAAACCCTTGCGGGTCATGCAGCCTAGGATTTGGAGACCGCCGCAGATGAATATGACAAAAACTGCCATGCTGATCGCCCTCATGACGGTCATGTTCATGAGCATCGGCTATTTGCTGGGCGGCGGCGGCGGCATGATGATTGCGCTTGTGATTGCAGTCACCATGAACCTGTTCGGCTACTGGAACTCCGACAAGATGGTGCTGCGCATGTACAATGCGCAGGAAGTGGATGAGCGCAGCGCACCGGACTATTACCGCATGGTGAGTGGGCTCGCCGCCAATGCGGGCCTTCCGATGCCGAAGGTCTACATTATCCATGAAGACCAGCCGAACGCTTTTGCCACGGGCCGCAATCCCGAAAATGCTGCCGTTGCAGCCACGACTGGCCTCCTCAACCGCCTGACGCCGGAAGAAGTCGCAGGCGTGATGGCGCACGAGCTGGCGCACGTCCAGAACCGCGACACACTGACCATGACCATCGTCGCAACGCTTGCCGGTGCCATCTCCATGCTCGGCAATTTCGCCTTCTTCCTGGGCGGCAATCGCGAGAACGGCAACGGCATCATGGGCGTGGTCGGCACCATTCTTGCCATGATCGTCGCGCCCTTTGCCGCGATGATCGTGCAGATGGCTGTCAGCCGCACCCGCGAATATGCCGCCGACAAGCGCGGCGCGGAAATCTGCGGCAATCCGCTGTGGCTGTCCTCGGCGCTGGGCAAGATCGCGCGTGGCGCCAAGGCCATCCCGAACGAGGAAGCCGAACACAACCCGGCAACCGCGCATATGTTCATCATCAATCCCTTGAGCGGACGCGGCGCGGATAATCTTTTTTCGACCCATCCGGACACCGATAACCGCATTGCAGCACTTGAACAGATGGCTGCCGAAATGGGCATCCGCTCGGCTGGAATGGCCCCGCGTGCCGCTGCCCCTTCCCAAAGCAGCGGTCCATGGGGTAATGCAGGCGGTAACAGCAATGGCGGTTCCGGTTATCGGGGGCCGTGGTCCTAAATAAAGTAGAACAGTGTGAACGATAAAAAGCCCGCGCCGAAGCGTGGAAATAAAAAGCCGCAAATGAACACCAATGCCGCAGACCTGCGCCCCGGTCTGGCGGCGCGTTTGTGTGCGGCGCGCCTTCTCGGTGCGGTGATCGAAAAGAACACCTCGCTTGACGGCCTGACCGACAATACGCACGGCCATCCGCAATATCTGGCGCTGGAGCCGCGCGACCGCGCGCTGGTTCGCGCCATTCTCGGCTCTGCGCTCCGCAATCGCGGCAGCATCGAACGCGCCATCAACAAGCGGCTCGACCGGCCATTGCCGGAAAATGCCGTGGCGTTGAAACATCTTCTGCATGTGGCCATCGCCCAGATTTTCTATCTGAACCTGCCCGATCATTCGGCGGTCGATCTTGCGGTGGAAGCGGCGAACAACGATCCGCGCAATCGCAAATATGCCGGTCTCGTCAATGCGCTGCTGCGTCGCCTTTCGCGCAACAAGGAACGTGCTCTCGCCCACACGCTTGAGCCCGAAACCAATGTGCCGGAGTGGTTTGCCAAAAGCATCACCGACGCCTATGGCGCGGAAAAAGCAGCAGCCATTCTTGCCATGCATGCCTATGAGCCGCCGATCGATTTCACGGTCAAGGGTGACGCAAAGGCATGGGCCGAAAAGCTCGGTGGCGTTGCGCTGCCCAACGGTTCGGTGCGCCTGCAAACGGTCGAAGGCAATCTCACCGACCTGCCCGGCTTTGCCGAAGGCGACTGGTGGGTGCAGGATGTGGCCGCGAGCCTGCCTGCGCGCCTGATGGGTGATATCAAGGGCAAACGGGTTGCCGATCTGTGCGCCGCCCCCGGCGGCAAGACGGCGCAGCTCGTACTTCAGGGCGCAGACGTGACCGCGCTCGACCTTTCCGAAAACCGGCTGAAGCGCCTGCGCGGCAATCTGGAACGTCTCGGCTTCGAGGCGAAGACCGTTGCCACCAATCTGATGGATTTCCAGCCGGACGAACTGTTCGATGCTGTGCTTCTGGATGCGCCCTGCTCTTCCACCGGCACCGTGCGTCGTCATCCGGATGTGCCTTGGACCAAGACGCCGCAGGACATAGCAAAGCTTGCCGAACTTCAGGGCAAACTTTTGGCGCACGCCGCCACTCTGGTCAAACCCGGCGGCGTAATCGTCTTTTCCAATTGTTCGCTGCACCCGCTCGAAGGCGAGGAAATGGCGCGCAAGGCAGTGGAAAATCCGTTGCTGGAACCTTTCCCGATCACGGAGCAGGATTGCCCCAGTCTGAACGGGCTTCTGGATGGGCTGGTCACAGCAGAAGGCTTTCTGCGATCCACTCCGGCAGACTTGCCGCCGGATCGTTTTGAAGGCAATCCGCACATGGCTGGCATGGACGGCTTCTTCGCGGCCCGCTTCAAGCGCCGGGCCTGAGACCGGATATAAGCAAACAAATCGTATAATTTGCCATAACGGGTCGCGATACCCGTTATGGTTAACGCTCGATTCACCATTTCTGTACAATTGTATCAAAGGAACTGGCTGCTCGATCTGGCCAAACAATAATGACAAACGATACGGAGAAAGACCGGGTGGCAGTCGCCCTCAGCGAAACCCCACATCTTTGGGGACTGGCCGTTGCACAGGCTTGGCGCAAGTTCAGCCGCCGTCTGCGCATGGGGCCGCTTTATCGCTGGCGCTTCACCGGCTTCACCCCCGACCGTATCCTGATCGCACCGCCTGATCTGCGCGTAGCAGACCCGCAATTGGCACAGGAATTCTATCATGGCCGTTTTGCGCTGGCCGGTCGTCTGGTCGAAACCGGCGGATTGTCGCCTTTCGCCGTCGAACCGCCAACGCCAGAATGGGAAGCAGCGCTTCAGAGTTTCGGCTGGCTGCGTCATTTGAAAAGCGCCAATAGCGAACTGGCAACCGCCAATGCGCGTGCGCTCGTCGATGACTGGATGCGCATGTTCGGCAAGCGGATCGGCGGCATCGCCTGGTCACCGGAAGTCACTGCCCAACGCATCATCGCCTGGCTTCAACATTCGAACCTTATTCTGTCAGGCGCCGAACTTCCCGCCTATCGCCGCTTCATGCGCTCGCTTGCCATGCAGGTGCGTTATCTGCGCACCGTTGCCGCCGCCATGGATGATGGCGAGGAACGGTTGCGCGCCCGCATCGCATTGGCATTCGCCGCTCTGGCTCTGCCTGTTTCGCCGCCGACTGCACGCGCCGCCCGGCGCAATCTCGAATATGAGCTGAAACGCCAGATCCTGCCCGATGGCGGGCATATCTCGCGCAATCCCGTTACGGTTCTGGAACTGCTGGCCGATCTTCTGCCGCTCCGCCAGACCTATGCCAACGGCACGGAAGCACCGCCCAAGGCGCTGATCGAAGCCGTCGAGCGCATGTTGCCAGCCCTGCGTTTCTTCCGTCATCAGGATGGCAGCCTTGCGCTTTTCAACGGCGTTGGCCCGACCATGCCGGAACGCATCATCTCGGTTCTCAGGCATGACGAGACTGCCGGATCGCCGCTGACCCATGCGCCCTATTCCGGCTATGAACGGCTCTCGATGGGTTCGACCACCATCATCGCCGATACCGGACTGCCGCCGCCGGTCACAGCTTCGCGGGATGCCCATGCCGGCTGCCTCGCCTTCGAAATGTCCTCCGGGCGCCAGCGCTATATCGTCAATTCCGGTATCGACCGTTTCGGTCCGCCGGAATTTCGTCCATTAGGCCGTTCCACGGCTGCGCACTCCACGGCCACCATCAACGACACCTCATCGTGCCGCTTCAGCCTCAATGCGGGTCTCTCCAACATGATCGGCACGCCGATCATTGCAGGACCAACCCGCGTGCAGCGTGACCGGATCGAGGAAATGGGACGACAGGGCTTTGTTGCCAGCCATGACGGCTATGCGCGCCTGTTCGGCATCTATCACGAACGTCGCCTTGTGCTGTCGCACAATGGCAGCGTCATTCAGGGCGCAGACCGCTTCTATCGCGGCGATGGCCGTCCGTTGAAGGCGAACGGACGCGACAATATCGCCGTGCGTTTCCATCTGCATCCGTCGGTCGATATTTCCTTCGATGAGAACGGATTGATCGTTCTGTCGGCGGATCGCGACGATACCTGGGTCTTCTCCTGTTTTGAAGTTGCGCCGCAACTGGAAGATTCGATCTTCTTTGCGGGCTTCCGTGGCCCCGTGACATCGAAGCAGATCGTGCTCTCCTTCCCGGCATCAGAATTGCCGGAAGTGAACTGGCAGTTCAGCCGCGTCGCACTCGGCAGTTACGTATAATAGCAGGGCGCTAAGATGCTAACGCATCACGCCCTGAAAATGCTCAATTGCCGCACGGGCTTAACCAAGTCTCGATGAGTCAAACTCAATGAGACTTGGTATAGTCCGCTCTCCACCGCCCTCACCCTGAGGCGGCGCGGCAGCGCCGTCTCGAAGGGTCGAGGGTCAATGGGACCGAATGCGGGGCAAGAAATACCTCTTCACCGTTCTTTTCCGGCCTTTTGCGGTAGGATTCCCGGCGCGTCTGTGTTAGGGCGAGCCGTCCACTTTCCTGAACGCATCCGTTTCAGCAACGAAGAGACCAACTCCCTATGGCTGTCAGCTCCAAGCATATTCCCGCTCCCGATCTTCATCGGGTGCGCCGCGCCCTCCTTTCCGTTTCCGACAAAACCGGCCTGATCGATTTCGCCAAAGCGCTTCACGCGCAAGGTGTCGAAATCCTCTCGACCGGCGGCACCGCCAAGTCGATTGCCGCTGAAGGCATTCCGGTGAAGGATGTATCCGAAGTAACCGGCTTCCCGGAAATCATGGACGGACGCGTCAAGACGCTGCATCCGGCAGTCCATGGCGGCCTGCTCGCCGTGCGCAACGATCCGGAACACGTCGCGGCCATGGAAGAACACGGCATCGGCGGCATCGATCTTGCCGTCATCAATCTCTATCCGTTCGAGGAAGTCCGCTTCAAGGGCGGCGACTACGACACGACCGTCGAAAACATCGACATTGGTGGCCCCGCGATGATCCGCGCTTCGGCCAAGAACCACGCCTATGTCGCCACGGTCGTCGATCCTGCCGACTATGCCGACGTCGTCGCTGAACTGGAAAAGCATGCAGGCTCCCTGCCGCTTGCCTTCCGCAAAAAGCTCGCCGCCAAGGCCTTCTCGCGCACAGCAGCCTATGACGCAGCCATTTCCAACTGGTTTGCCGAAGCGATCAACGAAGAAACTCCGGTCTATCGCTCGGTCGCAGGCAAGCTGCATTCCGTCATGCGCTACGGAGAAAACCCGCACCAGACGGCTGGCTTTTATCTCACTGGCGAGAAGCGCCCCGGTGTTGCCACCGCGACCCAGCTTCAGGGCAAGCAGCTCTCCTACAACAACATCAACGACACCGATGCGGCTTTCGAACTCGTCGCAGAATTCGATCCTGCCCGCACCGCAGCCGTCGCCATCATCAAGCACGCCAATCCTTGCGGCGTTGCAGAAGCAGCCACCATCAAGGAAGCTTATTTGAAGGCACTCGCCTGCGATCCGGTTTCGGCGTTCGGCGGTATTGTTGCGCTCAATAAAACGCTCGATGAGGAAGCCGCTGAAGAGATCGTAAAGATCTTCACCGAAGTCATTATCGCTCCGGATGCCACCGAAGGTGCACAGGCCATCGTTGCTGCCAAGAAGAACCTCCGTCTGCTCGTCACCGGCGGCCTGCCGGACCCGCGCGCCAAGGGCATCGCCGCCAAGACAGTCGCCGGTGGTTTGCTGGTCCAGTCGCGCGACAATGGTGTGGTCGACGATCTCGATCTCAAGGTCGTCACCAAGCGTGCGCCGACCGAAGCCGAACTCAACGATATGAAATTCGCCTTCCGCGTCGGCAAGCATGTGAAGTCGAACGCCATCGTCTATGTGAAGGACGGCGCAACGGTCGGCATCGGCGCAGGCCAGATGAGCCGCGTGGATTCAGCCCGCATCGCAGCCCGCAAGGCTGAAGACGCGGCAGAAGCCGCCGGTCTTGCAGAACCGCTCACCAAGGGCTGCGTGGTCGCTTCCGACGCGTTCTTCCCGTTTGCCGACGGTCTGCTTTCCGCCGTTCAGGCCGGTGCAACCGCGGTCATCCAGCCGGGAGGTTCCATGCGGGACGATGAAGTGATCGCCGCTGCCGACGAACATGGCATCGCCATGGTCATGACGGGGATGCGTCACTTCCGCCATTAGAGCTTTTACGCATTATCCTGCGCAAAACCGCTCCGCACTTTTGCTGGAAATGCTCTAACCCCTTATAATAAAGTATTTATTGAGGCCCCGGAACCGATCATTCCGGGGCCTCGTTTTCATTGAGTTTCATATTGTTTCGTTTAAATTCGTTTTCAGCATAGACCGGATCAACGGAGGAGCCCGCCCCATGACGCAGTTTATCGGTTCCATCGACCAGGGAACCACGAGTTCGCGTTTCATCATTTTCGACAGGCAGGGCGATATCGTCGCGAGCGACCAGCGCGAACATGAGCAGATTTATCCAAAGGCGGGCTGGGTCGAACACAATCCGATAGAAATCTGGCGCAACACACAGCACGTCATTGCCGCAGCACTCAAAAAAGCAAAACTGAAGGCAAGTGATATCGCTTCCGTCGGCATCACCAATCAGCGCGAGACCACACTGCTCTGGGACAGGAAAACCGGTGCGCCGCTCTATAATGCAATCGTCTGGATGGATACGCGCACCGACGAACTTGTTTCCCGGTACACGAAGGACGGTGGCGCAGACCAGCTGCGTGCCAAGACCGGCCTGCCGATCTCGACCTATTTCTCCGGGCTCAAGCTGCGCTGGATACTCGACAATGTTCCGGGTGCGCGTGAAAAGGCCGAAGCCGGAGACGCACTTTTCGGCACAATCGACACATGGCTGGTCTGGAACCTGACCGGTGGCACCGAGGGCGGCATCCACATCACCGATGTGACCAATGCTTCCCGCACCCAGCTGATGGATCTTTCGACGCTGCAATGGGATGAAGACATACTTCGTCTTTTCGATATTCCGTCAGCCTGCCTGCCGGAAATCCGCTCTTCAAGCGAGGTCTATGGCGAGATCACCCTGCCCTCCCTTTCCGGTGTAAAACTTGCGGGCATTCTGGGCGACCAGCAGGCAGCGCTCTTCGGTCAGGCATGTCTGGAACCGGGCGAAGCCAAGAACACCTATGGCACGGGCTGCTTCATGCTGATGAACACCGGCGAGAAACTGGTGCCCTCCAATTACGGTCTGCTGACCACGGTTGCCTACAAGCTCGACGGCGCCAAGCCGGTTTATGCGCTGGAAGGCTCCATCGCCATTACCGGCGCCCTGGTGCAATGGCTGCGCGACAATCTCGGCATCATCAAAACGAGCGGCGACATCGAAACGCTGGCGCGCACCGTCGAGGACAATGGCGACGTTTATTTCGTTCCCGCCTTTTCCGGCCTCTTTGCACCGCATTGGCAGGATTCAGCGCGCGGTATCATTGCTGGCCTCACCCGCTTCGCCAACAAGGGGCACATTGCCCGGGCGGCCCTGGAAGCGAGCGCCTATCAGGTGCGCGAAGTGCTCGATGCGATGGTGAAGGATTCAGGCGTCGAAATCACCGAGTTGCGCGCCGATGGCGGCATGACCATCAACGAACTGCTCATGCAGTTCCAGTCCGACATTCTGGACGTGCCGGTCGTGCGCCCGAAAATTATCGAGACGACGGCGCTGGGTGCTGCCTATGCGGCCGGGCTTGCCGTCGGCTACTGGAAATCCACGCACGACATCGTGGAAAACTGGCAGGTGGGCCATCGCTGGCATCCGCGAATGCCCGTAGACGAGCGCACGCGCTTGTTCAACGCATGGGAAAAAGCGGTTCAGCGTTCACTCGGCTGGATCGAATAAAAGTCAGATTCCGGCCCGTTACTGCGGGCCGGATGTAAGCGGCTTGTCGGCGGGGTAAGGCGTTATGGCCGCCAGATAGAGCCCGACGGCGAAGAACAGCAGCAGCACTGACATGCCAAGTGCAGCCGAGCCGCTGAGCGCGGTAATTGTCGCAACCAGAAACGGTCCGAGAAAACTCGTCGCGCGCCCCGCCAGCGCATAGATGCCGAAATATCGACCCGATTCCTCCGGCTTGATGCTGCGCGCAAACCACGACCGGGACGAGGCCTGTATAGGCCCAAGCGCGACGCCTATCGTCAGCCCGTAGATGAGGAAAGCCTGTTCCGAAGCTGTCGAGAACAAGCCTTTTGCCTCCGGATAGCTGACAGGCACCAGACCGAACAGCAGATAATGCGTTCCGGTGGAAACGATACCGAGCGAAGCCAGCAGCAAAAGCACCAGCGATCCGATGACGATGATCTTGGAGCCGAGCCTGATATCGAGGCGCGCCGCGACAAGGCAGCTCAGGATTGCCGACACATTGGTGATCATGCCGAAGAGGCCAATCTCGTTGATGCTCCATTGAAACAATGAAGCGGCATAACCGGCGCCGAGCGCGACAATGGCATTGAGCCCGTCCTGATAGAAAAGGCGGGCGGCCAGAAAGCGCGTGATCCCCGGATGTTCGCGCACTTCCCGCAGCGTCGATTTGAGTTCCGCCAGACCGCTGCCGATTGCCTGACGCAGCGGCTGCCCGCGCGCCTGATCGGGTGTAAACAGAAACATCGGCATGATGAAAACAAGATACCAGAGTGCCGCTATGGGGCCGGTGATGCGGGCATCTTCGCCGCTGACGGGGTCGAGGCCAAAGAGTGGCGGAAGCCCAATCAGCGTCTTGCCTGTGTCGGGTGATGCAGCCAGAAAAACCACCACGAAGATCAGCACCAGAACACCACCCAGATAGCCGAGCCCCCAGGCCAGATTGGACACCCTGCCGATCTCGCTGCGCGGGACGAGCCGCGGCATCATGGAATCGTTGAAAACGATTGAAAACTCCGCCGACACCATCGCGATACTGAAAGCCAGAAGCACCCAGAACAGGTTCGCACCGGGCACCGCAAACCAGAGCGTCATGAGTCCAACGATCTTGAGGACAGCAAAAAAGCCGATCCATGGTTTGCGGGAGCCTGTCTTGTCGGCAATCGACCCCAGAACAGGCGAAAGAACAGCGATCACAAAACCTGCGGCAGCGATACCATAGCCCCAGGCAATCTGCCCGGCTTCAGGCGTGTCGGCCATGCGGGAGATGAAGTATGGACCGAAAATGAAGGTGACAATAACCGTGAAAAATGGCTGTGCCGCCCAGTCGAAAAATATCCAGCCCCATACGCCGCGCCGCGAGGCATAGCCCCGAGCAGGCAGAACCTGATCGCTCAATTGTTTGTTCCTTCCCCCGGACAAGAAGTTGGTCCAACCATTGACCGGCCAGTCGGTTGGATACTTCGCTTTTATCAGCGGCACCATATAACCCGAAATGCTGTTTCAAAAGAAACAAAAAGGGCGACCGAAGCCGCCCTTTTGCAAGATTATGTCGTTGTTTTCTATTGCGCCAGATCAGACATCAGGCCCGCTGCAACCGCCAGTCGCGAGACTGTCAGGTCACCACCTTCCGTCAGCGCCACCATACGGTTTTTCACCTGCTCGATACGCGCACCATCGGCTGCGAACCAGGCTGCTGCCGGATCCTTGTCCTTGGCAAAACGCTTGAGCGCCGCAATGGTGATACCGCGCGCGGCCTGCGTGATCGTATCGCTTGCTCGTGACAGGGCAAGCCCGTCATAATAGTCCGTGACGGGGATGGAGCGCGCAGCTTCCTCGATGCGACCAATGCGGAAGGCTTCCGAAACACCGAAATAGGTCTTGGCGGTTACCACCCGGTCGGCACCGGCCAGATGCGCGATCAGCGCGATGTCCGGCATGATGCCTGCAAGCTGCAGATTGGCAAGACGCTGAGCCAGCTTTTCCGGTGCACCCTTTTCCACAAAAGCGGCCTTGTCGGCCTGAAGCGTGCTCTTCAGATATTCCGGCATCAGGCCGTCGAAACGCGGTTCCAGTTCGGCACGTGCCCTGGTGATCGTATCCACCAGTTCCGTCAGGTTGGCGCGTGTCGTATCGTTGCGCAGCACCCAGGCCGTCGTCGCCTGCAGCATTTCGCCGACGAGATGGTAGAACTGGTTCTGCACATCGCCCGGCACCTTGCTGTCGAGCGCATCGATGGCATCATAGATCGCATCGATCTCGAAACCGTCGCGCACTGCCACATAGGCACGCACGATATCAGCAGGCGACTTACCCGTCGTATCGGCCAGACGGCTGATGAAGGTGATACCGCCACGGTTGATGACATCGTTTGCCAGCAAAGTAGCAACGATTTCACGGCGCAGACGATGGCCGGAGATTTCCTCGGCGTAAGTCTTGGTCATGCGCTTCGGGAAATAGCCGAACAGCAGCGACTGGAAGTAAGGTTCGTCCGGAAGCTGGCTTGCCACCAGATCATCCGACAGCGACAGCTTGGCATAAGCAAGCAGAACCGCCAGTTCCGGCCGTGTCAGCGGCTGGCCTGCCTTCTGGCGTTCGGCCAGCAGCGCATCGGACGGCAGATACTCCACCTTACGGTCGAGAAGCTTGCGGTTTTCCAGCTCCGCCATGAACCGCGCCTGATAGGGCAGTTCTGCCAGACCCTGCCTTTCGCTGAGCGAAAGCGCCAGCGGCTGCAGATAATTGTTGCGCAGAACCAGTTCGGACACATCGTCGGTCATGCTGACCAGAAGCTTGTTGCGTGCCGGGCGCTTGAGATTGCCCGAACGCATGGCAGCAGCCAGAGCGATCTTGATGTTGACCTCGACGTCCGAGCAGTTGACGCCCGCCGAATTGTCGATGGCATCGGTATTACCACGACCGCCTGCCAGCGCATATTCGATGCGCCCGCGCTGGGTTGCACCGAGATTGGCGCCTTCACCAATCACACGCGCACCAACTTCCGAGCCGGTGATGCGGATCGCATCATTGGCGCGGTCGCCAACCTGCGCATCCGTTTCAGCGGACGAGCGGATATAGGTGCCGATACCGCCGAACCAGAGGAGATCGACCTTCGATTTCAGGATCGCGGTCATGATTTCCTGCGGCGTGCCGGAGGTCTTTCCAAGGCCGATAGCTGCAGCAGCTTCTGCCGACAGGGTAATCGTCTTCTGGCTGCGACTATAGATGCCGCCGCCAACCGAAAGCTTGGAGCGGTCATAATCCTGCCAGCTCGAACGCGGCAGTTCGAACAGCCGCTTGCGTTCGGCAAAGCCGTCGGCTGGAACCGGGTTTGGATCGATGAAAATATCGCGATGGTCGAACGCAGCCACCAGCTTGATCTGTTCGGAAAGCAGCATGCCGTTGCCGAACACATCGCCCGACATATCGCCCACACCGGCAACCGTGAAAGGCTCGGTCTGGATATCCATGTCGAATTCGCGGAAATGCCGCTTCACGGCTTCCCATGCGCCGCGCGCGGTAATGCCCATGCCCTTGTGGTCATAACCGGCGGATCCGCCGGATGCGAAGGCATCGTCCAGCCAGAAATCATGTGTCTGGCTGATGGCATTGGCCGTATCGGAGAAGGTGGCCGTGCCCTTGTCGGCAGCAACGACGAAATAAGGATCGTCATTGTCATGGCGCACGACTTCCGCCGGCGGCACGACATGATTGTCCTCGATATTGTCGGTGACCGACAGAAGCGTGGAGATGAACACCTTGTAGGCATCGCGACCAGCTTCAAACACGGCATTGCGATCGCCGCCGACCGGCAGACGCTTCGGATAGAAGCCACCCTTGGCGCCAACCGGCACGATCACCGCATTCTTGACCTGCTGTGCCTTCACGAGGCCCAGCACTTCGGTGCGATAATCCTGTGCGCGGTCCGACCAGCGCAGACCACCGCGGGCAACAGCACCGAAGCGCAGATGCACGCCTTCCACTTCCGGCCCATAGACGAAGATTTCGCGATAAGGGCGCGGGTCCGGCAGGCCTTCGACCAGACGCGGATTGAGCTTGAAGGCAAAGGTGACACGCGGCTTGCCGTCGGCATCCGGCTGATAGGCATTGGTGCGCAGCGTCGCTTCGATCAGATTGCGGAAACGGCGCAAAATCTGGTCGTCGTCGATGCTCGGCACGCCAAGCAATGCGGTCTCAATAGCATCGACCAGCTTCTTTTCAGCCGCATCACGGCGCTTGGCCGATGGGTTGAAGCGCAGATCGAACAGCGAATAGAGATCGCTGGCGATTTCAGGATAACGGTTCAGTGCGGCCGCGATGAAGCCCTGCGAATAGGCGATGCCTGCCTGTTGCAGATAACGGCCATAGGAACGCAGGATCATGATCTGGCGTGCCGTCAGGCGTGCGGTCTGCACCAGCGCGTTATAGCCGTCATTGTCAGCCAGACCGTCCCAGACATTGCGGAACACATCTTCCAGCATCTCGCCATCGTCGGAAAGATCGACGGGAGCGCCATAGGCGTTCACGAGCTGCATGTCGTGCACGTAAACGGCAGCGCCGTCCTTGCCAGCATGCGGCAGGTCGATGGTCTGCTCGCTGACGACACGGAAGCCCATGTTTTCCAGAAGCGGCACACGCTGCGACAACACAACCGGCGCACCGTGATGATAAAGCTTCAGCGAAACCGCATCAGGACCATCGGTGCGATAACGATAGAAGTCCACGAAAAGCGGAGCCTCTGCGCTGAGGCCAGCGATGCGCTCCGCATCGACCAGCGCTTCCGGTGCCGTGAAGATTTCGCGATAGGATGGCGGGAAGCTTGCAGCAAGCGCGACCGTCTTTGCGTCTGCACTGTCAGAGCTTTCACGAACCGCATCGTCCCATGTGCGGACAATGGCGCGCACTTCGGCTTCCAGCGCTTCGCGATCCACATGCGGTGTGGAGCGCTCATGACGGCGGATGACGAACTGAACGCGCGTCAGGCCGTTCTGCAGGAAGACCGGGTGGAATTCGAAACTGTCGCCGCCATAGATATCAACGAGATAGTGTCCGATCTTCTCGCGCACGACCGAGTCGTAACGGTCACGCGGGATATAGACCAGCACGGTCGCAAAGCGGCCAAAGCGATCGAGACGCGGAACGGCACGCACACGCGGGCGTTCGCCGAGCGCAAGGATCAGCTCGGCATTGGCCGTCAGGCTTTCCACATCGATCTGGAAAAGCTCGTCGCGCGGATATTCTTCCAGCACGTTGATGAGCGCCTTGCCCGAATGGTCCTCGCGGTTGAACCCGAGATGCTTGATGACGGCATCGGCCTTGGAGCGGATGAACGGAATGCCTGCAACCGAACTCGTATAGGCAACCGAGGTGAAGAGACCGACCAGGCGCAGTTCGCCGATGGCCTCGCCCTTCTCACCGAATATCTTCACGCCGACATAATCGAGATAGGAGCGGCGATGCACCAGCGAAAGCGAATTCGCCTTGGTGACGATCAGCGGCTCGTTGCTGTCGAGGAATTCCGTTACCTCACGCGGCGTCACCGTGTCGTCGTCATCCTTGCGCAGGACGCGGACTTCATGGTCGTTGAGAATGCCGAGCGTTTCCTTGACCGGAACCAGTTCGCGCTTGTCGCCCTTGCCCTTGAAGGTGAGTTCGCGAAGTCCGAGAAAGATGAAACGATCATCGCGCAGCCATTCCAGAAACGCGATGGCCTCCGGCATGGCCGGATCGCTCGTCATTTCATAAACGCGCTTGTAATCGGCGATAGCGCCATCGAGGCGCTTCAACATCGGCTTCCAGTCGCTGACAGCGGCACGAACCTGTCCGAGCGCGCGCTTGATGGCGGCGGTCAGATCGGCCTTGACCTGTTTGTCGAGGGCTGGAAGATGAATCTGTACCAGGCTGACGCGCTCGACGCCCTTGGCAGGCGCGAGCTGCGATGCTTCGCCCAGAATGACCAGCTCGTCCTTTTCGCGCGCAATGTCCAGAACCGGATGCACGACCATGAAAATCTGGCTGACATGATCATTCAGCTCACCCATGATGGAGTCGAGCAGGAACGGCATATTGTCGTTGACGATGGTGATGACGCTCACCGGCCGACCATGGCGCTCGATACCATTATCGACGCTGATGATGCTCTTGCCCTTGCGATAGGATTCGAGGGCGGCATAGCCGTGACGGGCTGAACTGTCGAGAGCGGCAGCATCGTAAGCGGCCAGATCTTCTGGCGGCGCCCATTCGAAGAGAAGCTGCGAGAAGGCCGTAAGCGCCTTCGACTTGCCTCCCTTCTTCTCCTCCTTGCTTGCCTTGGAACCTTTAACCTTGCTCGACCGATCCTGCTTTGCAGTCACGTCGGATACTCCTGTCATGATGGCAATGCGCGCCAAACTAGCAGATTAGACATTGGTTTCGATGGCAATTCGTTGAAAATAACGAAAAATTTCCCGGAAAGTCAGAAAGACCGCATTTAATCCATTTAATTTGGAACAAAACTTCGAAAACTTCCCGCGAAATTTCGGAATATGCCAGCGGATTTCTCCGCGCAGCTCAAAAGTGCTGCCAAAAGGGCGAATCCAGAGGTCAGCTTCGCCACATTTCAGACTAAAGTTGCAGATGATTCTGATGAATGAATCGGCCTGTCAGAGCTCGATCAGGTGATCGTCCAGCTCATTGATATTGTCTGCTCCTGCCGGGAAATGTTTCTCCAGCAAAAGCCCGGCCTGACCGATGGTCAGCACGAAACCTTCGGCCACTTGCGCGCGGGAAGCGTGATGGATGAGCGTCGCGACAATTGCATTCCACTCGCCCTGTTCGACACGCGCATGAATGCCCGCATCAGCGATCACCTCGGCATAATGTTCGGCCATAGAGACAAAGAGCAAAATGCCGGTGCGGTGCTCGGTAATATGGACATTGCGTGCCAGAAACTGTTGCAGCGCATTGAGATGGGCGCGCTTGTAACGGATGCGGCGCGGCACCAGCATCATGCGGATGGCCGGAAAGAACCAGAGCACCAGCATCGCAGTCAGGAACGCCGCCAGCACCGCAAGTCCGAACATGGGCAGGCGGATATCGAACCAGTACCAATGGGCGAGAAAGGCCGCGATCACCGAAGCGATGAGGATGCCGCAAGTCGCAACAAAGCCCGCCGCAAAGAAATAGTCATCGCTCGAGCGCGCCAGAACGGCATAGATTTCGCCGCTGGTTTCTGCTTCCGCCTTGCGGATGGCCTCGGCAATGCGGGCATGGTCCTCGGCGCCAATCAGCGTTTGATGCTTCATCGTTGCGTCTCCCTACCAGCTACCCGAGGCGCCACCGCCACCGGATGAACCGCCACCACCGGAGAAACCGCCGCCTCCCCCGCCGGACGACCAGCCACCGCCGCCGCCCCAGCTGCCACCACCCCTGCCGCCAGAGCCGCCGCCGCGATTGTTGTAATCCACGACCATGCCGAGCCACTGATATTTGCCCGGCCCGATCTTGCGTCCGAAAACCGGCGTCAGGATCGCCATGCCGAAACCGCCGAAGAAGATCAGGCACCAGAAGGCGATGAAGACAACAAAGACCCAGTCGACATCATCCGAACTCGACTGCACATTGCGCTTGGCCCGCGCTTCAAGCTCGGCGGCATCGCCGGAAAGCACCGAAAGAATACCGTCAACACCCTGTACGATGCCGTTCGAGTAATTGCCGGTACGGAATTCGGGAATGATGGTGCCGTTGATGATGACGCTTGAAAGCGCGTCGGTCATGACGCCTTCAAGACCATAGCCGACCTCGATCCGCACCTTGCGGTCATTGGGCGCAACCACCAGCAATATGCCGTTGTTTTCCTGTTTCTGCCCCAGCGCCCAGGCACGGAACAGACGGTTGGAATAGGTTTCGATGTCTTCGCCGTTGAGGCTCGGGACCGTCACCACAACCACCTGATCCGATGACTTCGCTTCAAAATCGGCAAGCTTCTGGGTCAGTTGCTGGCGCTCGGCGGGGTCGATGATCCCCGCCGCATCCACGACACGACCGGTCAAGGCCTGTGCAGGCTTTGGCGCATCCTGTGCAAGGGCCGCCGTGTGCAGCGTCAGCGCTGCGGAAAACAACAGGAAAGCGAGCGCAAGGAGATGTCGCGGCCAGCCCAACCAGCCAAGACCGCGACGATCACGCGAGAGTGCTGCACTCGCCCCGAAACGCATCATGAAACGCGCCGTCAGTTGAAGTTGACTTTAGGCGCGGCCTGACTGCCTGCATCGGCACTGAAGCTCTGCATCGGCTGTGCATCGCGATACCAGATCCACGTCCAGATCATCGTCGGCATGGTGCGCAGCGCCGTGTTGTAGACGCGAACCGCCTCAATATAGTCGCGGCGTGCGACGGCGATGCGGTTTTCAGTACCTTCAAGCTGCGACTGCAATGCAAGGAAGTTCTGGTTGGCTTTCAGGTCCGGATAGCGCTCGACCACCACCATCAGGCGCGACAGCGCGCTTGTCAGATTGGCCTGATTATCCTGGAACTGCTTGAAGAGTTCCGGATTGTTGAGCGTTTCCGGCGTGATCTGCACCTGCGTCGCCTTGGCGCGCGCCTCGATCACGGCCTGCAGGGTTTCCTGTTCGTGAGCGGCATAGCCTTTCACGGTCTCGACCAGATTGGGCACGAGATCGGCGCGGCGCTGGTACTGGTTCTGCACCTCGCCCCAGGCAGCCTTCGCCTTTTCCTCATTGGTCGGGATCGTGTTGAAACCGCATGCCGATAGCAGCGGAACCATAACAGCCAGACCAAGAGCGATGAAAATACGGCGAAAAGAGAAAGAAGTGGCAACCGTCGCAGCCGACATGGACTTCTCCTGAAAAGAGCGCTTTGCCAAGCGCCGGGGAAACAAATTCATCACCCGCATATGTGCGTTCACGCAAATGCGAGCCGTCAAATCAACAAGATAACGCAATTTCGCGCATCGTCCAGCCTGATTGCAGCGCATGCACAACAGTCAAAGAAAACCGCCTGCGCACGGCGCCGCAGCGAGGTCTTTCCCGAATGGATTTCACCTTACGAATATGTTGACTTAGTCAACACAATAGATATTGATAGTGTCAACATAGGGAGACGCCGCGCCGGGGCGTAAGCAGACATGACGCAAGTAGACAATCTCGACGACATCAGTGCATTACGGGCGTTCAACCGTGTCTATACGCGCCGTCTCGGCCTGCTGAACGCCCATCTGGACAAGAGCCCGTTCACGCTGACCGAGGCGCGTATCCTCTACGAGATCGCCCATCGCACAGCACCTGCGGCGGCAGACATCATGCGAGCGCTCGGGCTCGACCGGGGCCAGTTGAGCAGAACACTGAAACGCTTCACCGAACGTGGGTTGATCGAGACGTCAGAGCATCCCGACGGAGGCCGCAGCCGTCCCATCCAACTGACCGATGCCGGTCGCAAGACATTCGGCGCACTGGAACGTAACACCTGCGACGCTGTTGGCGAACTTCTCGACGGACTGCAGCCGGATCAGCGCAGAAATCTGCTGGCAGCAGCGGGTACGATCAAGCGCATATTTGATGACGAGCACCCCAAGGATTTGCAGCTGCGCAATCTGCGGGCCGGTGATCTGGGGTGGATCATTCACCGGCAGGCAGTGCTCTATACGGACGAGTATGGCTGGAACAGCGACTATGAGGCACTCGTTGCCCGCATTCTTGCCGATTTCTCTGAAGCCTTCGATCCCACCCACGATGCGGCGTGGGTAGCTGAACTCGACGGTCGTGTGGTTGGATCGGTGTTTCTGGTCAAGGGGGACCAGCCAAAGCTTGGCAAATTGCGCCTGCTCTATGTCGAACCGGGTGCGCGCGGGGCCGGTGTCGGTGCAAAGCTCGTGAACGCCTGTATCGAACGCGCGCGCACTGTCGGCGATGAGCGCATCACTCTATGGACGAACAGTGTTCTCACGGCAGCACGGCGTCTTTACGAACGCGCCGGATTCCGGCTCATTGATGAAGCACCGCACCATTCCTTCGGCGCGGATCTCACCGGTCAGACATGGGAGCTGGACCTGAGGTAAGGCTCGACCGGCAACATCTTAGCCAGCCCATAAGACCAGCCCATAAGAAAAGCGGCGGATTGCTCCGCCGCCTTTTCAAACCATAAGACTGCGCGAAAAATTATTCGCTTGCAGCTTCTTCAGCCGGAGCAGCAGCGGCTGCGGCAGCTTCAGCGGCCTTTGCAGCAGCTTCTTCTTCAGCCTGCTTGGCCATGGCCAGACGTTCCTGAGCCTTCTTGCCCGGCTCACCCTTGGTCGGGTTGCTGCGGGTCGGACGCTTTGCAAGACCAGCCTGGTCAAGGAAGCGCAGAACGCGGTCGGTCGGCTGTGCGCCCTGTGCAATCCAATGCTGGATGCGGTCGGCATCGAGCTTCACGCGTTCAGCGTCCTTGGCCAGCATCGGGTTCCATGCACCAACGGTTTCGATGAAGCGGCCATCACGCGGGCTGCGGACGTCGGCAACAACGATGTGGTAGTAAGGACGCTTCTTGGAGCCAGCGCGGGCCAGACGAATCTTCAGAGACATTTTTTCTTTCCTTTAGACAATTGCTTCGCCCGAGGGATGGTCAGGGCAAAACGGGTTAAACCGTAGCTACGGTTGTTGTTTTGACGCGCATCTTACCCGAAAACCGTTTCACACTTTTCGGGATGCGCTTTACTTTCCGCCGTGGTTTGCGGCGGCATGCTCATGATGCCGAATGACTTCCTTCACGATGAAGTTCAGGAATTTTTCGGCGAAATCGGGATCGAGGTGGGCATCGGTTGCCAGGGCGCGCAGACGTTCCACCTGACGCTTTTCGCGGTCCGGATCAGCCGGTGCGAGGCCGCGTTCGGCCTTGAGTACACCGACAGCCTTGGTGCAGCGAAAACGTTCGGCCAGCATGTGGATCAGCGCAGCATCGATATTGTCGATGGAGGCGCGCAGTGCCAGAAGTTCAGCCGGTGCAGTGTTCTGTTCGTCGCTCATGATGCTCACTTCTTCTTCGGCAGGCCGGGAAGACCGCCACCAAGACCGGGAAGCTTAGGCCCTCCCAAACCGGGGAGACCGCCGCCCGGAAGGCCCGGCAAACCGCCGCCTTTCGTCAGACCGGCTGCTTCCGCCTGCTTGGCAAGTGCTTCAAGCTGCTTCGGGTCCATCTTCGAGAGATCAGGCATGCCACCAAGGCCGCCCATTCCGCCACCGAGACCACCAAGGCCCATCTTGTTGGCAAGGCCGCCCATCATCTGCTTCATCATTCCGCCCTTGCCCTTGCCCATGACTTTCATCATGTCGGCCATCTGGCGGTGCATCTTGAGAAGCTTGTTGATGTCGGCAGCAGTCGTGCCGGAACCCTTGGCAATGCGCTGCTTGCGGCTGTGCTTGAGAAGGTCGGGATTGGCGCGCTCGGCCTTGGTCATCGAGCCGATGATGGCGAGCTGGCGGTCGAACACCTTGTCGTCGAGACCGGCTGCTGCTGCCTTGTCCTTCATTCCGCCCATGCCGGGCATCATACCCATAATGCTGCCCATGCCGCCGAGCTTTTTCATCTGGCCCAGCTGATCGGCAAGATCATTGAGATCGAACTTGCCCGACTGCATCTTCTTGGCCATCGCCGCGGCTTTTTCCGCGTCGATGTTTTCAGCAGCTTTTTCCACGAGCGAAACAATGTCGCCCATGCCGAGAATACGGTCGGCGATACGCTTCGGATAGAATTCCTCAAGCGCATCCATCTTTTCGCCGGTGGCGATCAGCTTGATCGGCTTGCCGGTGATGGCACGCATCGAAAGCGCTGCACCGCCACGGCCATCGCCATCCATACGGGTGAGAACGATACCCGTAATGCCAACGCGCTCGTCGAAATTGCGCGCCAGATTGACGGCATCCTGACCGGTCAGGCTGTCGGCGACGAGCAGGATTTCGTGCGGATTGGCGGCCTTGCGGATATCCGCCATTTCCACCATCAGCGGCTCGTCAATATGCGTGCGGCCTGCAGTATCGAGAATGACGACATCGTGTGCGCCAAGCTTTGCAGCCTGTACGGCGCGCTTGGCGATTTCGACCGGCGACTGGCCGGCGATGATCGGCAGCGTGTCGACACTGGTCTGAATACCGAGCTGGCGAAGCTGTTCCTGTGCGGCAGGACGGCGCGTATCGAGCGACGCCATCAGCACCTTCTTGCGCTGGCGCTCCGTCAAACGCTTGGCGATCTTGCCTGTGGTGGTCGTCTTGCCCGACCCCTGCAGACCGACCATCATGATGACGACAGGCGCAGGCGCGTTCAGGTCAATTGCGACACCTTCGGTGCCAAGCATCTCGATAAGCTCGTCATGGACGATCTTGACGACCATCTGGCCGGGCTTGATGCTTTTCAGAATCTCTGCGCCGACGGCCTTCTCACGAACGCGGTCGGTGAAGGAGCGAACCACTTCCAGCGAAACGTCAGCCTCGATCAGCGCGCGACGCACTTCGCGCAACGCCGCGGCCACGTCGGCTTCAGAAAGAGCGCCGCGTCCGGTAAGGCCGTTCAGGATGGAGCCAAGACGCTCCTGAAGTGATTCAAACATCGAATTTCCTTTTAATCCAAGAAGAGGCTTATGCTTCGTCAGGGATAAATCGTCCCGCTTATCTGCCAGTTCAAGAAGCAACCAAAGCGATACAGCACCCGAGGGCGCATCGCGCTGTCGGATGTGGACCTCCGGGATCGCTTTATACCAAATGGGTCCCGGTCGGTGGCTCGCGTTCTGAAGATCGCGGATAGATTGGAGCTGGCTTTAAGGTGATCAGCCCGCAATGTCAAGCAAAAGGCCTGAAACTCACTGAAACCGGCCCAGTTTGTTTTGGGCGCTTCTTGTTCCGAAAACTGTTTCACACTTTTCGGGATGCGCTCCAATACAGGGCCGGTTTCGATTTTGTTTTACTGTGCGGCCACACCGGCAAGCGGATCGCCGATGCCCAGCACATAAAGGCCGATCATCAGCAGCGTTCCCGCCAGAACCACATAATAGATCGTGGGAATGATGGTCATGCGCAAGGTCGTGCCTTCACGTCCCAGCAAGCCGACCGTCGCGGAAGCTGCAACCACGTTGTGGATCGCGATCATGTTGCCAGCGGCGGCGCCCACTGACTGACCGGCGACCATCAACGCACCGGAAATGCCAAGCCCTTCCGCCACGCCATACTGGAACTGGCTGAGCATGAGGTTCGACACTGTGTTGGACCCGGCGAGGAACGCACCCAGCGCACCCACGGACGGCGCGAAGAACGGATAGACATTTCCGACTTCCACCGCCACCCAGTCGGCAACCATCAGCGGCATGCTTATGAGTTCCTTGCCATTGACGCCGGAATTGATCATGACGCGCACCATCGGCACGGTGAACAGAAGGACGAAGCCTGCGCCCACCAGCGTCTTTGTGCTTTCACCGAAAGCCTTGGCGAACTGTCCGCCGTTCATCCGATGCAGGAAGAAGGTGATCACACAGACGATGACCAGAAGACCGCCCGGCAGGAAGAGCGGCGTGAAATCACCACCTATACCGGTTTCGCCCATGATGTCCTTGGCAACGAACGTGATCGACTTCAGCGCATTGCCAACCGACGGGAACGTACGGCTGACCACCAGAAAGATCGCCAGCAGAATGTAAGGGGTCCATGCCAGAACAAGCGGGATTTTCTTCGAGGTCAGTTCATCGAGCTTGATCTGGACGGTGCCGACCCAGCCTGCAGGCCATTCCGAAGCGGGAGGGAAATCCCAGCTCTGCTTCGGCATCAGGAAACCGGCTCGTGCGGCAAACGTCGCCAGCGCAAGCCCGACGAGACCGCCGATCATGGACGGGAATTCAGCACCGAGGAAAACCGCGCTCAGCACATAAGGAATGGTGAACGAGAAGGCCGCAAACAGCGCGAAGGGCAGAATGGCGAGACCTTCCGTCCAGGAGCGGTTGCGCCCGAAGAAGCGGGTCATGATGACCACGAGGAACAGCGGCATGAACGTGCCGCAGATGGCGTGCAGGATAGCCACTTCCGATGTGATGATGTGGAAGAACTGTTCCCAGCTTGATCCGGCGCCCTGCAATTGCGCCGTCAGCGCCTCGCGATTGAGGCCTGACTGGACACCGACGATGAGCGGCGTGCCGACAGCACCGAACGACACGGGCGTCGACTGGATGATCAATCCGAAAGTAACGGCGGCAAGCGCCGGAAAACCGACGGCCACCATCAGCGGCGCCACGACAGCAGCAGGCGTGCCGAAACCGGATGCGCCCTCGATGAACGAGCCGAACAGCCAGGCAATCAGGAACACCTGAATGCGGCGGTCAGGGCTGATCTGGGCAAAGCCGGAGCGGATCGCAGAAATGCCGCCAGAATATTTCAGCGTATTGAGAAGCAAAATCGCACCGAAAATAATCCAGAGCAGACCTGCAGTCTGGATCAGGCCCTGAATGGTCGAGGCAATGACCCGGTTGCCGCTCATGCCCCAGACCGCCATTGCGATCACGACAGTCAGCACATAGGTCACCGGCATCGCAATGCGGGCCTGAATACGAAATCCGACCAGCATCACGCCGGCTACGAGAATTGGCAGAAATGCAAATAATGCAAGAAATCCGTTCGACATGTGGCGTCCTCCCCGTCAATGTCACGAACTTTGAAAGTCAACTATGAAACGCTGGTAAAGAAGTTTTACCAGTAAGACCATAAGCAATAGGTATGAAAGCCACAGCTTCCAAGCGAAAAATTTCGATCAAGGTTTTGCGACCAACAAAAGCTTGCTGTTTTTGTGCAAAAATGCTTGAGACGCGGCATTTCGCACCTGCCTCGTCCCGCTTTGCCGTTGCCGCATGACATTTGGTGTAAGGAATGGCAAATTCGCGTTGAGGTCGAATCAACTCCAAAGGAGAAACGAATGGCATTGGTTGCCAAGGGCCGGTCTTGGACGGCAGCAGCAGTTCTTGCAGTGGGCATGATGACGGGAACAGGCATTGCCGAGGCAGCCCAGTGCGGCAATAATGCCGCCGGTTATAATGCCTGGCTCCAGCAGACGATGAAGGAAGCCGCTTCGCGTGGCATTGGCAAGGCCGCGATCGGTGCGCTTGGCAATACCAAATACGCGCAGGCCACTATCAATGCCGACCGCAACCAGAAGAGCTTCAAGCTCTCCTTCGAACAGTTCATGCAGAAGCGCGGCGCTGATACCATCATCAAGCGCGGTCGCGCGCAGAAGCAGCAGAACGCTGCTCTCTTCGCTGCGATCGAAAAGCGTTATGGCGTTCCAGCCGGCCCGCTGCTCGCGATCTGGGGCATGGAAACAGGCTTCGGCGCCTATCTCGGCAAGCAGCATACGCTGTCGGCTGTCGCGACGCTCGCCTATGACTGCCGCCGCAGCGATTATTTCACCGACCAGCTCTATGCAGCGCTCAAGCTGATCGACCGTCAGGACCTCAATCCGAATGCGGTTGGCGCCATGCATGGTGAAATCGGCCAGACGCAGTTCCTGCCGGTCAACGTCCTGAAATACGGCGTCGACGGCGACGGCAGCGGCCATATCGACATGGCCCGCTCCAAGGCGGATGCTCTCTATTCGACCGCGAACTTCCTTGTCGGCCATGGCTGGCAGCGCGGTGCAGGCTATCAGCCGGGCGAACCGAACTACGGCGCGATCCAGGGCTGGAATGCTGCACAGGTTTACCAGCGCGCCATCGCCGTCATGGGCAAGGCCATCGACGGCAAGTAAGAACTGAAGGCTGAAATCGCAATTTCGCTCTGAAATTGCCGCAGAAAAGCCTCATGCTTCATAGAATAGCCCCAAAGTTTGGGGCTATTTTTGTATGTTTTGATGCGAATTTTCGCGTTTGGAAGACAAAAACGTCAATTTTGGCTGGCCAAAATATGGCAAAACGGCCCCTCTCGATCTGAGAGAAGCCGTTTCAGGAAGCGTTTTTTAAATCTGGATCAGGCCGGGTCTGGCCGTTTGAAATCACCCGTCTGGTGATCCATCACCCACAGCTCGCCGGTCGAGATATCGAACCATGCGCCGTGCAGAGTGAGCTTGCCCTTCTTCTCCAGAATATCGACGCAAGGGAATGTGCGCAGATTGTTGATGGAGTAGCGGATCGAGATGCGTTCCAGCGCGGTCTGGCGCTCGCTCTGCGTCATGAGCTGATTGCCACTGATGGCTTCGGCTGCAGGCGCGATCAGGCTCATCCATTTGCCGATGAAGTCACCCGGCGAAAGCGGTGCGCTTTCGGTGTCGAGCGCAGCCTTGATGCCGCCGCAACGGCCATGGCCCATGACGACGATATTCTTCACCTTGAGGCTCTGAACCGCAAATTCCAGTGCTGCCGAAGCAGCATGGTATTCGCCATCGGGCTCGTAAGGCGGAATGAGATTGGCAACATTGCGCAGGACGAAGATTTCGCCGGGCGCCGTGTTGAAGATGGTTTCGGGAGCCGCACGGGAGTCACAGCAAGCGATAACCAGCGTTTCCGGTGATTGTCCCTTGTCGGCCAAATGGCGATATCGTGAAGTTTCGTGGGCAAAATGCTCGCGCATGAAGGTTCGATAACCGGCGAGAAGTGAGTCTGGAAGATCAACCATATTTTTCCAATATCCCTATCGAAAACCGAGATCAATCGAAATGCACTGAACGGACTGCGTCCAATTGGACGCATGATCCCTTTCGCTTTCATGCAAGCTTCTCAAGCCCATATCGCCATGCGAAGACCGAAAGCGTCGCGTTCTTCATGGTCAGGATGCGGGTGCGCTTGACCGCGCGCGTGACGACCAGCCACGAGATACATGGCGCAGGCGTCAAGAAAGTCATCCTCCTTGGCACCGCGCGGGACGCGACCTTTCAAAAAATCCTCCGGCAATCCGCAGTGCTGCAACAAGGCCCGGCGCTCGGCCATTCCTTCCGGATTCACCCGGCTTTTGATCTTCTTCGGCAGGGACATGGCCTTCATGCCATTCAAAACCGCAAAAGCCAGTTCGGGATGCGATTCGATGATACGCTCGGCAAGCCGTAGATCGCAGCGCAAAAATTCATCGATCTCGCAGATCTTCGGGAAAAGCCCGAAAGCCTGCCGGGAAACCTTGCGTGGCGGGTCGGTGCGTTCCAGCGACAAAGAACAGCTCTCGCGATAATCTTCGGCATAGACAGCAGCACGCGGCGGAATGGAAAAAACACTCGATTGCCTTCCGGCAAGATGTGCTCGTGCGGCCCGCTCCGCCGAACGCCCGCCCTTTTCCGGCAGGCCGATCGGCATATCGACCGCAATGATCGCTTTGTCCGGAAGCGACGCCACCAGGGCGGAGAAACTGCCGAACACTTCCGCTCGCAAACCGCCGCCATCCCCGGTCACGGCGATCCAGCCGCGAGGACAGCCGTCAACACCAGCAAGCACTGGAGCCATAAGTGTCAAGCGCGGAACCCCTTGGTCGGATGCATCAGCCGCCGCGTCTGCACCATGGCCATCGGCGTGGCGAGGCTTGACGCATCGGCTTCCAGCATCAGCTCGTCCGCCCCGCGCTTTGCCGAACGCGCCATGATTTCGAACACTGCCGCAGTAGTGCTCTGCAACATCTTTTCCTCCGTCATGCCAGACAGGCGACGCGCCAGAAACACGGCAGAGGTCAGATCACCGAGACCGTTGGTCGGACCATCGACACGGCGATGTTCGGCCATCAGCGCCATGGTCGGCGTGAGCAGAATATTGCCGATGCTGCCGCTCATCAGCGGAAAGGCCGAGGTGACCAGCATGGTTGCCGGACCGGCTTCCAATGCAGCCTCCATCAAGGCGGAATTGTCTTCCAGCGGAACGCCGGTCAGCCATGAAAGCTCGAAACGATTGGGTGTTGCGATATCGGCAAGCGGCAGAAGCTTGTCGCGAATACCCATGGCAGTCGCTTCGGGGACATAAAGCCCCTTTTCATCGCCGATGACGGGATCGCACAGATAGACCGCCCCCGGATTCTTCGCCTTCACGGCTTTGACCAGTTCGGCAACGGCTGCCGCCTGCTCGGGATGGCCGAGATAGCCGGTCAGGACAGCACCCACCTCGCCAAGCCACGGTGCGCGCTGAAGATCCTGCATCAGGCGCGAAAACTCTTCCGCCGGTGGCACGATGCGTCCAGCAGGCCCATGACCCGGATGCCATGGCAGCACTACGGTCGGCACGGCCCATACGGGAAAACCCAGCGTTTCCAACGCGAAAACGGCGGCTCTATTGCCAACTGAACCGCGCACGACATGGCTTGAGATGACAATAACGGTTGTCGCATCCGAAGGCGCAGAAAGCGTCATTGAGTACCTAGCTTTGCATGAGATAGAGAATGAGCCAGACGATGATCGCCAGCGTGATGAGGAAGCCGAGCCCGCGCCCGATCCGCGTAGCCCAAAGCTCGATGGGATCATTTTCGGGGGCGTCAGTGGCAGCCAGATGATGCGCAGTGCGGGAAAATCCGCGCCGCACGATGCCTTCGGCACCGGTCTGCTCGCGTTCGAGTCTGTCGAGAATACGCCGGGCCTCTTCCTGACGCTCGCGTCCTGGCCCGCCGCCTTCCCCTATGCCCGCCTGCTGGCGCTCGCCCATGCTCTGCCTGCCCTTTGTAATGACCTAGTGCGGTGGATTTGAAGTTCCTGTCATTTGCATGGCATCATCGTCCAGGAACTTCAAATCCGTAAACCACACTAGATCCAATATGTTACTAGTGTGGCTTTGAATCCGAAATTCGTTCGCAACCCCGCCCCGGAGTGATACGAATTTCGGATTCGCCACACTAGTTTCCAACAGAAGAAACAGGCACAGCATCACGCTCAAGTCGCAGTTCTGCAAGCAGTTTATTGCAGTCTCATGCGAGCTTCACGATGAGCTTTCCGAAATTACCTCCTTCCAGCAGGGAAATGAAAGCTTTCGGCGCATTCTCCAGCCCATCGACAATGTCTTCGCGATAACGCACCTGACCGTCGGCAATCCACTTCACCATGTCATGGTAAAAAGCTGGCCTCTGATCGGCAAAATCGCGCTGGATAAAGCCGCGAATGGTCAGGCTTTTCGACAGAATATCCCGCATCACCAGCGGCAACCGGTCAGGTCCATCGAACGGGCCGCTCTGATTGTACTGCGCAATCAGGCCACAGACCGGAACCCGCGCAAACTGGTTCAGCAGCGGAAACACCGCGTCGAAGACCTTGCCGCCGACATTTTCGAAATAAACGTCGATGCCCTTCGGGCAGGCCTCAGCCAGCTCCTGTGCGAAATTCTTGCCGTGGTGATCGATAGCCACATCGAAACCGAATTCATCGATCAACGCCTTGCATTTATCCGCTCCGCCCGCAATGCCGACAGCGCGTGCGCCCTTCATCCGGGCAATCTGCCCGACGGCAGAACCGACCGGACCGGTTGCGGCCGCAACCACGACGGTCTCGCCCGGTTTCGGCTGGCCGATGGTGAGCAGGCCGGAATAGGCGGTAAAGCCCGGCATGCCAAGAACGCCAAGCGCCGTCGTTACAGGGGCTTCTTTCGGGTGGAGCTTGCGCAAGGTCGAGGCATCGGCAACCGCATAATCCTGCCAGCCGGAATGGGAAAGCACGAAATCACCCGGAGCAAAGCCTGCGCTCTTGCTTTCAACGACTTCGCCTACCGTGCCACCCTCCATCACATCGCCGATTGCCACCGGCGCGGCATAGGATTTGGCCGCGCTCATACGCCCACGCATATAAGGATCGAGCGACAGATAATGCAGTCTCAGGAGAACCTCACCGTCACCGGGGCTCGGGATCGCCGCTTCCTCCAGCCGGAAGTTTTCTGCGGTTGGCCGACCTTCCGGGCGCGATGCCAGCACGATACGGCGATTGATCTTTTCGCTCATGAACGGAACTCCTGACAGTAATGATCGGGCTTCGAGCTACATATTATTAGTTTAGGGCGATGATCGGAAAAGTTGAGCTTTTGCAATCAAAATCAAGCTATACATCCGTTGTGAACGCTTGGCTTGGAAAGCTGTTCCAAAGCTAGCGAATTTGCGCTGTGCATCACCCTCTTTGCAGCGGCCTTGCGCCTTGGGACAAACGACATGAATCAGGACAGACTTTTTCTCTTGAAACCGGGGTTTGAAGATCCGGCTTATCCCGGCCAGCTTTTCTATTGCTGGCATTGCGCCCTCATCGAGGGTGTTCTGGCTTCTTTTCCGGCACTGGGAGACAGGCTGCATATAGAGCGCGTGGACTGGCAGCGCCCGCGCAGGACCGTCATAGAGCTGGCAGGCGAAGACAACCAAAACCTGCCCTTGCTGGTACTGAAGGATGGCGACCGGTCCCCGTTCGAGACCGGGAGGCACGAAGGGCGTTCGCTGATCGGCGACCCGCACAAGATACTGGCCGTCCTTGCGGAGCGGCACGGCTTTCCGCTGCCGCATCCCTGAAAAACTGCCCTTTCGACAAGCTCAGGATAAGGTTGGGCAATAGCGAATTGCCATCACCTCGTCCTTCGAGACGGCGCTTCGCGCCTCCTCAGGATGAGGTGCCAGACGTCGCGCCTGCTCATCGTCAGATTGACGGATATTTGCACCATCTTTCGCGCCAAACGACCGATGGTACGGAGCCTCCCTCCGCTCAAAACGCAAACAAAAACCCCGCCACAAGGGCGGGGTTTCGCTTGGGGGACAGTAAGGTTGCCTGTCACCTCATCCTGAGGAGGCGCGAAGCGCCGTCTCAAAGGACGAGGTGACAAGCGCAATGCTTACTTCATCGTCGGGATGACTAATTCCGCACCATCCTTGACGCCATGCCGCGCGCCCGCAGCAAAGCGAGGACGCGCAAGCAAGAAAGCGTCTGGCGTTACTTCATGGTCGGGATGACGAACTCAGCTCCATCCTTAACACCAGACGGCCAGCGCGAGGTGACGGTCTTGGTCTTGGTGTAGAAGCGGAATGCATCCGGGCCGTGCTGGTTGAGATCGCCGAAGCCGGAAGCCTTCCAGCCACCGAAGGTGTAATAGGCGATCGGAACCGGGATCGGCACATTGATACCGACCATGCCGACCTGCACGCGGCTGGCGAAATCGCGGGCAGCATCACCATCACGGGTGAAGATCGCAACGCCGTTGCCATATTCATGATCGTTCGGCAGAGCCAGCGCTTCCTCGTAGTTCTTGGCGCGCACGACCGAGAGAACCGGACCGAAGATTTCTTCCTTGTAGATACGCATGTCCTTGGTCACGTTGTCGAACAGGCAACCACCCATGTAGAAGCCATCTTCATAGCCCTGCATCTTGAAGTTACGGCCATCGACGACCAGCTTCGCGCCTTCTTCAACACCAAGGTCCACATAACCGCGCACGCGGTCGAGCGCAGCCTTGGTGACCAGCGGGCCGTAATCGGCGGAATTGTCGGTGGAGGTGCCGATCTTCAGCGATTCAACACGGGGAATGAGCTTTTCCATCAGACGGTTGGCGGTGTCTTCACCGACCGGAACGGCAACCGAGATCGCCATGCAGCGTTCGCCAGCCGAACCGTAGCCAGCGCCGATCAGCGCATCGACGGTCTGGTCCATGTCGGCATCCGGCATGATGAGGAGATGGTTCTTCGCACCGCCGAAGCACTGCACGCGCTTGCCGTTCGAGCAGCCGCGGCCATAGATGTACTGGGCAATCGGCGTGGAGCCGACAAAGCCGATGGCCTGGACGTCCGGATCGTCGAGCAGCGCATCGACCGATTCCTTGTCGCCGTTGACGACGTTGAAAATGCCTGCCGGAAGACCGGCTTCCATGAACAGTTCGGCAAGGCGCATCGGTACGCCCGGATCACGTTCGGATGGCTTCAGGATGAAGGCATTGCCGCAAGCAATCGCCGGACCGGCCTTCCAGAGCGGGATCATGGCCGGAAAGTTGAATGGCGTGATGCCAGCAACAACGCCGAGCGGCTGGCGCATGGAGTAAGTGTCGATGCCCGTACCGGCATTGTCGGTGAACTCGCCCTTGAGCATGTGCGCCGCACCGAGGCAGACTTCCACCACTTCGAGGCCGCGCTGGATGTCGCCCTTGGCGTCGGCAATGGTCTTGCCATGTTCGCGGGCCAGCAATTCGGCCAGGCTGTCATATTCGGCTTCGACCAGTTCGACGAACTTGCGCAGGATGCGAACGCGACGCTGCGGGTTGGTCGCAGCCCAGGCTGGCTGCGCGGCCTTGGCGTTTTCGACAGCCGCGCGCACTTCTTCCTTGGTGGCGAGTGCTACCTTGCCCTGCACCGAGCCGTCGAGCGGCTGGAAGACGTCTGCCGTGCGACCGCTCTTGCCTGCCACATGCTTGCCGCCGATGAAATGTCCGATATTGCGCATCGAAGAACCTCCCTGATGATCGCTTTGAGGAGCCTGCAAAGCTCCCATCGTTGACATCATCTTGACTCTGCAAATTCATGATTGCAAGGCGATGAAAAGCGTATCCGTTGTGCAAATTTTATAGTAATCAGAATACATCCTTATGCAGAGAGCATCATGAACTGGGACGATATTCGCATATTCCTCGCTGTTGCGCGCTCTGGCCAGATTCTGGGTGCGGCCAAAAGGCTCGGCCTCAACCACACCACGGTTGCCCGACGGCTCACTGCGCTTGAAACGGCGCTGTCCACCACGCTTCTGACACGCCGCACCAACGGTTCGACGCTGACACAGGCGGGCGAGGAGTTTCTGCTCGCCGCCGAACGCATGGAAGCCGAAATGCTTTCCGCCCGCTCGCATGTCGGCAATGCGGATATTGCCGTGTCGGGCACAGTGCGTATCGGCGCGCCGGACGGGTTCGGGGTCAACTTTCTGGCGCCCCGGTTGGCGCGGCTGACACAGAAATATCCGGACCTGACCATCCAGCTCGTGCCGGTGCCGCGCTCGTTCTCACTGTCGCGCCGTGAAGCCGATATCGCGATTACGGTCGAACGTCCGGAACAAGGCAGGCTGATCGCGCGCAGGCTCGTCGATTATACGCTCGGTCTCTATGCGCATCGCAGCTATCTAGAGGCGAACGGCACGCCGGAAAACACCGATGATCTCGCCCGGCACCGGCTCATCGGCTATGTGGAGGATCTCGTCATCAACCCGTCGCTGGCCTATGCGCCGGAAATCAGCCGCGACTGGAAACCGGCCTTCGAAGTGTCGAGCGCGCTTGGACAGGTTGAGGCCGTGCGCGCCGGTGCAGGCATCGGCATATTGCACGCCTTCATCGCCCGCGCCGATCCTGATCTCGTGCCCATTCTGCCGGATCGGGTAATCCGGCGCGCCTACTGGCTCGCCTATCATGAATCTGCCCGCACATTGCGGCGCGTCACCGCCATATCGGCACTGATTTCCGAACTGGTGGAAAGCGAGAAATCGCTGTTCAGTTAAGCATGATCCCGAAAAGTGGAAGCCGGTTTTCGGATCAGATCATGCTAAATCATTTGAGCCGCATATAGGCGACCATGACGCCGACAATCATCGCAGCCGGAACGAACAAGGCGTCGAGGCCGATGAAATAGTGACCGAGACCGCCGCCGACAGCGCCCAGCATCAGGGACAGCCAGACCGCCACATGCTGCAGCCAGCGCCATTTCGGCGTTTCACCGCGCAGCGAACAGGCAAGATCGGCTGCAGCGTTGAAAAGCGTACCGGTCACATAGGTCACGCCGAGACGCGCAGCCCCGATGGGCTGCACTGCAGCATTCTGCGCACCCATGGCTGCGGCAAGCAGCAGCACCGGCTGGACCAGCAATGCACCCTCGCGCCGCAGCACGCCGACCAGCAGCAGGATCGCCACCACGCTTGCCATCACATAAAGACTGCCCGCACGACCGTATGAACGCACCGCAAGCGTGCCGAAGAAGGCGCCGGAAAAGAACAGCACGATCAGGATCGCGGGAAACCAGACCAGCACAGTGCCCTGCACGCCGGGCTGTCCCGCCAGCGCGACACCCAGCTGCGTGGTATTGCCGCTCATGAAGGATGCAAAGAAACCGCCCAGCTGCAGGAAGGCAATCGCATCGACGAAACCAGCCGATGCAGTCAGAACCAGACCGAGCGAAAGTTTGGAATTCGGTGTCATGGGATTGAACTTCGGAATGAAGAAACCCGGCTTGCGGGAAGCCGGGCCTGTTCAGAAGAATATTTACAAGTCAGGCGCGTTTGACGATGCGCAGGATAATCAGGAGGATGGCCGCGCCGATAAAGGCGTTGATGATTGAGGCGACAATCCCTCCGCCAACGGAAAATCCGAGACGCGGCAGCAACCAGCCTGCAAAGAATGCGCCGATCACGCCGACGATGATATTGCCGATCAGGCCGAAACCACCACCCTGCACGACCTTGCCAGCCAGCCAGCCGGCGATCAGACCTACGAAAAGAAATACGAGAAGACTTCCAACATCCATGCGTTTTTCTCCCTCTCAAAACGCAACCGTTCGGTGCGCCTGAAGCGAGTTGACTATATGTTGGGCGGCGGCACAAGGGGGCGGAAGCTCCTCCCCCTGTTAAATCAGGCTACCAGATGCCTGAAAGCCGCGACGACTTCCTCGTAAACCTTGCGCTTGAAGGGAACGATCAGTTCCGGCAGCTTGACCATCGGTTTCCATTCCCAGCGGTCGAACTCGGCAGTGTGTCCGCCGGGCGGCGGGTTGATGGCGATTTCACTCTCGTCGCCTTCAAAACGATAGGCAAACCACTTCTGCGTCTGGCCGCGATACTTGCCCTTGAGCGCCTGGCCGACCAGATGCGGCGGCAGGTCGTAATTGATCCAGTCCGACGCTTCTTCGAGCAGCGATACCGACTTCATGCCGGTTTCCTCGTAAAGTTCGCGGATAGCTGCCTCGAGCGGCTCCTCGCCCTTGTCGATACCGCCCTGCGGCATCTGCCAGAGCTGGGTCGCGCCATCCATCTCGTCGCCCGGAATGACGATACGACGGCCAGCCCAGACCAGACCGGCCTTGTTCAGCACCATGAGCCCGACACAGGGACGGTAAGGCAAGCTTTCGGGATCGACGGGACCTTTGTGCTTCGACATGACATTCTCCATGATATGCAAACTTATAGCATTTCCAGCAAAAGTGCGAAGCGGTTTTGTGCAGGATAATGCGTAAAAACAAAGAGATAGAGTATTTCCAACGATTCAGTTCAAACTGGAAATACTCTACTGCCGTTCGGGGTCGCGGACCAGTGCCGAGACCGGCACGATTTCAATGCCGCGTTTCTTGACCTCATTGGCCCATTCGGCAACTGCATCGACGGTCACCGCAAAGGCCGAGCCGGTGCCGATGGCGCTGCCATTGGCACGCGCAGTCCGCTCCAGTTCATCGAGACGATCAAGGATCGCGCCGCGCTCCTGCGCCGCATCGATCAGAATATCCGCCGCCGCGAAAGGCACCGCATCGCTTCCTGCAATCCGGTCAGCCTGACTGCGCGCCGAGGTGCCGTCATCGAGATAATACAGGCCGCGCTTTCCAATCTCGCCCAGCACCGGCGAAAAGGCTTCGGTCTCGGATGTAAAACGCGCGCCCATATAATTCATCACACCGGCATAATTGGTCATCCGCGACAGCGCCCACAGCAAGAAAGCCTGGTTCTTGCTGGCACCATCATCCACCGTCAGCGTATTGCGACCGGGATTAATGCGCGGATAGTCGAAAGGCTCCATCGGCAATTGCAGCACAAGTTCATGACCGTTTTGCCGGGCTGCCTGCATCCAGCGCTGCAAACTGTTGCCCTGCGGCGCAAATCCGAGCGTGACTTCCGGCGGAAGCTTGTCGACCGCCTCCATGCTGCCGGTCTGCGACAGCCCAAGACCGCCGATGACGATGGCAATCCGCGCGCCCCGCGCGCCGGACCATCCGGCTGCATAGGCATCCATGGGGCGCAGACCGTCTGCACCACGCACCGGAAGCGGGCCGGTGGGGCTTTGCTCGACCAGCGCCTGTTCCGGCAGATGGGCAACACGCTTATCCTGCCCGGATTGATGCTTGTTCTGCACCACGACCACATTACCCTCCGCCATACCGGTGGCGGCACCTGGCATACCGGGCGGCATATCCGGCGTGACCTTGATGATGGCAGGCCCCGGCTGACCGCTTGCCCCGCGCAGCGCACTGCCGGGCGGCGGCGTATTACCGGTTACGGGCTTCGCTTCAGTCTTGTTGGCGACTGGCGCTTCGATCTGCGTCGGGTCCACGGCGGCGGTTTCGGTTTTGCGAAAAGCTGCCTGATTGTTCTGCCAGATGGCGAATACCGCGCCCCCGGCAAGGCAAAGCCCGCCTAAAATGACAAGGCCTGTCATGAACGAACGAAAAGCGCGGGAGCGTGAGCCCCCGCGCTTTTGCGGTTTCTTATCCAGTCCTAACGGGCTGTTCAGATCCAGCATGGAGCGATCAGTTCAACACACCCTTCTTCGGATCCGGCGGGAATGCGGCATTGGCCACCTCACCACGCAGGAGCTTGAAGGCTTCGTTGAGCTGGATGTCGTCCTTCGGATCAGCCGGGACATAAGCCGACGAACCAGAGCCATTGTCATCCTCGGCATTGCCCTTGATGTGGCCCTTGAGTTCGGATTCGCCGCGAACGACGTCCTCACCCTTCAGTTCCGGCGGCAAAGGCTGGTCGACCTTGATGTCGGGTGTGATGCCCTTGCCCTGGATCGACTTGCCCGACGGCGTATAATAAAGCGCCGTCGTCAGACGCAGAGAACCGTTTTCGCCAAGCGGGATGATGGTCTGCACCGAACCCTTGCCGAAGGACTGCGTGCCGAGCACCGTGGCGCGGCGATGATCCTGCAATGCACCGGCAACGATTTCCGACGCACTGGCCGAACCGCCATTGATGAGAACGATAACCGGCTTGCCGTCAGTCAGGTCGCCCTTGCGTGCATCGAAGCGCGTCACATCCTGCGGATCGCGACCACGGGTCGAGACGACTTCACCCTTGTCGAGGAAGGCGTCGGAAACAGCCACAGCCTGATCGAGCAGACCGCCCGGATTGAGGCGAAGATCCAGCACGAAGCCCTTGAGCTTTTCGGCCGGAATCTTGTCCTGAATATCCTTGATCGCCTTCTTGAGGTCTTCGGATGTCTGTTCGGTGAACGAGATGACGCGCAGATAGCCGATATCGTTCTCGACGCGATAGCGAACGGCCTTCACCTTGATGACAGCGCGTGCGATCTTCAGCGTGATCGGCTTGTCGACGCCCTGGCGCTGGATCGTCAGCTCGATAGACGAACCGATTTCACCGCGCATCTTGTCGACCGCATCGGTCAGCGAAAGACCGCGAACTTCCTGCCCGTCAATCTTGGTGATGAGATCGCCTGCCAGCACACCGGCCTTGGAAGCGGGCGTATCGTCAATCGGCGCGATGACCTTCACGAGATCGTTGTCCATCGTCACTTCGATGCCAAGACCGCCAAACTCACCCTTGGTCTGCACGCGCATGTCCTGCGCGGCTTCCGGGTTGAGATAGGAGGAATGGGGATCGAGCGAGGTCAACATGCCGTTGATCGCGCTTTCGGTCAGCTTCTTGTCGTCCGGCGGCGTCACATATTGCGCGCGCACCCGTTCGAAAATATCACCAAAAAGGGCCAGTTCCTTGTAGACATCGCTATCTTTCCCTGCCGCAAAAGCAGTGGAAGCCGGCGCGCCCTGGACCATCACCATGGCTGACGCCCCCAGAAGGGCCCCGGCGAACAGCAGCGATAGTTTACGTATCATTTTCACGTCCTTCCAGAAAGCCGTTCGGTCCACCAAGGGGCGGGATCGACGGGTTTTCCATCCTTTCGAAATTCAATGTAAAGCAATGGCGCACCATTGCCCACCTCTATCGGTGCAACACTTGCCAGAAGTTTTTCTCCCATCGCGCCGACCGGCTCTCCCGCAAGTACAAACTGGCCTTGCGATACGTCGATTCGACCCATGCCAGCCATGACGACATGATATCCATTGCCCGCGTCGAGTATCAAGAGCTGCCCGTAAGAACGGAATGTGCCTGCGTAAAGTATCACGCCATCGGAAGGTGACGTAATCGTGGCAGAAGGCAAGGTTTCAACGACCTGCCCCATCATGCTGCCGCCGACACCGTCCTTCTCGCCGAAGCGACGCATCGTCTTGCCAGCTGCAGGCAAAGCGAGCTTGCCTTGTAGCGAAGCAAAATCAATCTGGGCTCGCAGATGATTGTCGTTCGGCGTTGCTTCTCCGGCCTTTTCCCTTGCTGCGGCAAGGCGATCCGCCTCGGCCTTGCGAGCGGATTCGGCTGCATCGCGCACGCCCGCCATCTGCTTGTCGAGCCCGTCGATAAGGTCTTTCAGGCTGCCTGCCTTGGCCGCCAATTCTTCCGAACGCTGGCGCTGCGCATCGATTTCCTGTTCCGATTGCGACTGCAATTTCTTCTTCTCCTCAAGAAGAAGTGATTGCCGTTTCTGCTCTTCGGCCTGAACCGTGCGCGTCGCCTTCAGCTTTTCCTGCTCCTGCCGGATGGAGGCAGTGACCCGCTGCATATCCTTCAGGTCGCCCGTCAGCTCTTCCACCTGCTCACGCATTTCAGGCACGACAGCGCCAAGAAGCACGGCGCTGCGCACTGAAGCCAGAGCATCGTCGGGCCGCACCAGAATGGCAGGCGGCGGGTTCAGCCCCATGCGCTGCAATGCGGCCAGCACCTCCGCCAGAACGCCGCGCCGTGCGCGCAGCGACGAGCGAATGCCATCTTCCTGCTCGCGCAGCGCGGTAAGCTTGTCGGCAATATCGGCAATATCCTGCTGCAGCTTCTTATCGGTCTTGGCCGACTGGATCAGTGCTGCGGTAATGGTGGTCTGGTCCTTCTTGAGCCCGGCCACCTCGTCTTCAAGCTGTTTCAGCTTGTCGCCGGTGACGGTGAGTTCGCTGCTGAGCTTTTCATATTCGCTCGCCGCCTGATCACGCTGCTGCTGCAAGGCTTCCTGCGCAAGAACCGACGGCGCGCAGACGAACAAGCCAGCCAAAACGAGGCCAGCCTGCGTGAAAGCAAGCAATCGTGGTCTTTTGAAAAGGCGTTCAGGACTCATGCGTGTTCTATCAGGACGAAACAAGGCCAAATTCAGAGCCGAAACTAGACTGAACCCGTTAACGAACCATCAACCATAAATACCGCCGCTAACGGATCGCTGGTTAAACCGGCCTTCGCACGATAAACCGGTCGTCATGAATGCAAAAGCACTGAAAACGATGACGGAGGATTGGCGCGAAGGGCGCGGCTATGTCCATACCTATATTTGCGAGCATATCATGGCGGCAAAGCGTTCCGACCGCGCCTTCATCGTTGAAACTCTTGCTAAGGCCGGTCTGGAGATCACACGGCAAGCAGCAGATGGCCTTACCGTTCTCATTCCCGAAAGCGGTAAGAGTTTCACGCTAAGGGGCGCAGTCTACAACCAGCCCCCATATCAGGACCTGTGATACGGATGCCCGGCCAGAATGGTGGCGGCGCGATAAAGCTGCTCGGCAATCAGGATGCGGGCGATCTGGTGCGGCCACGTCAATTCGCCCAGCGCCAGAACGAGGTCGGCGCGTGATCGCAATGCCGGATCGTGACCGTCCGGCCCACCAATGGCGACGATGAGATGACGCTTGCCATCGTCCCGCATCCGCCCGATGCGATCCGCAAAAGCTTCCGATCCGAGCGCCTTGCCGCGCTCGTCGAGAAGGATCAAGGCAGCTCCGTTATCGAGAGCTTCATGGATGCGCTGGGCTTCTTCGGCCTTGCGCAACTCTGCCGTCTGGCCCCGGCTTTCGGGAATTTCGCTCACACCGGCGAATTCAAGCCCCAATGGCGGTCCAGCTTTCGAAAATCGGTCGAAATAACGCTCGACCAACTCCCGTTCGGGGCCGGCTTTCATCCGGCCCACGGCAAAAACACTCACACGCATGACGCTCTCAATTCATCGAACTAAAGCGTTTCACGCTTTAATCTTCTTTTTTCGCGCATGTTTTATCCCAAAACCGTTCCCACTTTTGGAAAGTACGATGCGTAGATTCTATAGTTTAGAGCGACCTTTGTGCGTCCTTAAGGACGCACGGCGCTCTAATGCACCAATCCCGGCGCACGTTCGGTGTCGAACGCGTCGAAACCCTCGTCGAGCCAGATCTTCTCGAGATTGTAGAAGTCACGGACTTCCGGTCGGAAGACATGGACGATAATGTCGCCGGTGTCGATGAGAACCCAGTCGCCACTCTCGAGACCTTCGACCCGTATATCCTTGCAGCCTGCTTCACGCAGAGCCTGCAGGAGATGGTCGGCAACCGCCGTCACATGACGATGCGAACGGCCCGACGCGACGATCATATAATCGCCGATCGTTGATCTTCCGCGAATGTCGATGGGGATGATGGATTCTGCCTTGGAGTTTTCGAGACTGGCCAAGGCCGCGTCGAAGGTCTGGGACACGAGATTGGACTCGTCCATCCTGACCGTTGAAGGCGCGTGATGAGCCTTCTTCTCAATTGCTGTTCTCAGTGTATTCCCTTTCTCAGCAGAACAACGCCGTGTGGCAGTTATAAGCACCACACTCCCTAAAATAGGCAGAGTCCCTGTTTTGTTTCAAGACTATCGGCTTTTCCAAACCGTTCACTTTTTCAGTTTATTCGCCCGTTTTGCATATATCTTGTCGAAATCGTCATGAAAGCATCAAGATCATGTACGGGATTTGCGGATCGCGCTGGATGAGAGCGACGAACGCGGTCCATGGATGAAGGTCCAGGCCGGAGGTGTGCGACGCGCCAGCATCGGCGCATATTGTTCATCGACGCGACTGTCGGAGAATGTCTGCGCCATGCGTGACGACAGATAGGCCAGCGTCGAACCCGGCCGGTCGATAACCGCAATCGGAAAATTCTGCGCAATCTCGCGCCAGCGCTGCCAGCGATGGAAGGAGGCGAGATTATCCGCCCCCATCACCCAGACAAAATGGACGCCGGGATTGGCATCGCGGATGAGCGCCAGTGTATCCGCCGTATAACGCACGTTGAAGGCTGCCTCGAGCGCCGTCACCTTGATGCGCGGATCGGATGCAATTTCCTCGCTCAGTTTCAATCGATCGGCAAGCGGCGCCAGTTCGCGACTGTCCTTCAGCGGATTGCCGGGCGTCACCATCCACCAGAGCTGGTCGAGCTTGAGCCGCCGGATTGCGATTTCCGCCACCAGCGCGTGCCCGCCATGCGGCGGGTTGAACGAGCCGCCGAACAGCCCGACCGCCATGCCCTTCTCGACATAAGGCATGCGCAGATAATGCGCATCGACACCAGGATATTGCGCCTTCAATGCGGAAAGCCCGAAGCCGAATTTCATTCGAACCTAACCACGGATCTGACCGTCACCGCGAACGCGATATTTGAACGAGGTCAGCTGCTCCACGCCGACCGGTCCACGCGCATGCATCTTGCCGGTGGCAATGCCGATTTCCGCGCCCATGCCGAACTCGCCGCCATCGGCAAATTGCGTCGAGGCATTGTGCAGGAGAATGGCGGAGTCGATCTCGTTGAAGAAGCGCGCAACCGCTGCCGCATCCTCAGCCACGACAGCTTCCGTATGGTGCGAGGAATAGCGGTTGATGTGCTCAATGGCGCCCGAAATACCGTCAACCAGCGCAACGGAAATGATCGCGTCGAGATATTCGGTCGACCAGTCCTCTTCGGTTGCAGGCTTTGCTGCCGGATAGAGCGCCAGCACGTCCGCACTCCCGCGAATTTCACAACTCTTGGCAGCCAAGTCTTCAAGGATCGGCACCAGATGCATCGCAGCTGCGGCACGATCGACCAGAAGCGTTTCCGCCGCGCCGCAAATGCCGGTGCGCCGCATCTTGGCATCGACCGCAATCTTGCGGGCCATGTCGAGATCGGCGGACTTGTCGATATAAAGATGGCAAATGCCTTCCAGATGCGCGAAGACCGGCACCCGCGCTTCCGACTGAACGCGCGCAACAAGGCTTTTTCCACCACGCGGCACGATCACATCAATCGCACCGTCCAGACCTTTCAGCATTTCACCAACAGCGGCCCGGTCGGTCACTGGCACGATCTGGATCGCATCGGCTGGCAGGCCGGCTGCTTCGAGCCCCCTGACCAGTGCTTTATGAATGGCAGCCGACGAATGCGCCGAATCCGAACCGCCACGCAGGATAACGGCATTGCCTGCCTTGAGGCACAGCGCACCGGCATCCGCAGTCACATTGGGGCGGCTTTCATAAATGACGCCGATCACACCGAGCGGCGTGCGCACGCGTTCGATATGGAGCCCGTTCGGACGATCCCATTCGGCAATCACTTCGCCCACCGGATCAGGCAGGGCTGCGATAGCGCGAATACCGTCAGCGATGGCACTGATCCGGCCGTCATCGAGCGTCAGCCGGTCAACGAAAGAGGCTGCCATGCCGTTCTTTTCCGCATTGGCCAGATCAAGCTTGTTGGCTTCAAGAATATCGCCACGCGCTTCAAGCATCGCATCGGCGGCAGCAATCAGCGCCCTGTTCTTCTGTTCAGTGGTAGCGATGGAAAGAGGGGCTGCGGCAGCGCGCGCCTTGCGGCCCACTTCCGCCATGACTGCAGCAATATCGTTTACCGTTTCTGCCTTGGTCAGCATCCCATCTCCCCTATGCGACTTCTGCATTGCTGGCAGCACGCACAACCAGATCGTTGCGATGGATCATCGCCGCGCGAGCATCATAGCCAAGAATTTCACTGATCTCATCGCTTTTATGCCCTGCGATCTTGCGCGCATCCTCGGCATCATAAGCGATCAGTCCGCGCGCGATTTCGCGTCCGTCCTCGTTGATCACCGCAACCGTATCGCCGCGCTCGAACTGGCCGTCGATTTCCCTGACGCCTGCGGGCAAAAGCGACTTGCCGGATTTCAGTGCCCTGGCTGCACCGGCATCCACCGTCAAACGGCCAGCCGGTTCAAGATTGCCGGAAATCCAGGTTTTCCAGGCATTGACCGGCGCACGCGCCGGTTCAAACAGTGTCGCGCGTTCACCGCGATCGATTGCTGAAAGCGGGCCGAAACGCGTGCCCGATGTGATGATCATCGCGGTCCCTGCCGCATTGGCGATCTTGCCCGCGTCGAGCTTCGTCTTCATGCCGCCGCGCGACAGTTCCGACGCCGCCGCTCCCGCCATGGCCTCGATCTGCGGGGTGATGGTTTCGACCAGCGGCAGAAAGTCGGCGTCCGGGTTCTTGTGGGGCGGGGCCGTATAAAGCCCGTCAATATCCGACAGCAGGACAAGCAGGTCCGCGCCCATCATGGTCGCCACACGTGCGGCCAGACGATCATTGTCACCATAACGGATTTCGGTGGTTGCCACCGTATCGTTCTCGTTGATGACCGGCACGGCCTTCAGCTTCAACAGCGTCTCGATGGTCGCGCGCGCGTTGAGATAGCGGCGGCGCTCCTCGGTGTCGGACAGCGTGACGAGAATCTGGCCTGAACGGATGGAATGACCGCCAAGCACATCGGCATAGGCCTTGGCGAGCGCGATCTGGCCTGCGGCGGCGGCCGCCTGACTTTCCTCAAGCTTCAGCGCCTTCTTCGGCAGCCCCAGAACGGTGCGTCCAAGTGCAATAGCACCGGAAGAAACCACCAGCACTTCGACACCTGCATGATGCAGAGCGGCAATGTCCTGCCCGAGGCTTTCCAGCCAGTCCCGCTTGAGACCGGCTGCTCGATCCACCAGAAGAGCGGACCCGATTTTAACAACGATGCGGCGATAGTTTTTCAGTTGCTTCAGCATGCTTTCATTCCCCCTCGCCGCATCCAAAGCGCATCCCGAAAAGTGTGAAACGGTTTTCGGACAAGATGCGCGCCCAAATAAAATCCGACGCTTATTCTTCGGCTTCCGCCGTACCGGCCTCTGCGGCGCGGCTCTGGTCGATGACACTTGCGAGCTGGCGCAGAGCATCGTTCAGACCTTCATGGCTGACGGCTGAAAGCAGCAGCGGGTCGCGCCCACATGCCTTTTTCAGCGCCTTGACCTTGGCCTTGCGCGCTTCAGGATCGAGCGTATCGATCTGCGACAGCGCAACGATTTCCGGCTTGTCGGCAAGCCCGTGTTCATAGGCCTCAAGCTCACCACGAATGACCTGATAGGCCTTGGCGACATCTTCTTCCTGCGCCGAAACCAGATGCAGCAGAACGCGCGTGCGCTCGACATGGCCGAGGAAACGGTCGCCAAGACCGACGCCTTCACTCGCACCTTCGATCAAGCCCGGAATATCGGCGATGACGAATTCGCGGCCATCCACGCGGGCGACGCCCAGATTGGGATGCAGCGTGGTGAATGGATAGTCGGCAATCTTCGGCTTGGCAGCTGTCACACTTGCAAGGAAGGTGGATTTTCCGGCATTGGGCAGACCGACGAGACCAGCATCGGCGATCAGTTTCAGGCGCAGCCAGATGGTGCGCTCGATGCCTTCCTGTCCGGGATTGGCGCGGCGCGGCGCGCGATTGGTCGAGGTCGTGAAATGCAGATTGCCGAAGCCGCCATTGCCGCCCTTGGCCAGCCGGTAGCGCTGGCCGATTTCGGTGATATCGCAGATCAGCGTTTCGTCGTCTTCCTCGAAGATCTGCGTGCCGACCGGCACCTTGAGAATAACGTCGTCGCCCTTGCCGCCGGTCATATTGCGGCCCATGCCATGCATGCCGGTCTTGGCCCGGAAATGCTGCTGATAGCGATAATCGATCAGCGTGTTGAGACCATTTACAGCCTCGACCCAGACATCGCCGCCGCGTCCACCATCACCGCCATCGGGACCGCCGAATTCGAGAAATTTCTCGCGGCGGAACGAAACCGCCCCCGCACCGCCATTGCCGGAGCGGATGTAGATCTTTGCCTGATCGAGAAACTTCATCTGAACGTAACCTTCTTGGATGCCCGCACTCTGGCGGGCTTTTGGGCGGCAGACGCCCTGAATATTGTTACATGTGGGCCTGTGCCCGCATGTGGTGTGTTGCAATTACAGCAAAAGCGGCCTCCTGCAAACAGTCGAGGAGGCCAGATTTCATCCGAGTTTGTCTTTCCAGACCGGATCGGTGAAATCGATATAGATCAATTCCTGATCCAGATACTGGCCCTGCACGTAAAGTGACTTGGGTTCGACACCGAAAGTCTTGAAACCGAGCGCATAATAGACGCGCTTGGCGGCTTCATTCGTGGCTACCACCTTGGCATCCAGAACGACGACCTGCTTTGCGGCATGGTCGATGACCTTGCTGACGAGGGCCTTGCCCAAGTCCAGCCCGCGCGCTTCGGGGGCCACATAGACACCCCAGAGCGTGCCGCGATGGCGCTCGGACTTGCGGTCGTGGCGGAAAAGGCCAGCCGTTCCCAGCAGGTTTTCACCGTCGAAGGCACCGAAAACCACATTACCGTCCACCTGCTCCAGACGACGTGCGAACACGCTGTCCGAATAGGCATTCTCTTCTTCGAAACTCGAACCGAAGGCCATTGGCGCACGCTGCAAAGCGCTTAATCTTATGGCTCGATAGCGATGCAGATCGCCCTTTTCGAGCGCACACACCACGATCTTCTCGCGTGCGATTGCATGAGTATCCATCATTTCATTCCCCGTTATTATTGGTCCTGCGGCCTATAAGGTTTGGCACGCAGGACCTTTTGTTTACGATTGCCAGCTTCTCAGCCCGATCCAGGTGCGACGATCAAGGACATAGCGCTCGACCGGCACATTGCCTGCGGCAAGCGAATCCGCCATGCCCATGCTGCTGAACTGGAACCCGCACTTGTGGATCACCCGGCGGGAGCCGCCATTGCTGGCCCGGCACGAGACATGCAGCCGCTCGATGGCAGTTGCACGGAAAGCCAGATCGATCAGGGCGTGAGCGGCTTCAGTGGCAAAGCCGTGCCCCCAATAGGGCTCACCCAGCCAGTAGCCGATTTCCAGCCCTTCGCCATGCTTATGCGCATGAATGCCGCAGCAGCCCATAAAGATGCCGGTTTCCGCTTGCGTGATGGCGTAGATGCAATTGCCCATCTCGCCTTTTCGCACGCGCTCGACAAAATCGACCGCATTTTCACGCGTGTATGGATGCGGCATGCGGGCAAGCATACCGGAGACGCGGGCGTTATTGGCAAGATAGGAAATCGCATCCACGTCTTCGACATGCGGCGGGCGCAGGACCAGCCTTTCAGTGACGAGGACAGGACAGTCTAGTTCATAAGCCAGATCGGGGCTCAGATCATCAGCCAGACTGGTCGCCAAGCCGGTCGCCTGGCCGGGCGACAGATCGGTGTAACTGTCTCTTCTTTCGCTACTGCTTGCGTCGTAACAATCTTCTTCCAGAACTTCGACAACCATTTTTCGTTCCTCCAGATGCAAAAAGGGAAGATGGTGGCCCCATCTTCCCTTCGATCTTTTGGCTAGGCTGCCATTTGCACCGGGTCCGATGGGACGCCGGTGCTTTAGAGAGTGCCCGGCTTACTCTGCTGCTTCCGCGATCGGGTCTACCGATACGTACGTGCGGCCATTGGCTTTCGTACGGAAAGATACAGAACCGTTCGTGGTTGCAAAAATCGTGTGGTCCTTGCCGAGGCCAACATTGGCGCCCGGATGCCACTTCGTGCCGCGTTGACGCACGATGATGTTGCCGGCGAGCACAGCTTCGCCGCCGAACTTCTTCACGCCAAGGCGTTTGGATTCTGAATCGCGACCGTTACGCGAGGAACCGCCAGCTTTTTTGTGTGCCATTGGTGTTCTCCTTTAATCTCTCTACTTACTCAGCCGACTCGGCCTTGGCTGCTGCCTTCTTAGGCGCTGCCTTCGGAGCCTTCTTCTCGGCGGCCTTCTTGGAAGGCTTTGCGCCGTCGGTGAGGATCTCCGAGATACGGATGGTCGTCAGTTCCTGACGATGACCGCGGGTGCGCTTCGAATTCTGACGACGACGCTTCTTGAACGCGATGACCTTGCGGGCACGGCCCTGTTCGACGACTTCGGCGGTGACAATAGCACCGGCGACGGTCGGGGCGCCAATGGTCGAGCCGACCATCAGAACTTCTGCGAATTCTACGATGTCACCGGCTTCGCCAGCAACTTTTTCGACCTTGATGAGGTCGTTTGCGGCAACGCGATACTGCTTGCCACCGGTCTTGATGACTGCGAACATTTGTTGTCCTTTCGGTTGTTCGGTCCGGCTCTCATTTCCACGACATTGGCGTCGAAGTGATGGGCCGTCTTTTTATCAGTCGGTTGATGAGCGGGCTTTTGGCCCCTGATCGCAGCCCGGAAAAGTCCGAAATCTGCAATCAAAACAATAGGCGCGGACTACCCCACGCCTAAGGTCTGGTGCTTATAGGTGTGAAGCGGCAGAAAAGTCAACAATTTTCACAACGGAATGCAAATTAGGTCTTGTCTAATTGCCTCTGGCTCGTTAATGAGCCGCTACACACTTAGCATTCGCTTTAGATGCTTTTCAACGGCGCGATTTTTATAGATCGTTTTACCGTAGTGCACAATGCGGAGAGGTGGCTGAGTGGTCGAAAGTACCGCACTCGAAATGCGGCGTGGGGGTAACTCCACCGTGGGTTCGAATCCCACCCTCTCCGCCATATCACTTCAAGGTTGTGTGTCTTCCTGACAGGTATTCTCGGGCTTGCAGACCAGTCCAGCCTGCGCCAGCAGACCAGCCACGCCATCACGTGCGCCCAGCCCCTCGGGATCGCACAGATATTCCATGTGATCATTCAAATATCCGGCCATAGGCGCACGCCAGTCAGGCGAGGTTTCGATCATCTGTTCAGATGTATAAAGCAGATATTCGACATATGCCCCATAGGCCGTGAGCTGCGTCGTGCCTCTCAGCGCACAATAATCGGCCTGGGCCAGCTCGGGCTTTTGCACCGTCAGATTCAGAAACTCGCGATATATTTCGCGCGCTGTCTGGTCGCGCTGAATGAGATCGGCCTGACCGACCTGATAGGGAATGATAACCAGCGCCGAGAGCGCGGCAAAGGCTGTAGCAATCCCGCCCAGAGCGGTTAACGGTTCAGTATTACGCCGCAACCAGTTCCACATGTTCAGACCTTGGGTTGCTCATGGGTGGCACAATGGATACCACCGCCAACCTCACCCACTGGATCGATATTCAATGTAACAATCTCCCGACCGGGATACAGTTTTGCAAGAATAGCAGCAGCCCGTTCATCGGCTTTACGATCCCCGAACTCGGCAGCTATCACCGCGCCGTTACAAACGTAGTAATTGACATAGGAAGACACGAAATCGTGGCTTTTCGAGCGGATATTATAAGGCTCCGGCAGAATAACTATATCGAGTTTGCGACCCTCAGCATCGGTGGCTGCGGCCAGAATGTCGTGCGTTTCGAAGGCAGCAGCCGACCAGGGGTCGTCGGGATCGATCTTATCTCCCATCTGGATTACCAGCTGTCCCGGCTTAACAAAACGGGCAAGCGCATCGATATGATAATCGGTGATATCGGCACCAATGATTCCGGGCGCCCAGATCATCTTGCGGGCGCCCATCGTATCCAGCAGCATCTTCTCGATTTCCGCTTTGCTGCCCCGATTGCGATTGCCATTGACGAAGGTGCTTTCATGAGCGATCAGCGTGCCATGGCCGTCGGTTTCAACACCGCCGGCTTCCCCCACCAGCCCGGTGTCGAAAACCTGCAACCCCAGCCGTTCGGCTATCCGCGCGGCGATCTGACCGTCTGCCCCATGGGTCTGCTTGTTGCCCCAACCGTTGAAGTTGAACTGCGTGACGGCGAGACCACCCTTGCCATTCACGACAAAGGAGGGACCGGAATCACGGCACCACAAATCATCGGTCGGAATGTCCCATAATTCCACATTGCGCGACACCAGCTTGCGAACTGCGCGGTGGTGCTGTGCCGCCGCCAGCATCACGACCGGCTCGAATTCAGCAATGGTGTTGGCGATTTTCGCGATCGTTTTCTGAATGTCATCCAGAAAATCAGGATCGTCATAGACCGCCAGATTCACCGGCCATTGCATAAAAGTGCGTTCATGCGGTTCTGTTTCTTCCGGATACCAAAAACCGGCAGAACGAGCCGATTGACCTTCAGCCTGCCCTCTCTGTGACTGCGTAGACATAGCAACGGCAGCAGCGGCAGCACCCAACAAGGTTTGGCGACGGGTCATCATCGTATCACCATGAAAATAAAAAGGAAAAAATGTATTTTAGAGCATCTTTATATACGGTAGAGCGACCCGGTCTTGCTGTCAACAAAGGCCCGCTTCTCCGCGACACGTAAACCATGCTAGAAGCGTATCATGACTGTGTTATCCGCCGTTACTCCCGTCTATCACCCTCCGCTGGAACCCTACCTCTCGATCCTTCATCGCGATGCAGGCTTTCTCGTGCTGGATAAGCCGAGCGGCCTCTTATCCGTACCGGGGCGTCACCCTGCATTGTCGGACAGTCTCGCAACACGCGTTCAGGAACAGTTTCCGCAAGCCCAGATGATCAATCGTCTCGACAAGGACACGTCGGGCCTTGTGCTGATGTCGCTCAACCGCAAGGCACATGCTGCCATCGCCTCGCAGTTTGAAGCGCGGACGACGCAAAAATCCTACGTTGCAGTGGTCTGGGGGCTTGTTGAAGATGACGAAGGGCTGATCAACCTGCCTCTGGCCATAGACCCCGACAACAAACCGCGTCATCGTGTCGACCGTGAAAATGGCAAACCAGCACAAACCCGCTGGCGGGTTCTGGATCGAGACCAGAACACAACGCGTCTGCGGCTCCATCCCCTCACAGGGCGCACGCACCAGCTGCGTGTACATATGAAAGCGCTCGGCCACGTGATCCTTGGCGACGAATTCTATGCCGAAGGTGAAGCGCTGGCTGCTGCAGATCGCCTTCTGCTGCACGCGGAAGAATTGTCTTTTCAGCATCCCGATGGTCGTTCCGTGACCTTTACCGCGCCCTGCCCCTTCTGAGAGCATCCATGTCGCAGAAAATCGATACATCGGAACTGGTCGTTGATTTCGTCGGAGGCGCTGTCGGCCACCGGTTTCGTTCCGGCGAAGGACGCGGACAGGCTCTCGCCAAGGCCGCAGGTCTGACACGCGATGCCACGCCGGAAATCGTGGATGCGACGGCGGGGCTCGGACGCGACGCATTTCTGCTGGCATCGCTGGGTGCAAAGGTAACTTTGATCGAGCGTTCCGAAAAGATGCACGCTCTTCTCGCTGAAGGGCTGGCGCGCGCTGCTGAAGAAGGCGGTCGCTATGCCGAGACTGTCGCGCGCATGACACTTCTGCTGGGTGATTCCAGCCTGCTCCTGCCGGATCTGAAGCCGCAGGTCGTGCTGGTTGACCCGATGCACCCTCCGCGCGGGAACAGTGCGCTCGTCAAAAAGGAAATGCGGCAAATCCGCGAGATCGTCGGCACAGATCCGGATGCCGAAAGACTGATGCAAGTGGCGCTGGAAGCCGCGCAGAACCGCGTGGTGCTGAAATGGCCCCTGCGTGCCGACCCAATGGTCGGATTGCGCAAACCTTCCCACCAGATACTCGGCAAAAGCACGCGCTATGATGTGTTCGTCAAAGCCAAGCTGAGTTGAACATCATGCAGCAATTATGACTGGTCGCTCCCGCCTGTAGTGGATCCGCGCAACATTTCGCCGGAATAGACACTGAGGCCATTGCGCCCTTTCGCCTTGGCGTCATACATGGCCGCATCCGCAGCCGCCAAGAGTTCCCCCGCCGCACCGCCATGTCTTGGGAAACAGGCGACGCCGATACTGCAGGTGACCTCCAGACATGCCCCGTCCAGTTCGACCGGCTCGCTGATCTTCCGCCTGATTTCGTCCAGCCGGGAGCAAAAATCACCTTCATCCGCCTGCAAAACCAGAATGAATTCATCGCCTCCCATGCGACCGGCTAGTTCACCGTCGCGCAGGAGCACCGAAATCCGCCCGGCAATCCGTTGCAGGAGCTTGTCTCCCGCTGCATGGCCGAGCGTATCATTGACCGGTTTGAACTGATCCAGATCGAGAAAGCCAACAGCCACCCTTCGAGATCGGGAAGCTGCCTGTTGGAGAATCTCGTCGAGCCTTCGCTCCAGGAAGGCCCTGTTCGCCAGTCCCGTCAGCGTATCGTGTTCGGCCAGATAGCGGATGCGCTCATCGGCAATGCGCCTGTCTATGGCAATGCCGGTCAGCCTCGCTGCAGTAGTGAAAAACTCCCTGAGATCAAGGTCTTTCGAAGCGTCAACATCGGCCACCAAGCCTAGAAAACCGTGCCCCTCAGCGTCCGCAGACGGAATCTCGATGCAGAATATGGTTTGGCTGTCTGGAAGCAATGTCCTCAACACCACTTCGAGACTCGCGGCCGAAATCGATTCAAGCCTACCTCTCAAACCAGTCACCAGTTGAGGCAGCGAAGGCGCGGATATGACGACTTCGTCAGTCGTTTCCCCGGTAACCATGGCAACACAGTGAACACCAGCTGTAATATCTTCCAGCAAATGTGCCAGCTGATCGACAAATTCCGGTATGGCAACCGCGCTTACCGTCATCTCCAGAATACGGGCCTGAACCTGCATGAAGCGTTCAGCCCTTTTCTTGATAGAAATGTCACGAGACACACCCACAACGCCGATAATATTGCCGCTTCTATCGCGCAAAGGCACGCGCGAGATCATGAGCCAGCGATCAGCTCCGCCGCGCATGGCGCGTTCTTCATAACCGAGATCCGGCTGGCCGCTTTCCATGACCTGCTTTTCGATTTCGGAAATGCGAGCAGTGATCGCAGCTTCACCATGAATTTCGAAGTCGGTCAGTCCGACCAGATCTCTGATGTCCGACAGTCCGTTGTTGCGAACCACAGCATCATTGGCAAACAGAAACCGACCCTGCAGGTCCTTGGCATAGATGAAATCTGGCACGTGATTGATCATTGCGACGAGCCAATTGAGCTGCTCTTCGCCTGCACAGGCGTGGTCGCCCGGGTTCAGTTGTGATGGCTGACACCCCGCTTGAGCAGGATGTAGATCACCCTCATTCTTATCGGCATCTTGCAATGCCTTATTTGCCAGACCTTTCATGGATAGAGCCCCTCCATGCTTTCATGACCATATTAGCAATCTTTTGATTAGTGGGAATGGCATAAAACGGTCGTACCATCGCTTTGCGTCACATCCGATACTCTTTTCCGTGACTTTACGTGTGGTGTGCAAACTGCCAACATCACTCCGGAGTACAACCATTTAGGTTTCCGGTAACGGGGACGAACATCCAGTTTCATTTAGGCAGTTCTTTCACAACAAAACATTCCGATGACGAGGTCTCATGAAACAAGGCATCGACCTGACAACAGCCCCGATCAATCAGGCTTTGCTGCTTTTTGCGTTGCCGACGCTTGGCTCTTCCATATTGCAATCGGCCAACGGTTCGATCGATACGATCTGGATCGGCCAGTTGCTGGGCGAGAATGCACTTGCTGCTACGACAAACGGCAACCTGGTCATGTTTCTGCTAACCGCCTTTGTCTTTGGTTTCGGCATGGCATCGACGATCCTGATCGGACAGGCATTCGGGCGGCGTGATGTCGAGACAGCGCGCGCAATAGCGGGCACCACGGTTGGTACTTTCGTGCCGCTTAGCATTGTCGTCGCCATCATCGGCTGGCTACTCGCCCCAAAGGTGTTGGATTTGCTCGGAACGCCTGAAGCAATTGAACCGCTGGCGCGCGCGTTTCTGCAAGTTACGTTCCTCGCCATGCCGGCGATTCTGATGCAGACGACATTGATGATGGCATTGCGCGGCAGCGGCGACGCCATGACCCCGCTCATATTCATGGGAATGGCCGTTCTTTTGGATATAGCGCTCAATCCCCTTTTCATTCTGGGCTGGGGGCCGTTGCCCGCACTAGGTATCGCAGGGTCTGCCCTGGCGACGGCTGCCGCCAATTACATAAGCCTCGCAGCGATGCTTTATTATATCTACTACCGTGATCTGCCTTTGCGCCTGCGCGGCGAGGAATTATGGCTTCTAGTTCCGGACCGGGAATTACTGCGGCTGATCTTCACCAAAGAACTGCCAATGGGCGTCCAGATGATTGTGGTTTCCAGTTCGATGCTGACCATGATGCGGCTGGTCAATCAAGAGGGGGTCGATACGACAGCCGCCTTCGGCGCTACGCAGCAGCTCTGGACTTATGTGCAGATGCCGGCAATGGCGCTTGGCGCCGCTGTCAGCGCCATGGCTGCCCAGAATATCGGTGCGGGAAAATGGGATCGCGTGAGTTCGATAACGCGTATAGGGGCGATTTATGCAGTTCTGATGACGGGAGCCCTGGTTGTGCTGCTGCTTCTCGCGGATCGACAGGCCATGCAGATATTTCTCGGCGCGGACAGTCCGGCAATCGCGATCGGCCAGCACATCGGACAGATCGCGACCTGGGGCTTCATCGCCTTCGGCGTATCGATGGTTCTTTTCGGAACTGTAAGAGCAAACGGCCAGGTTATCTGGCCGCTCATCATTCTCTTCGTATCCATGTACCCGGTGCGTCTCGGTGTCGCCATTGGTCTGCGTGAACAGTTTGGTTCCGATGCGCTCTGGCTGAGTTTTCCAGCTGCAATGGTATCAACCCTGCTGATGGCGACGGTCCTTTATTTTCACGGCGGATGGAAAAAGAACTCATCGATGCATATCGACGCCCACGAACTTCAAGGGGAAGCGGCTTGTGTATCGCAATCGACAGAAGCCGCCCCATCGAGCAACGCGCTTGCTCCCAATGCTCCGCTTGTGGTGGAAGTCGAGCCAGGGACGTAAAGTTCCTGTTCAACCGATGGACCGCATACAGTTCACGCTCCGTCAAGGCTACACAAACGATAGGCTGGTTGGGTTATTGTTTCACAAGCTTCACCTGCAAGGGCACGGGGCGTGACACGATCCCCGTCTGTACGACGAAAGGAATCCTTCATGCTCCAACTAAGACCTATGCGAGAGGATGAGTTCCCGACTTATCTCGGCTATTTCATTCCTGACTACGCAGCGGAGGTTGCATCAAGTTATCGTCTTTCCGACGTAGCCGCTCTTGATCAGGTAAAACGAGAAATGGCTTCGGACTTGCCAGACGGTGTCAATACGACTGACCAGATCTTGCTGTGTTTGATCGACCCTGCCTGCAGTCCGGAAAAGCTTCTCGGCTATCTCTGGTACAAACAGGATCCAGCGAAACAGGTAGCATTCATTATGGACTTTTACATCTTTCCCTCTTTACAGGGGAAGGGATACGGCAAGCTGGCCTTAACAACCCTGGAGGTCGACTTAAAGCGTCAAGGCTTTCAGCAAATCAAGCTCCGCGTCGCCGCTGACAACGCGCGTGCGAGGCATGTTTATGATGCTACGGGATTTCATGTGACGGGTATCAATATGAATAAGTCCCTC